>DKEG01000028.1:45723-66799 GCA_002452095.1 Bacteroidales bacterium UBA6828 | reverse complement strand
TGTTATTGGACAGTACAAAGGGTATTGTGGTTTGTATTTTTGCGGTTTTGCACATAATGCGGGTGTTTTGGCACGCATATTGCATAGTTCAGTCTGTTTTTTATTTCAATGATGATTACAACAACACTTTTGGTTTGTCTGCTTTTCTGTTCGGCGTTATGCTTTGCGCAATACACCGACGAACAACTATACAAGGCGTTTCTACAGCAGGATATGTCGGTATGGAAAGACTTTGTAACGACTTCGAAATGGGATGAATTGTCCGTGGAAGAGCGCAAGCGTCTGATTAACTACGAATATGGTTTTCTGGCAACGGCCATAGACCGGAAAGATCCGCAAGCCGAAGAGTATCTGACGGCTTTCAGGAAGCACGTGGAGGACGAATACAAGGAGGGACATATCTCGGAGGCACACTATTGTATGTATATGTCGTCGGTGAATGCATACGATTTTATGCTCAACAAGTCGCGTCTGTTTTCCGCCGGTTTGCTGTCGTTCAAGTTGGTGAAACGTGCCGCCGAGTTGGCTCCTGACGACCCGTTTGTGCTGACGCTGAAAGCGAATGTGGATTTCTATGCCCCGTCGGCATTCGGCGGGGACAAGGAAGAGGCGCTGAAGATGTTTACCCGTGCGCGCAATCTGTTTCTGAAGAATATGGACTGCACACACCTGTGGAACTATGCGTCGCTGCGTATGTGTATAGCCCAGTGCTATGAGAAGACGGGTGATACGCAACGTGCGATAGACGAATGTCGGTCGATATTGAGCGAAATACCCGATTTCCTGTATATCAGGGACGAGTATCTGCCTTATTTGTTGGAAAAATAGCATTATTTTGCAGAATTATTTGCACGTATCGAAAATTTGCAGTAATTTTGCACACGCTTTCGAGAGGAAGGTATTTGCCTAATTGTGTAATGGTAGCACTACAGATTCTGGTTCTGTCTGTCTGGGTTCGAATCCTGGTTAGGCAACAACAAAAAGCCAAGCATTCGTTAGATGCTTGGTTTTGTTGTATTTATCCGGCGAGAAAAAATCCATATCTGCAAATTATTTGCATAATCCCGGAATTTGTTGTATCTTTGCAGCGGGAAAAAGTATGCCCGACTGTATGACGAGACTGAGTGTAAATATCAACAAGGTGGCTACGCTGCGTAACGCGCGTGGGGGGAATATGCCCGACGTGGAGCGTTTTGCGGTGGATTGCGAGCGTTTCGGTGCGCAGGGTATCACGGTACACCCCCGCCCCGACGAGCGGCACATACGCAGGAGCGATGTGTATGCGCTCAAATCGCTGGTTACCACCGAGTTTAATATAGAGGGCAATCCGACGGAGGCGTTTACGGCACTGGTGTGCGATGTGCGTCCGACGCAGGTAACGCTTGTTCCCGACGCCCCGCAGCAGCTGACCAGCAACCACGGTTGGGACACGCGGACGAACCTGTCTTATTTGCACGGGTCGGCGGAGCGTTTCCACGCCTGCGGCATACGGGTGAGTGTCTTTGTGGACGCCGACCCCGAGATGGTGGAGTATGCCAAGCAGGCGGGTGCTGACAGGGTGGAGTTGTACACCGGTCCGTATGCCGAACTATACGAAAAAGACCCTGCGGCGGCGATAGAGATGTACCATCCTGCGGCAGAGAAAGCGAAAGCGTTAGGTTTGGGACTGAATGCGGGGCATGACCTCAACCTGCACAATCTGCGCCCGTTTGTGGAGGCGTTTCCGTGGACAGCGGAGGTGAGTATCGGGCATGCGCTGATTTCCGATGCACTGTATCTCGGTATAGAGGAGACGATACGCCGCTACCGCGCCTGCCTGGCAAGGTAGCCCTTAACGCCCTTAACGACTTTAAGGACTTTAATCCCCTTACAAAAACAGAACTCTAAAAAACAATATACTATGTTATTCCTTCAAGACACGGCTATGGCTGCTATGGCAGAGCAGAGGGCTATCGAACAGCCTGTAGAAGAGTCGATTAACCTTTGGACGATGGCGCAGTACGGCGGCTGGATAATGATTGTACTGGCTCTGCTGCTGGCGTGGGCAATCTATATTTTTATTGAGCGCATAGTGGTGCTGAAGCATGCCACCAAAGAGGATAAGAGTTTTATGGACCGTATCCGCGACTATATCCACGAGGGCAAAATAGACTCGGCACTGAACCTGTGCAAGCAGACCGATACGCCCTCCGCGCACATGATAGAGAAAGGTATCACGCGTATCGGTCGCCCGATGCAGGACGTGCAGGTGGCAGTGGAGAACGTAGGTAACCTGGAGGTGGGCAAACTGGAGAAAGGGCTGGTGATTATGGCTACTATTGCAGGCGGTGCGCCGATGCTCGGTTTTCTGGGTACGGTGCTGGGTATGATCCGCACATTCTACAATATGGCGCAGACCTCGGGCGGCGTGATAGAGATGTCCGCGCTGAGTACGGGCATGTACGAGGCGATGGTTACGACGGTGGGCGGTCTGATAGTCGGTATTCTGGCGATGTTTGCCTACAATATGCTCGTGGCACGTATTGACCGCGTGGTGCGCCTGCTCGAGGCCCGCACTATGGAGTTTATGGACCTGCTGAACGAACCGGCATAACGTACAATCAACAATGTACAATTAACAATTAACATACATACTGTTCTTTGTTCTTTGTCCATTGTTCTTTATCCTGTAAGAAAAATGGCTCTCAAAAGACGAAACAAGGTAGAGGCAACATTTGCGATGTCCTCTATGACGGACTTGATATTTTTGCTGTTGCTTTTCTTTGTGATGGCGAGTACAATGTCATCGCCCAACGATATAAAGATTAACCTGCCCCAGTCGCGTGCCAAGACGACCACGCGCCAGGTGGTGGCAAAGGTGAGCATTGACAACCTCGGCAACTATTTTGTAGCGGTAGGCAAAGCCAAACCGCAAGCCATCAATCCCGATGATTTGGAGGGCTATCTCAGTACGCTGCAGCAGCAGGACTCCACAATGTATATTGCGCTCCATGCCGACGAGGATATACCTTACAAAGAGGTGGTGCGTGTATTGGATATTGCCAACCAGCACAAGATGAAACTGGTGGTGGCAACGAAGAAGTAACTTCGGATATTTGCGGACGGAAGATGACACTCAAACAGAAATCAAATATCATTGCTGCGGTGGGGACTTTGGTTGCCTTGTTGCTGCTGTTTCTGTTGTTGTGGTTTGTGTATATGGGTGCGCCCGTGCTGCCCGAGGACGAGGGAATAGAGGTATCTTTCGGCGATGTGCAGGAGGCAGGCGGCAGTGAACCGAATCCTGAGACACAATCGGTACCGTTGGAGAGTGTGGCTCCGCCGCCTGCGCCATCCAAACCGACGAACAATGACCTGATGACGCAGGAGGACGAGGAGACGCTTGCTCTGCAGCGTCAGCGGGAGCAAGAGGAGAAAGCCCGCAAAGAGGCGGAGGCAGAACGTCTGCGTCAGGAGAAAGCCAAAGCGGCACAGGAAGAGGCGGAGCGTATAGCCAGAGAGAAAGCCATAGCGGAGCAGAAAGCCAAAGAGCAGGCTGCGAAAGACAAGGCTGCGGCGATGGGGTCGTTGTTCGGCAATAACCCCGCCGGTGCACAAGGCAGCGGAGATACCAAAGGCGAAGGGCAAAAAGGCAATCCTGTGGCAGGACACGGCACCTCGGGCGGAAATGATTGGAGACTCGATGGGCGCAGTATTAAAGGAACATTGCCCCAACCGAAAAATGAGTTTAATCAGGACGGGAAAGTGGTCGTCTCTATTTGGGTATTGCCCGATGGAACTGTCAAAGATGCACAGATAACTCGTGGTACTACCGTCAGCGACCAAGCCACTATTCAACTCGCTCTCAGTGCGGCTCGCAGAGCCAGGTTCTCGGAGAGCGACAAATCAATTCAGACAGGAACAATCACATATAACTTTAAGTTTAACTAATTGCGTTTTCGCATCTGACTGATTATGAATTATTTGTTTCTTGACAATGGTTTCGAGGAAATCGAGGCTATTACCACTATCGACCTTCTGCGTCGTGCAAACATCCGTATGACGACCGTTTCCATAACCGGCAAGGCTATGGTGTTGGGGGCTCACAACATCGCTGTAGAGGCGGACGGACTGATAGAAGACATCGATTTCTCGGATGCGGAGATGCTCATTCTCCCCGGAGGGGCTACGAAACTGGGCGAGTGCCATGCGCTGTGTGACCTGCTGGTTCAGCACAATGCTGCCGACAAGCCCATTGCGGCTATCTGTGCAGCACCATCGGTGTTGGGCAAGTTGGGTATCCTGCAAGGCAAACAAGCCACCTGCTACCCCGGCTTTGAGCAGTCTTTGGGCGAGAGTTATATAGGCGGATTGGTGGTGGAGAGTAAGAATATCATTACTGCCAAGGGTCCCGGACTGAGCAGCGACTTTGCGTTCTGCATCATCGAGAAACTGGCAGGCAGCGAGGTGGCAGACCAAGTGTATGACACGGCGCAGTATTAAGATAACGTCAGTTTGATATAAGCATAATTGCATATTTTACCGCCGTAGGCGAATAAGATTTAAGGCAATTTATGGATAAAAACAAAGATTTACTTGGATTTCTTGCCGCTATGCGGCAAAGGAGTTTTTATATCGAACTGACGTTAAGATACTTCGGATATTGGTGTAAGGGGGTACTATAGCGGTACTCCTTTTTGTTGTTATAAGGTATAAAGTCTGTTTTATGAATTCGTTTTTCCGCCATTTGGCGATGGTTTCGGCGTGTATTATCTGGGGGCTGATGACACCGCTTGCCAAGGATGCGATGCGCACCGATTTTTCGGGTATGGATATAGTGGCTTTTCGCGTGGCAGGAGGTGCGTTGTGCTTTTGGCTCACCTCGCTGGTACTTGCTCTTTGTGGTAAGAAACAGGAGCATGTACCTTTGCACGATATAGGGCTATTCTTCTTGGCATCGCTATGCAGTATCACATTCAACCAGGGATTGTTTACGATAGGCGTGAATATGACCTCGCCTGTCAATGCGAGTATTATGACCACCACGCTGCCTATTATTTCGCTTGTCTTGTCAGTGATATTTTTGCACGAGAAAGTGTCGTGGCAGAAGATAGCGGGTATCTGTTTGGCTCTCTCGGGGGCTTTGATGGTGATTCTTACCTCGCATACGGCTTCTGCTGCGGGGGCGGTCAATCCGTATCGTGATGCACTCGGGGCGGCGATGTGTGTGCTGGCGCAATGCTCGTTTGCTACCTATCTGGTGGTGTTTGGCAAACTGATCAGGAAATACTCGGTGATAACGTGTATGAAATGGATGATGCTCTTTGCCACGCTTACTGTCTGGCCATTCGCCCTGCCGCACATCATCTCCCTGCCGTGGAGTGCGATAGCCGTTCATTCCTATTGGGAAGCGGGTTTTGTGGTGTTCTTCGGAACATATTGCGCCTATATTCTGATAACTTGGGCGCAACAGGTTCTGCGTCCGACGCAGGTGGCGATATACAACTATTTCCAGCCGGTGGTTTCGTGTCTGGTGTCGGTGATGATGGGGCTGGCGGTCTTCGGTTATCTGCAAGCCATTGCTATCCTGCTCGTCTTCTCGGGGGTGTATTTGGTAACAAATAGCACGCATATCAAGAAGAAACGGGTTGCAGAAATGCAAAAATTGTAGTACCTTTGTACGCAAATAGGAGACTTTATGAAACTCGGTTTTGATAACGACAAGTACATCCGCATTCAGTCGGAGCATATCCGTGAGCGTATCGCGGCGTTTGGCAACAAACTCTACCTCGAACTCGGGGGCAAACTCTTCGACGACAACCATGCATCGCGAATCCTGCCGGGTTTCCGACCTGACTCGAAGTTGCAGATGCTCTCGCAACTCGCCGACCGCATCGAGATACTCATCGTCATCTCGGCGATGGACATCGAGCGCAACAAAGTGCGCCAGGATCTCGGTATCACCTACGACGAGGACGTGCTGCGCCTGCGCGACGAGTTTCAGCACCGCGGTTTCTATGTGGGCAGCGTGGTCGTAACCCACTACAATGGGCAGCCCTCGGCGGACGCCTACCGTCGCCGTCTGGAGAACCTCGGAGTGAAAGTCTATTACCATCGCCTAATAGACGGCTACCCTACCAATGTGTCGCTCATCGCCTCGCCTGACGGCTTCGGCAAGAACGACTACGTGGAGACCACACGCCCGCTGGTGATTGTTACGGCGCCCGGTCCCGGCAGCGGCAAGATGGCGGTTTGTCTCTCCCAACTCTACAACGAGCACCGGCGGGGTATCGAGGCGGGCTATGCCAAGTTCGAGACTTTCCCCGTATGGAACCTCCCGCTCAAGAACCCTATCAACGTGGCATACGAGGCAGCGACGGCCGACCTCAACGATGTGAATATGATCGACCCGTTCCACCTCGAGGCTTACGGAAATATCGCTATCAACTACAACCGCGACATCGAGATTTTCCCCGTCTTGGACGCCCTCTTCACGGGTATCTACGGGCATAACCCCTACAAATCGCCCACCGATATGGGGGTGAACATGGTAGGGTTCTGTATCTCGGACGATGAGGTGTGCAACGAGGCGAGCAAGCAGGAGGTCATCCGCCGCTACTATGCCGCGCTGGACGCTTTTGCCGAAGGGCGCGATGCCGAGAAGGAAATCAATAAGATCACACTGCTGATGCGCCAACTCGGTATCACTACCGACTATCGCCGCACCACCGTTGCTGCCAAGGCTTGCCGAGACAAGGAAAACGCTTCCGCTGCGGCTGTCGAATTCGAAGACGGAACTATCATCACCGCCCATACCGGCGACCTGCTCGGCTGTTCGGCGGCACTGCTGCTCAACGCCACCAAACATCTGGCACATATCGACCATTCGGTGCGCCTCTTGCCGCAGAACCTGATTGAACCGATCCAACATACGAAGATTGCCTACTTGCAGGGGCATAACCCCCGCTTGCATACCGACGAAGTGCTGGTTGCCCTGTCCGTATTGAGCCAAAGCGACGAGCGTTGTGCCGAGGCGTTGCGCCAACTGCCGCGTCTCAACGGCTGCCAGGCGCACTCCACCGTGATGCTGTCCGATGTCGATCAGAAGACATTCCGCCGCTTGGGCATACAGATCACCTGCGAACCCGTAAGGAAAAAATAGATCTTTCTGTTTGTTATAGGATCGTTATAGGATGCTTATAGGATAGTATGATATAATTCATCATTAAAAACACAGGTGGATGTCGGGTGGATGTCGGGTGGATAAGCCATTCCGAATAGGCTAATTTACTAATTTACTAATTTACAAATTTACAAATTGCCTCACCTGTGTGCCTGAAAGAAATTCTGCATCAGGGTGCGGGTGCGGGCGGAGAGGACACCGGCGGTAACGGTCGTCTTGGGGTGTAATGCACTCGGTGCCAACTGGCGGTAACCGCGTTTGCTGTCGTCGCAGCCATAGACTACACGCCCTATCTGCGCCCAACCGATAGCCCCTGCGCACATCACGCAGGGTTCCACCGTAACATACAGCGTCGCATCGGGCAAATACTTGCCCCCCGCAGTCTGTGCGGCAGCCGTGAGTGCTTGCATTTCGGCGTGGGCGGTAACGTCCTGCAGCGTCTCGGTCAGGTTATGCCCCCGCCCGATGACTTGCCCGTTAGCCACTATCACGCACCCCACCGGCACCTCGTCCTGCTCGTATGCCAGTTCCGCCTCATGGATCGCCATCTCCATATACCGCTCGTCTTTTTCCTCTTGTGTTGCCATAGTTCCCTTTCTCCATTAAAAGCCATTAAAATCCCATTAAAAAACGCATTATAGGGTGTCTTGTGGCTCCGTTAATTATCGTTAATTGGTTGTTAATTATTTTTCTTTGGACATATATTTAACCATATAATTGTTCGTTAATGCATTAATGGATAATTCGTGGATAATTATATGTTACAAAAACGTTAATCTTTCTTTGTCAGTTGTTGGTACATCTCCAGCAGTCGTGCCACGCAGTCGGACTCTGTCATTGTGGTCGGGAAACCATACGCTGCCATTACTGCGCGGTCGTTGGCTTGATGGGCACGGCGCAGTTCGATAGGCATGGTTACTTCGTCGTACAAGTCCGCCAATGAGCAATCGGGGTACTTTGCCCGTGCGTCCAAGATGGCTTGGGCGGTGCGCTCAATAGCGGCAACCATAGGAGATACTACCGCTGGGAACGCCCCTTCCGGGGACGCGGGCGCCCCGCCTGCGGTAACACCCACAGTAACACCCGCATTGCTGTCTCCTGTGGTTTGTGCCAAACCATCCGCGGACGAGGGCGTCCGCGTCCCCGGCGTAGCACCACACTGCGGCCATGGGAAGTTGTTGTAAACGATGTCTTTGCTGTAGCGGTAGTCGCTCTTCAGTCGCCCGCATACCGCACGCATCCACGCCATGTGCACATTACTCGTCAATACTCCAAAGTGATATAAAGTAGCGTTGGGGATAATCTGTACAGCATCATTTACAAAGTTATCTGGTGTCATAAAGCCTATAGGTATATAACGACGGCGTTCTGACGACACACGAGGCACCAATAAATAATTGCTTGTCGGGATGATAGTCATTGCAAAACGATGTGGATAGTCTGCTGCTTTGAGAGTGGCACTCCTTTTGCTGGCTAAACGGAACTCACGGACAGCATTGACACGTTCATAGCAATGCGGCATTGATTTCAACTCTGCAGGAGAACAATCCCCAAGCCACAAGCAATAACGCACCTTATTGTTGATAAATTCATCAGCCCCAAACCATCTTCTAAACAAAGGTTCTGACTTTGGCTCTATGTTAATAAACTGTAGTCTCTCCTCCTCTGTAAAAATATAATGTCCATCATCAATGGCTTGACTTCCTACTCCCATTGGCGGTACATCGCACAGAGGCTTTGTCCTTGATTCAATAAACACATCCGGTCCGTCCACCAAATAGGCATTGATATTTTGGCATTGGCGGTAGGTATTGTCCGTGTTGTATAATCGCTTGGGAGCGTTGTTTACTGCCTTTGAGAATCCGATAATCACGCAATGCACGTGCGCCTTGAGACTGCTCTCACTATCCCAGCGGAAAGTAGGATATGCAAAGTCGATATGCACGCCATAGTCTTCAAATAGCGGCTTCCACAGAATAGCCACCTGCTCGCCTTGTGTGATAGAATTGGTAGATACCAATGCTGCACGCAGAGCAGGATTGGCTTGCATCATCTGTGCTGTTTTCAGATACCACCCGCCTACATAATCCAGATTGCCGATATTCTTCCATTGTTTGCCAAAGAGATTGAGCATATCTTCGGCTTGGCTTTCCGACTTCATTCGCGCACCTACAAACGGCGGGTTGCCCATGATGTAGTTTAGTCGGTCGGTGGGGACAACTTGGCTCCAATCGGTGCGCAGGGCGTTGCCCTCGTGGATATTGTGGTAGGCGTGGAGGGGCAGGGGCTTGGCTTCTATTTGGCAGATACGCTCTGTCTCGCGCAGCATCTGCAACTCGGCTATCCACAGGGCTGTGGTCGCCACCGAGACGGCAAAGTCGTTTATCTCGATGCCGTAGAACTGGTGTATATCCACACGGATAGGATTGGTGAACGTGCCCAACTGCATTTGGTCGCCTTGCAGGAGGCGGATGACCTTGTTCTCCAAACGGCGCAGACTGATATAGGTCTCAGTCAGGAAGTTGCCGCTGCCGCACGCCGGGTCGAAGAACGTGAGCGATGCCAGTTTGTCTTGGAAAGCACGCAGATTTTGAATGATGGATTTTGAGTTATGCGTTTTGTCGTTGGCAATACTCTCGAACTCGTGCTGCAAGTCGTTGAGGAACAGCGGGTCGATAACCTTGTGGATGTTCTCGATACTCGTGTAGTGCATACCGCCCGAGCGGCGCGTATCGGGGTTGAGTGTGCTCTCAAACACCGCCCCGAAGATAGTGGGACTTATCTCCGACCAGTCGAAGTCCTCCGAGGCTTTGGTGAGCAGGAGTGCGCGTATCTCATCGGTCAGTTGCGGTATCTCGATGTTCTCGTTGGAGAACAGTCCGCCGTTCACATACGGGAACCGTCGCAGGTCGTCGTCCAAGTACGGGTCGCGGTCGTCGGGCTTGGTGTCCAAGACACGGAACAGGTCTATCAGCGCACGGCGCAGGTGCGGGGCGGGGAACTGGTTGAGGTAGTCGTGAAACTCGTTCTTGTCGCCAAACAGCCCCGCATCTTCCGCAAAGAGACAGAAGACGAGCCGCACACACAGTTGGTTGAGCGAGGCGAGTGTATCGGGGGCGTCGGGGTGGGCATACTGCGGACGGATGGCATCGTAAATATTCCCCACCAGGTCGCCCGCCTGTATCGACAGTTCCATCTCCTTGCGCAGGGTGTCGCTGCCCGTGTCCACCAAGAAACGCAGACGGTAATGCTCTTTCTCGAGGTTCTCCAACAGTACCACTTGCGGTTCGCCGTTGGGCTGCTCCATATCGTATATCCAGAACTCGCGGAAATTGCACGTTACTATCCACCGCGGGCGACTGCTGTACGGCAGTTCGGCGGCATAGCGTTTGGCTTGCTGGAACGGATTGAGCAGCGAGCCGTCCGACTGGCGTATGGGCGCACCCAGGTCTTTCTGCACCGACTTCTGCTCAATCAGCACCTTGGTGGCGGGTATGAAACCGTCGATGAAAGCCGTGTGGTCGATATGCACTTGCTGCTCAAAGGTGATAAACGTGGTGGGTTCTTCTATGCCGAGAGCATGGAGCAGCGCAATCCAGAACGGTTGCGACTCGCCTTTCTCGTACCCTTTGCCTGTCCAATAGGCAACAAAATCGTGTATGAGTTTGGTGTTTGTCATGTTTATATCAGTTCTTTGAGGTGGTGTTCGAACATTAATGGTTAATTAATGGTTAATTAATGGCTAATTATATGTTTCTTTGGCTGTACTGTTGTGCCGCTTGGCAAAAGGCGGTCAGTTCTTCGGGGTGGGACTCGAAGTAGTTGCCGATAACTACCATGTCCGCCCCCGCAGAGAAAGCGTTGGTCATCTGTTCCGTGGTACGGATACCGCCGCCGACAACAAGCGGTATATTCGTATTCTCCCGCACTGCGCAGATAATTCTTGCGCTGACAGGGGTAAGTGCTCCGCTGCCTGCCTCCAGGTAGATGAGTTGTTTGCCAAGCAGTTCGGCGGCGATGGCGGTATCCACTATCTGTGTGAGGTCGGTCTGCGGGATAGGCTGTGTATGCGTTACCCGTTGCACCGCCGTCTCTTTGCCCCCGTCGATCAATATATAGCCCATCGGAATACTCTCTATGCCCGACCGGCGGACTGCCCGCGCGGCACGCACCTGTTGCCCTATGAGCGTCTCCGCATTGCGCCCCGAGAGCAGCGACAGAAACAGCAGCGCATCGGCATCGGGCGAGAACTGCAAAGCCGAACCGGGAAAAAGAACAACCGGCACACCGGTGCAGCGGCGCAAAGCCGCTACCGGCGCATCGCAGTTGCCGCCCGTGCTGCCGCCTACAAACACATAATCGGGCAAATAACTGCCCGAAAGGGGTAACTTCTCCAAGTCGGCTTTCTCGGGGTCGAGCAGCAGTGTCAGAAGTTTGCGCCCTTCTCTGCGGGCGGCGAGTATGTCGGTCAGTACTGCCATTGGAACGACTCTATCAGGTGAATCATATCCGCCCGCAGGTACTCGTGTATCGGTGCCAGCGAGTCGGCATTGGGGCGGCAGTTGCAATAGACCGATGCGCGGAAGAAATGATGCGTCGAATCGGTCAGAAAAAACTGGTAGGGCGAGGCGGTGTTTCCCTCCAGATCGAAGAACACGCCATAGACGTGCGCCTCGGGATGGGAGTATGCCTGTTCGGGGATAGACGTGGCGTGCGAAGCGTTCTTATAGACAAACTCGAGGGCATCATTGGTCAGTTCGCGCAGATTGCCACGGACGGGCTTATACGAGCAATGAACGGTGGCGTTGAGGGTAGGGTACACGATGTTTATCCAGTACTGTTCACCCTTCTCTATGCGCGGTTGTACCTCGCCATTGCACGAGAGCAGAAAATCGTATGGATACACTTGTCGGTCGGGGTGGTGCTCCGCAAAAGGCGCATAGCATGTGTCGGGCATTGTGAAACGAACATACCCATAGGGTTTGGGGGCACTGGCGCGAGTGCAAGACCATAGCAGAAAAGGAAGAAAGAGAAAATATAAAATGCGTTTCATCATTGTATATCAATTATCTTGCAAAGATACAAAGAATGTTTGGATTATACAAACCCGCTACAATCCACAAATCCCGATTCCCCCAAAAATCCCCCATCCGTCCCATTCGTCTTATCGTCCCCCTATGTTTGCTTTATAGTAATTGCATCGGGTTGTTATCGGGTGATTATCGGGTTGTTCAGCATCTGTTAGGCGGCATTGACACCAATCTTCCGCCGCGGCCGCTACGAATTCCCTACAAGCCATAGCCGCGGCCGCTACGGGTTCCCTGCAAGCCATAGGCGAAGTAGGGTGTTACGCCTCGTCCGCGGTCGGTTTGGTACAAACCGTATGACTATGCTATGTATGGGAGACGACGCGTCCCGCGTCGTTATGCGCCATAGGCGCACTGAGTACCGCAGCGACACGAAAGCCTGTGGCTTGAGCAGAACTCCCTATTCTCCCGCGTCGTCAAAGAGTAACTTTCGGTTTATTTCCGCCGCGGACGCGAATGTAGGGGTTCCCTGTCAGCCGTTGCCTCTGGCACCTTTTCTTTATATCAGAAAATGTTTTAATTTGCACAACTGCGAAAAAAGCAGTACATTTGCACGATTATTGTATAGGAGCGAATAAAGTTTATCTGAACAATGAATATGAAGAACCAAGTATATACTTTTTTGCTACTGGCGGCCGTGTTCTCTATGCCCGCTGCGCAGGCGCAAGACAACGTGATTGACGAAGTGATCTGGATTGTGGGCGACGAGGCTATACTCAAAAGTGAGGTCGAGGAAGAACGCCTCCGTGCGCAGTACGAGGGGCAGCAGATATCGGGCGACCCCTATTGTGTCATTCCCGAGCAGATTGCTATACAGAAACTTTTTCTTCACCAGGCGGAGATCGACTCCGTAGTGGCTAACGAATCCTCGGTAAGCCACCAGGTGGATATGCGTATCAACTACTATATCTCCCAGATCGGCTCCAAGGAGAAAATGGAGGAGTATTTCCGCAAGACAAGCAGCGAAATACGCGAGGAGATGATGACCACCGTGCGCAACCAGATGATTATCCAGCAGATGCAGCAGAAACTCACAGAGCATATCAAGCCGACACCCGCTGAGATACGCCGTTACTACAACTCGCTGCCCGAGGACTCCATTCCGCTGATGCCCGCGCAGGTTGAGGTGCAGATACTCAGTTTCGAGCCGCCCGTACCCGTCGAGGAAACCGAGCGCATCAAGAGCCGCTTGCGTGAGTTTACCGAGCGCGTCAATTCCGGCAAAGCCGATTTCGCAATGCTGGCGCGTCTCTATTCCGAGGACACCGAGTCTGCCAAGCGGGGCGGTGAACTGGGCTTCGTCGGGCGGGGGCAACTCGTAAGCGAGTTTGCCGATGTGGCTTTCAACCTCAACGGCCCCAAGAAAGTGTCGCGTATCGTACAGACCGAATACGGCTACCATATCATCCAACTTATTGAGAAAAAAGGTGATCGTATCAACTGCCGCCATATCCTGCTCCGCCCGCGTATCAGCGCGGAAGACAAAATCAACGCCATCAATCGCTTGGATACGATAAGTCAAAAGATTAAGGACGGGGAGATGACTTTCGAACAGGCGGTTATCCGCTACTCGGAGGACAAAAATACGGCTATGAATGCGGGTGTAATGACCAACCCCAACACGGGCAGCACCCGCTTTGAGTACCAGGACCTCCCCCCCGAGATTGCCAAACAAATCTATTCTATGCAGGAGGGCGACATCTCAGCACCGTTTGTGATGATGGATCAGCAGCGCAACAAAGAGGTGTGCGCTATCGTCCGTCTGCGCAAGAAAACCGATGTGCATCGCGCCAACCTGACCGACGATTTCCAGACTATCAAAGGTATGTTGGAGCAGAAACTGTCTGCCGAGTTTATCCATAATTGGATTCTGCAAAAGCAGAAAACCACCTATATCCAAATCGACCCCAAATGGGCAGGCTGCGACTTCCAATATCCGGGCTGGATACACGAATAAGTTCGATAATTGCATTACTTTACCGCCGCAGGCGATAAGATTTATGGCAATTTATGGATGCTAAGACAAAGATTTATTTAGATTTCTTGTCCGCAAGGGCAAAGGATTTTTATCTCTAACTCACGTCAATTACCACAGGGTGAAACGTTGTGGAACGGCTATATTAAGTTTGTTGCTGTGCTTGGGGCTGCAAGCACAGACAATGGTGTATTTGGAGCACTCCGAGACGCTCAATTTTGATCAGGAGCGCATTGCCGATGCCCAAATCCTGCGGGGTGATGTCATCTTCCGCCACGACTCTGCCCTGATGTATTGCGACTCCGCCTATTTCTACGAGAAAGAGAACTCGCTGGACGCTTTCGGGCATGTGCGCTTTGTGCAGGGCGATACCCTCCTCGGCTATGGCGATAAGTTGTTCTACAACGGCAATACCAAGTTCGCCCGCCTGCGCCGGCATGTGCGTCTCGTCCACGGCAAAGACAACCCCACCATCCTTACCACCGACAGCCTCAACTACGACCGTATCCGCGACATCGCCTACTACTATACGGGCGGCACCATCAGCGATACACTCAATACACTCACTTCCGTATGGGGGCAATACACCCCCAATACCAAGCAGGCGGTGTTTAGCCACCATGTGCATTTGGAAAACCCTAAGTTCGACCTTACGACCGATACGCTGCTCTATAACACCGATACCCACATCGCCGATTTGGTCAGCCCGACCCTGATCGTCTATGAGCAGGAGACGAATATCTATTCCTCCCGTGGCTGGTACAATACGGAAACCGAGCAGTCTATGCTTCTCGACCGCTCCCATGTCGTGCATACCGACGGCAAATCCATGACGGGCGACACTATCTTCTACAATAAACGTCTTGGCTATGGCAAAATCATCGGCGGTATGGAAATGAAAGATACCGTGCAGATGGCAACGCTCTTCGGCAACTATGGCGAGATGTTCCGCGATGGCGAGTACGGCTACGTGACCGATAGTGCACTCATGGTCGATTGGTCGGACTCTACCGCCTACGGCTATATGCACGCCGATACACTTTTTACCGAGCAGGTGCCGTACCAACTGATGCACCTCATTCCCCGCGACAGTATCTTGATCGACAGCGTCCTGACCACCGCCCCCCCCGATACCCTCTGGCAGGATACCACCTACCGTGCTATGCGTGCGTTCCATAACGTGCGTGTCTATCGCGAGGATATGCAGGCGGTGTGCGACTCAATATCCTACAACGGACGCGACTCGGTGATGACGCTCTATACCGAACCCGTATGCTGGAGCGACAGCAATCAGATCTCTGCCGACACTATATACATATATATGCGCAACGGTACGGTCTATTATGCCCGCGGTATAGGCAGTGCTCTGACCGTCCGGCAGGAAACCGGCACCTATTTCGACCAGATGGCGGGGAAAGAGATGATTGCCTATATCCGAGACAGCGAACTGCGGCAGGTGGACGTGAACGGCAATGCCCTGACGGTATTCTTCCCAAAGGAGGACGACGGCACGTTCCTCGGGGTGAATACCACGCAGTCGAGTTTCGTCAAGGTCTATCTCGAAAACCGGAAGATTCACCATATCCTCTTTACGGCGCAGACCACTGGTACGCTCTATCCGTTGGACCAAGTACCCGATGGCAAAGACCGTCTCAGCGGTTTCTTCTGGGCGGAACAGGAACGCCCGCAGCAGCCCGCCGATGTATTCCTCCGCCCGCAGCGCACACCACGCCCCGTAAACGGTGCCGTCAGTGCCGCCGCCACCGAACCGGAGCAGGAGACTCCCACACAAGACGCTTCGAAAACGGAGAAAACCAACACCCGCTCTACCCGCAAACTGAAAACCTCTAAATAAAAGTGCGGTGCGTGTTGCACCGCAAGAGAGGTTTTGAGAGTTTTGTTCTAATAAAATTACACATAGTTATGAAACGTTTATCAACCACATTGCTTATCGCCCTTTTTGCTCTTACCGCTTTTGCGCAAGACCTGCCACAAGGCTTCGGCTTCCAGATAGGCTTTGCACAGCCTGTCCTGCGTCTCAATTCCCCTGATACCCGCTATGCACAGGATTCCTTGGTCAATACCACTGTCTTGAACGGACTGAAATTGGGGTTCGTTTACGATGCTACCTATATCAAAGGTTTCGGCTCCAGTATCGGTATCAACTATACCTTTGCGCAAGGGCAGACCAAATGGAGAAGCAACAGTGCTTTCTCTACCTATCCTCAAACAAGTACCCGCACTACGTACCACCAGTTGGAACTCTTTGTCGATTGGCAGTATAAGTTCGAGATTGCCGGCGAGACATATATCATTCTCTATACGGGACCTTCTGTGCAATGTGCTGTGGCTATGGACGAAAAGGTGTTCGAGCGGCAACTGGATGGCAACTCTTCCGAGAAACTGAAGTATTCTCTCTTTGATTACAACGACTCCGAACTGAGCCGCGACCTTAATCGCTTCAATATCACATGGGGCGTGGGTGTAGGCTTCCAGTATCAACAGTTCTTCCTCCGTGGCGGGTACGACTTCGGTCTGATCAACCCCTATAAGGAGACCAATTTCAACAAGATGGGGGCTGCCAACGACCGCTACACCCGCGGACGTCTCGACCAGTGGAATATCCGCCTCGGTATGTATCTCTGGAGAAAATGATGACTATGTGTCAAGTTTGATAAATGACAGATTACGCCTCCTAATTCGTAATTCATAATTCATAATTTCCCTTGATTCCTCGCGAGACCATAGACCGTATTTTCGCCGCCGCCAAGATAGAAGAGGTGGTCGGCGACTACGTTACGCTCAAACGGCGTGGCGCAAACCTTATCGGTCTCTGTCCGTTCCATAACGAGAAGACCGGCTCTTTCACCGTCAGCCCGAGCAAGGGTATCTATAAGTGCTTCGGCTGCGGCAAGTCGGGGCATGCGGTGGGCTTCATTATGGACATCGAGCAATGCTCATTCGTGGAGGCGGTCAAGCAACTTGGGCGCAAGTACCATATCGAGGTGGAGGAACGCGAACTGTCGCCCGAGGAGCAGCAGCGTCAGGACGACCGCGAGTCGATGTTCGTGGTCAACGATTTCTGCAACCGCTGGTTTCAGTCCCAACTGTGGGATACCCCCGAGGGGCAGGCTATCGGTCTGGCTTATTTCCGTGAGCGCGGACTGCGCGACGACATCATTCGTAAGTTCCAACTCGGCTATTCCCCCGAGAAAGGCAATCCCCTTGCGGCAGCACTCAAGCAGCAGGGCTTCATTGAGAAATATATCGTCAACAATGTTGATACCAAGATCGGCACGGGCGTCTGCGGCAAGAGCGAGGACGGACGTATCTACGACCGTTTCCGCGACCGTGTGATGTTCCCCATCCATACCGTATCGGGCAAGACGGTCGCCTTTGCGGGGCGTATCATGAGGAAGAAAGAGAATGTCGGCAAGTATGTCAATTCGCCCGACTCGCTTATCTACTCCAAGACCAACGAACTGTACGGACTCTTCCTCGCCAAACAGGCAATCGCCCGTGAAGACCTCTGTTATCTGGTGGAGGGGCAGATGGATGTCATCTCTATGCACCAGTCCGGTATTCAGAACGTGGTTGCCAGCGGCGGTACCGCCCTTACCAAACCGCAGATACGGCTCATCAAGCGTTTTACAAGCAACATCACCGTCCTCTATGACGGCGATGCAGCGGGTATTCATGCCGCTTTGCGGGGTATCGATATGTTCCTCGAAGAGGGCTTCAATGTCAAGGTCGTGCTGCTGCCCGACGGTGAAGACCCCGACTCCTATGCACAGAGCCACAACGCTTCTGATTTTATCGAGTATATCCAATCCCACCAAACCGATTTTATTCGGTTCAAATCAACGCTTTTGAAAGAGGAGGCAGGTGGCGACCCGCAGAAACGTGCCGCTCTTATCAAAGACATCACGCAGTCTATTGCCCAAATCCCCGATATGATTACCAGGCAAGTATATATCAAGGACTCGGCGGACAAACTGATGATCAACGAACAACTCCTCACCCGCGAAGTGATACGCCTTCGCCGCAACAAAGCCACCGAAGCGGAAAAACAGCGCGAGGAGCAGGATCGGATGGCGGCTTTTGCCGAAGACACTGAGCAGACTGCACCCGCGCCAACTGCCGCTCCGCAACAGAACAAGAAACAAATCAAGTTAGAGGAGAACTACCGCAATCTCCTCCAAGTGATTGTGCGCTATGGAGAGCGAACGCTCTATGTGCAGGAAAACGGACAGCCTGTTCAGACCGGCGAATATATCCTTGCCCAACTGTCCACCGATGGCATTGCTGCCCCTAATGCGCTCTGTCAAACCGTTATCGACGAGTACCTCGCCCATTGCCACGATGCCGGTTTTGTGGCGGAGACGTTCTTCAAATTTCATCCCAATTCTGCCGTCAGCAGTCTGGCGGTCGATCTCATTGCCGACCGCTACCAACTCAGTCAAATATACTCCAAACAGAGTATTTCCGAAAACGTGGTGCATGAGGTAAAGCAGGAGGAAACTGCCGAGCAACTGGACAAATTGGTCGGTCGCCTTCTATTGGAAATCAAACTGACGGTCATCGAACTACGCCTCGACGAGGTGGAGCAACTGCTGAAAACCGACTCCGACTGGGAACAGAAAAAAGCGCAGTTGGCTGTCCAATCCCAACTCCTCGAAGTGCGCAACATCATCTGCCGCCAACTCGGCAACCGAGTGATTGTTTAATGATGAATTATGAATGAATAATTATGAATTATATGCTCTGTCGGATTTCAATACTTGTAATTCATAATTCATAATTCGTAATTCGTAATTCCTAATTCATAATTAACCGCAATGCTTTTCCCCGAAATTGTCTATGGTCCTATCCATTCCCGCCGTCTCGGTATCTCGCTGGGAATGGAACTGATGCCTCTGCAGCACAAACTCTGCACTTTCGATTGTGTCTATTGCGAATGTGGCTTCAATCAACCCGTCTCGCACCCCGTCCTGCCTACCCGCGAAGAGGTGCGCCAAGCGTTGGAACGCAAACTGCAATCGCTCCAAACCGAGGGCGTTACACCCGATGTGATTACGTTCAGCGGCAATGGCGAGCCTACGCTGCACCCCGATTTCAAGGGAATAATCACCGATACTATTGCCCTGCGCAATGCTATATGCCCGACCGCCCGCGTATCCGTTCTCTCCAATTCTACGCAACTCGCCCGCCCCGATGTGGTCGAAGCACTGTGGCAGTGCGACAACCGTATCCTCAAACTCGATTCCGCTATCGACGAGACTATGCGTCGTATCGATCAGCCCGTGAATAATGCCCTTACTGTCAGTCAGATAGAGCAGTATCTCTCGCATTTCAACGGCGATTTTATCCTCCAGACTTGTTTCCTGCGGGGCAAACATCTCGGCAAGACCATCGACAACACTACCCCCGAGGAATTGTCCGCTTGGTATGCTGCCGTAGAGCGTCTCCGTCCGCACGAGATAATGATGTACGTCATCGACCGTGCCACCCCTGTCAAAACATTGGAAAAACTCTCCCGCACCGAAATGGAATCCATCGCCGCACCCCTCATCGCCAAAGGCTACCAAGTCATCATCAGCGCATAACTTTAATTAACGTCAGTTCGATATAAGCAAATTGTCTTACTTTGCCGCCGTAGGCGATAAAATTTATGGCAATTTATGGATGTGAAGTCAACGATTTACTTGGATTTCTTGCCGCTTTGCGGCAAAGGAATTTTTATTTTGAACTCACTTTAATTATGAATGAGGAATTATGAATGAAGAGTGAAATGTCAGTGAAAATACATATAATTCATAATTCTTAATTCATAATTCATAATTATATGAAACTTCTCGTTGCACCTTTGAACTGGGGACTGGGGCACGCCTCCCGCTGTATTCCGCTTGTCCGCCGGCATCTTGCCGCCGGCGATGAGGTCGTTCTTGGGGGCGATGGCGATAGTCTGCTCCTGCTTCGTCGCCATTTCCCCGATCTCCCCGTGTTGCCTTTGGCTTCCCTCCGCCTGACCTATTCTGCGGGCAACAGCCAGGTCGGGGCGATGCTCCGTGCCTTGCCGAAAATAGTGTACTTCTCCCTCCGCGACCATCGCTTGCTTAACCGCTACCTAAAAGCCGAGCATTTCGACCTTGTTATCTCCGACAACCGTTTCGGACTCTTTTCCTCCCTGGCAAAGTGCGTCTATATCACCCACCAACTTCATATCCTCCTCCCACGTCCGTGGCAGCGGCTCTCCCCAATTGTTAGCCGTCTTCACGCAGCCGTCTATCGCCATTTTGCCGAAGTCTGGGTACCCGATACGCCCAATCATACCCTTAGTGGCATACTCAGCACACCGCTTTCCTCAACAGACCGTATCCGCTATATCGGTGCGCTTTCCCGCTTTGAGGAGGGCGCAAAACTGCACTTAGACAGCCGATTTGCCAATTATGATGTAGTCGCCGTCCTGAGCGGCTTGGAACCCCAGCGCACCCTTCTCGAAGAACATATACTCAACCGCTATGCCCACTCGCAGGAGCGTGTCCTTGTCGTCCAAGGCAAACCCGACCGCCCCGCCACGTCTCTTTCGCACGCGAATATCACCCTCGTGCCGTACCTTGGCGATACCGATCTCGCTGCGGCTCTCCTCTCTGCCCGCCATATCATCGCCCGCTCCGGCTACTCCACTATTATGGATCTCTCCGCCCTCGGTCTGCTCCCCTGTACCAATCCCCAAAAGCGTGTCGAACTCATTCCTACTCCCGGTCAACCTGAGCAGGAATATCTCGCCCGAATATGCATAAATTATACAGAGTATGCAATCCCTATACATCCATAATACCAATTACGTAG
>DKEG01000028.1:36765-45682 GCA_002452095.1 Bacteroidales bacterium UBA6828 | reverse complement strand
AAAGGACGTAGAAAGAATTGCCCTTTACCGATAGGATAAGCCGCCTTTTTATGCACAATATACATTTTTTATGCAATCATTATGCATATTACATTGTGCATTTCCTCTTGCACATATCAGAAAAAAGTCGTACCTTTGCACCCGCTTTTGGAAATTTTCTTCAAAGGCGGTAGATGTAACATCGTCCGGATAGAAGCACTGTCATAGTGGCGGACATCGGGCGAGGTTATGATTGTTTTATTAAATTATCTTTTTTAGTCATGTATTTGACATCTGAGAAAAAAGCAGAACTCTTTGCCAAGTATGGCAATGATGCCAAGAACACCGGTTCTGCAGAGAGCCAGATCGCTCTGTTCACTTTCCGTATCAACCACCTTACAGAGCACCTGAAGCAAAACCGCAAGGACTTCGGTACGGAGCGTGCGCTGACCAACCTCGTCGGCAAACGTCGCCGTATGCTCGATTACCTCAAGGAGCGTGACATCGAGCGTTACCGTGCTATCATCAAAGAGTTGGGTATCCGTAAGTAATTCTTACCCGTATATCCGTGCAGCCTGTCTGTACCTCTTAGCAAAAAAGAAGAGCCGTCCGGTTCTTCTTTTTTGTATTATACCCACATTTAGGGATAGACTTTACCGAAAAGGCGGGATTGCAGCAACAGGCAAAAGGCTGTACCTTTGCATTGTTTTTTGAAAGATGGTTTATTGAATTGTACAAAGCCTTGTGGGGGCGGTTCTGTCTGTCGAAAGCGCAGACTCGGCGGCAGACCGCCACGGCAAGGCAAAGCATCGGAAACCATCGGCAAACAGGCAACTCTGGTATTAGTATGAAAAGATATATTTGTTCTTTCTGGCTGCTTTCTGCGTGCGTTCTTCTGCTGCACGCTGAGGACTCTATTGTGGTGTCGCAAGCCGATCTGAAAGCACTGATGGAGCGCGTGGAGCGTTTGGAGCAGACGCAAAATCAACAGGAGGTATCCCCAAAAACAACTACCGACGAGGTTGCGCCCGCTACGGAGCGCACCCGCCGTCTCACTATCGGCGGGTACGGCGAGGCAACGATGAAACGCTGCTTCTACTCCAACAACTATCTGCGCTACACCTCCCCCGAGAAGTACAAGAACGACCAATACGGCGAGTTCGACCTCCCGCACGTGGTGGTGTATATGGGCTACGACTTCGGCAAGGGCTGGTCGATGGGTACGGAGATTGAGTTCGAGCACGGCGGCACCGAGGCGGCTGTGGAGATTGAGGACGAAGAGGGTGGCGAGTACGAGACCGAGGTGGAGCGCGGCGGCGAAGTAGCATTGGAGCAGTTCTGGTTGCAGAAGTCATTCAACCGTTATGCCAACCTGCGTGCGGGTATGCTTATTGTGCCGTTGGGTGGCACTAATGCCCACCACGAGCCCGACCAATTCTTCGGCGTATATCGTCCCGAAGGTGACAACACGATTATCCCCTGTACGTGGCACGATATAGGGCTTCAGTTCCACGGACGCTACAAGTGGCTTGGTTATACGGCGCAGTTCCTACCCGGTTTGGAGAGCGCACAGTTCGGCAACAAATACTGGATTCACTACGGTTCGGCTTCGGCATACGAGTTCAAACTCGCCAACTGCTATGCGGGTCTGGCACGCTTGGATTTCTACCCGCTCAACAAGCAGGGTTCGGACGCACTGCGTCTGTCAGTGAGCGGCTATGCGGGCACCTCTTTCCGCAACAACCTGCAACCGACCAATAATACCAAGTATGCGGGGGTAAAGGGACTGGTGAGCCTCGGCGCATTCGATTGGTGCTATAAGGGGCACGGCGTTATCTTCCGCGGCTCGGCTATCTATGGACACCTGAGCGATGCCGACAAGATTACCGCCTACAACAAGTCGATGCCGAAGACATCGGTCTCGAAACGCCAGAACGTAGCCAGTGATGCCTATAGTGCCGGTGCGGAGATTGGGTATGATTTCTTCTCGCTCAGCAAGACCTTGCGCGACAAGCAACAGCAGTTCTACCTCTTTGCCCGCTACGACATCTACGATGCACAGGCAAAGATTGACGCCAGCCGCAACTACTGGGCAGGACGGCAGAAAATCTCCTGCGGCTTCAACTATTTCCCCATTCCGCATATTGTGGTCAAGGGTGAGTTCGGCTATGGCATCCTCAACCAAAACCCCCACTCGGCTACAGCCTACAACAACGAACCCTACATCGCCCTGAGTATCAACTACAGCGGTTTCTTCGAGTTGTAAAAAATCCACTTAAAGAGGCTGTCTAACAAGTATAGGCAGCCTCTTATTTTGGTGGGGGACGACGCGGCTCGCGTCGTCAAGAGCAATCTTTTTCTGAAGAACAGGTATTCTTTTTAACTAGTTAGACACCCTCTTATTTTATGCCTCAAAGTTTCCGTTGCTGATATCGAAGAAGCGCGTGAAGAAGGCTCTGAGTTTTTCAAGTACGGTCTCTTTTTTGCGGCTGCGCTCTTTGTCTTTGGAGAAGAGCGGCATGGGCGGCAGGATACGGCTCACGTCGGTACCCATTTCCTGCACCTGTCCCTCCAGAAAAGCACGGGTCATAAAACGCCGTGTCTCTTCGGGGCGCAGGTGTTCCTCCTCTATAATCTGCTCCAGTTGTTTTGCCTGCTGCTCGCGCACAAAAGCATTCCACTCGCCGTGAACATCGCTGTCGGGGGTGAGCGAGTCGATAAACTGTTCGATGAGTTCGCGTTTCGGACGCAGGTCGGGCGATGAGGTGATGGTTTTCTCCAAGCGCAGGCGTATCTCGGCATTGCCGACATGCTCATCGTGCAAACGGCTGACCATCATCAGGATATAGTCGATGTTGATTTCCACCTGTTTGATGAGTTCCATCTCAAAGACGAGGTCGTCGTTGATGTCCGTTTTCTCTTTTTTCGGTCGGTATTGGTCGCGCAGGTCGAGATAGTACGACTTGTAGTCCTGCATATCCTGCGGCAAGATGATTTCCTGTCCGCGGAACTGGTCGAAAGCGTTCAGTACGTTCTGCGCACGCAGCAAGGCACCAAACGCCTTGATAAACGCCCGCTGTTGTTCCTCACCCATGTGGAGTATCTCCGCATGCGGAAAATCCTTGCACAGGTTTGCCACAGCGTCCACATAGCCGGGGTGGTGTACCGTCTCGCCGTTGTCTTTGGTCTCGTCGTAGCCGAGGTAGTAGTCGTTGAAACTGCGTAGCAGTATCAGTCCGCCCGCTTCGCGGTCGCCGAAGAGCGATATGGCATCGTTGGTGGCTTTCTCAAGATTGCGGAAGCAGACGATGTTGCCAAAGGTCTTGATGCTGTTGAGGATACGGTTGGTGCGGCTGTAGGCTTGTATCAAGCCGTGGTCGCGCAGGTTCTTGTCCACCCAGAGGGTATTGAGCGTGGTGGCATCGAAGCCCGTGAGGAACATATTGACCACGATGAGCATATCGAGTTCGCGGTCTTTCATACGCCGGCTGACATCTTTGTAGTAGCCTTGGAAGCCCTTGGAGGAGGTGTCGAACCGCATGGAGAACATCGCATTATAGTCGGCGATGGCGGACTCGAGGAACTCGCGGGAGCCTAGACTATCTAGATTATCTAGGGGATCTAGATTATCTAGATTATCTAGATTTTCTATGTTCTCTATATCCTCGTTGGCGGCAAAGGAGAAGATAGTGGCTATCTTGAGGCGTTTGCTCTCGGGGATATTGGCTTGGGCGGCTTTGAATGCCTCGTAGTAGGCTTTGGCAGCAGGCACGGAGGCGCAGCAGAAAATAGAGTTGAAGCCTTGGCGGCGTTTGTCTTTCAGTGTATAGACGCTGTTGCGCTTGGTCTTTTGGTCGTAATGCTCCAGTACATAATCCACAATCTTGCGGATACGCACGGGCGACATCAGGGCTTTCTCGCGGTCGATACCGGGTACCTCCTCGTCGCTGATGTTCTCCTCGGCTTTCATAGTGGAGACATAACTCACCAGAAACGGCAGCACATTGTGGTCGCGGATGGCATCTACGATAGTATAGACATGCAGCCTGTCGCCAAATGCCTGGGCGGTGGTGAGAAAAAAGGAACTAGAATCTCTAGAAGGGCTAGGGGAACTAGAAGAACTAGGAGAACTAGAAGAACTAGAAGAACTAGAAATACTAGAAGAACTAGAAATACTAGATATCCTAGTCCCTTTCGAGGCATTCTCGGCGAAGATAGGCGTCCCCGTAAAGCCGAAGATATGATACCGCTTGAAGCGGCGGACGATGGCAGCGTGCATCTCGCCGAACTGGCTGCGGTGGCACTCGTCGAAGATGAGCACCACGTGCCGGTCATAGACGGGGTGTTGCGGAGTCTTGTTGACAAAGATACTCAGTTTCTGGATGGTGGTGATGAGTATGCGGCTGTCGGGGTTCTCGAGGCGGCGTTTCAGTTCCGTAGTGTCTTTGGTGGTGTTGGCAGCCCCTTTCTCGAAGCGGTCGTACTCCAGCATTGTCTGATAGTCGAGGTCTTTTCTGTCCACCACAAACAGCACTTTGTCCACGCCCTCCATACGGCTTGCCAGTTGTGCGGTCTTGAAACCGGTCAGCGTCTTGCCGCTGCCCGTGGTGTGCCATATATATCCGCCTGCGCGGACGGTTCCCCATTCGCGTCGGTTGCTCGCAATGAGGATACGCCTGAGTATCGCCTCGGTGGCGCATATCTGGTATGGGCGCATCACCAATAGGTCGCCGTCCACGGTCAGCACGCAGTAGTGCGTGAGGATACTGAGCAGCGTAAGGCGGCAGAAGAAGGTGGCGGTGAAATCCACGAGGTCGGGGATAAGTCGGTTCTCGCGGTCTGCCCAGTAGGAGGTGAACTCAAACGAGTTGCTCGCCACCTTGCGGCTGCGGCTCCGTGCCTGTGCGGCTTGGGCGTTTTTCTCTATGTGTTTGTAGCGGGTGGTGTTGCTGTAGTATTTGGTCTCGGTGCCGTTGCTGATGACGAATATCTGTGCGAACTGATACAGCCCGCTGCCCGCCCAGAACGATTCCCTCTCGTAGCGGTTGATTTGGTTGAAAGCCTCTTTGATTGCCACCCCGCGGCGTTTGAGTTCGATATGCACCAGCGGCAACCCGTTGACGAGGATGGTTACATCGTATCGGTTGTCGAAGGCTCCGCCCTCAGGGACATACTGGTTGATGACCTGCAGGCGGTTGTTGGCAAGGGTCTGTTTGTCGAGGAGATAGATGTTCTTGGTAGTGCCGTCTTTGAGACGGATGGGGCGGATATAGTCGTTCTGAATCATCTGCGTCTTGCCCGCGATACCGAGGTTGGGGTTGGCGATATGTTCGGCGAAGAACGCCTGCCATTCCGCGTCGGTGAAGCAGAAGCGGTTGAGTTGCTCTATTTGCCGGCGGAGGTTGGCGATAAGGTCTGTCTCGGTGTGGAGAGGCAGGTATTCGTAGCCCTGTGCCTCCAGTTGGCGGATAAGGGCTTGCTCGAGGTCCGCCTCGCTCTGGTAGCAGGTGGAGGGCTTGTCCTGGGGCTTGTAGGCGGAGACTACGGTACTCTCGTCCGCCTCGGAGATGATGTGGTATGGATTGAGCATAGTAGGGGATTTTTTCTAGGGGATCTAGAGGATCTAGGGGAACTAGGGGAACTAGGGGAACTAGGGGAACTAGGGGATCTAGAGGATCTAGGGGAACTAGTTATCTTAGTTGTTCTAGTTGTTCTTTTAGTTTTCTGTTTTCTTCTTTTAGTCTTTTGTTCTCTGCTTCGAGGGCGGCGAGGCGGGCGTCCTGCTCCTGGCGGTAGCCTGTGCGTGCGGCATACATCCGCTCTTTGATACCGCCTTGGGTGACAAACTGCGTCTCCAGTCCCTCGATATAGGTGCTCATCATCTTATCCACCATGCGGCAAAGGGTGTAACCCGCATTGGCGGTTTCCTCGTCGCTCCATCGCTCAAAGAAGGGCAGATAGTCGGCTAATGCATTATGGTTGCGGCAGAAGAGTAGCAGCGCATCATAGCGGGGGTGTCCGTTGTCCCATAAACCACTGAAGCGGGATAGCAGATAGTCGCGGTAGTCTTCCTGCAACTCCTGTATGCTGCTGCGGGCGACATTGAGCAGTTTGAGTTGCATCTCGGTGGAGGTAACCCCGTCAGCGCAACCCTCCACGATGTTCTGCTTGCCCGAGCGGGCAGCCTGTACCATCTGATCCACGGTGCGGTCGCCGTGGGCGGGTAGGAAACGCCGGCAGAAGACAACGGTCATCTGGTAGAGCACATCGGTCTTTTGGTAGAAATAGAGTTCTTTCCAATTGACTTGCGTGCGCAGCACGCGGGGGATGGATTTTTGTGGTTGCATAGGCTTTGTTGTTTAGTTGGTGGTTTTTTTAGTGGTTTCTAGAAGATCTAGAAGATCTAGGTGCTCTAGAAGATCTAGAAGATCTAGGTGCTCTAGAAAGTGAGCATCCGCTCTCTGTAGTACTCATATTTCTGTTTCACGGCTGCGATGAGAGCGGGAATACCCTCTTGGGTGTTATGGACAAGAGTCTCGTACTTGTCCAAGATACCTACGATACGCTCCTGCTCCGAAAGAGGGGGGAGGGGGATAAGGATTTCTTCTAATGCCTTGGGGGTTACTTCAATTACTTTTGTTCCATGTACAAGTTTTTTCTTTTGTTCCGCAAACATCGCAGTATGAAAATAGTAAGACAGATATTTGGCATTCTGTTGATGATGAATGATTGCAGTATGTCCGCTAACAGCAATTGGCTCTTTCCCTATCCAAGCAACACACTTGCATACATCTTCTATATTTTCACTGGTTACTGCCATTACAATATCATTAGGTTGTGCCTTTTTCGATTTGCAGAAGACATCTTCACCTACATAGGTTATTGTTTCTGTCGCAGATGTTCCATAATGTGTATATATCTGCCCGTAATGAATACAGGGGTATCCGCTCTCTACAAAATCTTTCTTTTGGAAGTTTCCGCCCCTTATAATCTCTGCTATTTCTCCCAGTTTCACCCATTTTACCGGTGTGGTGGAATTAAGCCTTGCATCGAATTGGGTAGCCGAGTCGGGAGCAAAAGAAAGGAGACGGTTTCGGTAGAAATCGTATCGTTTCTTTTGGAGTTCCAGCTCCGCCTCCAGCTCCGCTGTCAGCGATGTCAATTTATCCAAATAGGATACGATGGTTTGCTGGATAGGAAGAGGGGGGAGGGGGATGAGGAGATTGGCTATAGAGGACGGATGGACATGAGGTACGCCACTACCTTTTTTCGTATTATGTATACGCTCTTGATTAGCCTTCAAAAAATAGTAGAGATACTTATAACTACAACAACCGTCTTTAGGAGCAATGGTAAAAGCATCCGATACATAAATCGGTTGATTCCAATAAGCAACAAAGCCGGCGTATGCGCCGGAGCCTGCAACTGTAATGCTCTCCCCCTCTCTATTTGCTACATTGTGGTAATAGGCGGGCTTTTGCCCGCCCGCAATAACAGGAACATCGCCTGCTATAGCCTCTTTCGCTGTAATCGTACTGCCTCGCTGAAAGGTACAGCAGTCTCCCAATCTTACTCTCTTTACCCCTTCGGGGCAGTATGTGCGTATCAGGTCGTCTATTTTCATTGGGTTGGTCGTTTTTTTGTTGGTTGGGTGGTTTTCTTTTCTAGAAATTCTAGAGGAACTAGTGGAACTAGACTTTCTAGAAATTCTAGAGGAACTAGACGTTCTAGAAATTCTAGATTTTCTAGGCTTTCTAGATTTTCTAGGCTTTCTAGATTTTCTAGGATATCTAGGATATCTATACTTTCTAGTTTTATAGCCCCTCCTTTGGAGGGGTTGGGGAGGTAGGGGTTGTGGAGGTCATCTCCTTGGTCAGTTGGTCGATTTCGTCGAAGAGGCGGTTCACATTGGCATGGACGCGGTGTATCTCCGCCTCGAGGCGGTCGATGTCTATCTCCTCGCGGGTGTCCTCCTGCTCTACGTAGGAGTTGACCGACAGGTTGTACTCCCTCTCCGCCACACGGGCATTGTCCACATACGCCGAGAAATGCGCCACCTCCCTGCGCTCGCGGTACTCGCCGAGTATCTTTTGGATATTCTCTTCGGTCAGTTTGTTCTTGTTGCCCTCGTGTATAAACTCCGCGCTTGCGTCAATAAAGAGGGTCTTGTTCTCCTGTTTGTTCTTCTTCAAGACAATGATACAAGTGGCGATGCTCACCCCGAAAAAGAGGTTCTGCGGCAGTTGTATGACACAGTCCACAAAATTGTTGTCTATCAGGTAGCGGCGTATCTTCTGTTCCGCTCCGCCGCGGTACAGCACGCCGGGGAACTCGACGATAGCCGCCGTGCCGCTGCTGCTGAGCCAATGGAGGATATGCATGGTAAAGGCGAGGTCCGCTTTGCTCTTGGGTGCCAGTACGCCTGCGGGCGAGAAACGCTCGTCGTTGATGAGGAGCGGGTTGCCGTCGCCCGCCCAACGGATGGAGTAGGGCGGGTTGGAGACGATGACATCAAACGGCTGGTCGTCCCAGTGCTTGGGTTCCTCGAGGGTGTCGCCGAGGGCGATGTCGAACTTCTCGTAGTTGATGTCGTGGAGGAACATATTGATACGGCATAGGTTGTAGGTGGTGCGGTTGATTTCCTGCCCGAAGAAGCCCTGCTGCACGTTGTCCCTGCCCAGTACCTTGCATACTTGCAGGAGCAGCGAGCCCGACCCGCAGGCGGGGTCATAGACTTTCTGCACCTGCTGTTTGCCGTCGGTGGCGATAAGTGCCAGCAGGCGCGAGACCTCCTGCGGAGTGAAGAACTCGCCGCCGCTCTTGCCGGCATTGCCGGCATACATGGTCATCAGATACTCGTAGGCATCACCAAAGGCATCGATGAGATGGGAGGAATAGGGGCTAGGAGAACTAGAAAAACTAGGGGAACTAGAGGAAC
>DKEG01000028.1:11819-36717 GCA_002452095.1 Bacteroidales bacterium UBA6828 | reverse complement strand
AGGGGAACTAGAGGAACTAGAAGAACTAGGGGAACTAGACCCCAGATTCATGTCGCCGATGGCGTTGAGGATTTTGCAGAGGCGCTCGTTGCGCTTCTGTACGGTGTTGCCGAGTTTGGTGGAGTTGACATCCAAGTCCTCAAACAGCCCCCGCATATCGTCCTCGCTCGCCGTACCGACTGCCGACTGCTCTATCGCAGCAAACACCGCCGAGAGAGTCTCGTTGAGGTTGGTATCCTCTTTTGCCCGACGGCGCACATTGCAGAAAAGTTGGCTCGGCAGGATAAAAAAGCCTTTCTCGCGCACGATGTCTTCTTTGGCTTGGAGGGCATCCTCGTCGCCGAAAGCGGCATAGTCGAAATCCTCTATCCCCGCCTCATGTTGCAGACGGTTGATATAGTCGGTGATGTTTTCCGAGATATAGCGGTAGAAGAGCATACCGAGCACGTACTGCTTGAAGTCCCAGCCGTCCACCGAACCGCGCAGTTCGTTGGCTATCGCCCAGATGGTCTTGAAGAGTTCCTGTTTCTGTTGGGTGGAGTTCATTGTAATTATGAATTATGAATTATGAATTGCAAAGATATACATATTTTTTCATTCCTGCAACATTACCGGACGGCAGGCAGGATATGACGGCTGTGGTTTCTCCCTATTTCAGGGGATACGGGGGAGCGGAATTTCAGTAAATTGCGGTATTGCCCGTGGGGGCGGAAGGCAGTAATTTTGCAGCGTGAATAGGAAGGGAGGAGGTAGAGAGCAAAGGATAGTGGGTAGAGAGCGGGGAAAGTCCAATATCATACCGATATGAGTACTACAGAGGCAGCACAAAAGTATAGATAAAGTATTTATATGTTCTACGAATGTTCTACGTATGTTCTACGTATCCTATACGCAGGGTCCTATACAGATACGGGCAAAACAGCAAGGGATGAGCAAGAGATGCGCAAGAGATAGACAGAGTACAAAAGAGATATAAGAGGGGGTATATGGTGGGGGATAGGTAGCCGATATTAGGTATATGGACAGGGTACAAAAAGGGTAAGCAAACGATAATGTAATAATAATTAACAAACAACAATGAAAAAGATTTTCTTTTATGCAACGCTGCTCGCAGTAGCAGCCACGAGTCTGACCTCGTGTGAGCACAATGGCAATGGCGTAGAAAATCCTAAGGATAATCCCAAGGACACTACCATATTGTCAAAGAAAGAACAAGCCTTGAAGGCAGCGATGACACCGTATGTGGACAACACGGTGATTGCCACCTACAAGAACCTGTCGGACGCAACCATCACCCTCTACAAGAACTGCGAAAACATCTTCGACAAGTTTGAGGCAAAGACCCTGACCGATGCCGACGTGAAGGCTGCTGCCGAGTCGTGGACGGCTGCCCGCCGCTACTGGGAGTTGAGCGAGGCATTCCTTTTCGGTCCCGCTGCCAACCACAACATCGACCCGCATATCGACTCGTGGCCTCTGGACAAAGACGGTATGGACGCCATGCTCGGCAACGCAGAGCAGATGAAGCAGATTGAGGAGCAGGGTGCCGACTATGTAGGCGACAAACTGGGTTACGGTCTGCTCGGTTTCCACGCTGTGGAGTATATGCTCTATGCCAGCGACAACGCCGACAAGAGTAATGTACGCACGCACGACATCGCGACCTACACCCGTGCCGAGTTGGTTTACCTGGTGGCTGTAGCCGAAGACCTGCGCAACCAGACGGTGGCTCTCGAGGCTTCGTGGGCTGGCGTGGACAATGTAACCAAAGAGAAACAGGCTATCCTCAAGGAGGCGGAAATCGACTACGGCGTGGAGTTCGCCAAGGGCTACGGCTCGTATATGAAAGTGGCTACCGGCGGTATATATGCTACCTACCAGGAGGCTGCCGAGGAACTGATTCAGGGCTGTATCGACATCGCCGACGAGGTGGGCAACACCAAGATAGGTCGTCCGAACAACGCTTCAAGCGAGGAAGACCGCAACTACATCGAGAGCCCGTATGCGCTCAACTCGATCGAGGACTTCCGGGACAACATCCGCTCTATCCAAAACGCATATTGCGGCAGCAATGCAGGCGATGCTTCGGTATCGGACTACATCAAATCGGTGGACGCCAACCTCGACACCGAGTGCAAAAAGGCTATTGAGGACGCTATTGCCGCTATCGGTCAGATTGCCGAGCCGTTTGCTACCAACGCCAAGAGTTCGGAGGCTACCAATGCAGTGAAGGTGGTAGGTACCGACCTGGTGGACGTGCTCAACAAAGTAAACGCCAAACTGAGCGAACAGGAGTAATTATGAATTAAGAATTATGAATTAAGAATTATATGAAACGTTCTTATTTGATGACAGGTATGCTTGTCAGCGTTTTTGCGCTGGCAAGTTGCCATATTGAGGAGGGCGGTCAGAACGAGCCCACCAACGAAGACACCGAACTGCCCGATTGGTACTACACGGGCGGGCAACTCGGTACGTCATTTCTCTCGACCTCCAACGCCTACGAGCAGCCGACCCCGTCGGTGGAGAACGGCAACTGGATGGAGGCGTTCAAAGCAGGCGAAGCGTTGTTCGAGAAGCAGTTTATGAGCAACACCACGGGTACACGTGGCGGCTTGGGACCGGTGTACGTGCGCTCGTCGTGCCTGCACTGCCACCCGAATTACGGACATGGCAAGTCGGTGGCAGAAGGTACGTACAACAGCACGGAGATAGGCAACGGTACGCTGCTCGTCATCTTCGACCCCGCTACGGAGAACTACAAGACATGGGTGGCAGGTATGCCGCAACTGCACGCAGTGGCACCGTTCAAGGCACCGATTGACGAGAGCCAAATCAACGTAACGTGGAAGACGGTCAGCACCTGCGCCGCCAGCGGCGACAAGATGGCTTTTGCCGACGGCGAGACCTTCGAACTGCGCTACCCCGAAGTAAGTATGCCCGAGAGTGCTATCTATGGTGCCGACCAACTCGACCTCGGAGACTATGAGGTGCGCCTCGAGAATACGATAGGTATCTTCGGTACCGGTCTGACCGATGCTATTCCCGACGACTCTATCACCGCCCAATGGGCAAAAGAGGAGAAAGCATACGCAGCCGGCTACCTCAAACACTGGAAAAGTGTATGGTTCGAAGGCGGCAACTGGAAAGACGGGGCGTACTACTCCAATTCGAAGCAGGGCGACGGCACCAAGTACGTACGCCGCTACACCTACGCTATGTCGCGCGGACCGCTGTTGGACGCTGCAGGTGCAAACGCTATCTGGAACATCACCAACGTAACCCGCTCCGACCGCCGCTACCACTACCTTGACTTGGCAGGCAAGAACTACGCCACCATCTCGTCGAAAGACCCCGATGTGCAAGCCGGTTTCCCCGCTTATATCGAGAAGATAGACCCGAAGCACGAGCACGCCGAGTGGTTTACCGACAACGTGGAGCAGAACATCTACAACTATCTGACCAGTACCGACCTGCCTGTGGAGATGTCGGACGACGAGTACTCCGACTTTATGGTATGGCACCGCGGTCTGGCTGTGCCTGCCGCACGTAACGTAAAGGACAAAGAGGTGCTGCGCGGACGCGAACTGTTCACGCAGATAGGTTGCGCCGAGTGCCATCGTCCGTCGTGGACAACCGGAGCGGACTACATACAGGACCCGAACAAGTTCTTCACCCGCAACAACGATATGCCGCGCTATCCCTACCAGACCATCTGGCCCTACACCGACTTTGTACAGCACAAACTCTGTATGGAGAAGGATATCCGTACCGGCTGGTGCCGTACCACCCCGCTGTGGGGACGCGGACTGCACCGGAAGATAACGGGCGACGCGTATGAGGCACGTATGCACGACACCCGTGCCCGCAACGTGGTGGAGGCGATTATGTGGCACGGCTACAGCGAGGAGAGCGACGCACTCGAGTCAACAAAGAAATTCTACAACCTGTCCAAGGAAGACCGCGATGCACTGGTTAAATTCGTGAACGCGATCTAACCTTTTACGAACGCAATCTAACCTTTTTCGATTGATACATATCAGGGGCTGCCTGACCATCGGCGTCAGGCAGCCCCTGTCTTTATGCTGTCAGGTCTATGTGGGGTGTATGTGATTGGTATGTGATTGGGCAGTTTTTGCTTGAATGATAGCGAGTTTCAAAATACTTGTTTTGGAGTGTCTGAAAATGTTATTTTTTGGACTATTTATTTGCACGGGTGCAAATAAATACCTACCTTTGCAAACAACAAAACACAGACAGATATGAAGATGATTGCACCCTCGGTGTTGTCGGCGGACTTCGGCGACCTGAGAAAAGACCTCGAGATGATCAACCGCAGCGAAGCGGACTGGTTGCATGTGGACGTGATGGACGGGATATTCGTGCCGAATATCTCGTTCGGTTTTCCGCTGATGGTTCCGATGAAAAAGTACTGCACCAAACCGCTTGATGTTCACCTGATGATTGTTCACCCCGAGAAATATGTAGAGCGGTTTTGCGATGCGGGGGCATACAGCGTCGGTTTCCACCTCGAGGCGGTGGAAGACCCGCTGCCGATAGTGGCTCAGATCAAAGCCAAAGGGGTGCGTACGTGCCTGACTATCAATCCTGATATAGACGTGCACCGCCTGGATCCCTATCTGGACAAAGTGGATATGGTGCTGATTATGTCGGTGTATGCGGGTTTTGGCGGGCAGAACTTTATCCCGGAGACGCTGGAGCGTGTGCGCTATGTGCGGGAGGAGATTAGCCGCCGCGGACTGAAAACGCTGATAGAAGTGGACGGCGGCATCAACACCAAGAACGCTGCCGGTGTATTCGAGGCGGGGGCGGATGTCTTGGTGGCGGGCAGTGCCGTTTTCCACGCCAAAGACCCCGAGAAAGCCATACGACTGATGAAAGGAGAATAGAGAGGTTAGACCGCTGTGCTGTTAGAAGTTAGAGATTAGAAGTTAGACAGTAGGGAGTTGGAACGGGATTGGAAAGACCGGTTTCGCAGGCAACCGATGGTGGTGCTGTTGCTGCCTATGATAGCGGCTGTCTTGCTATGCTATTATACCCGTTTCCCGATTGACTTGTTGCACGATACGGATGTGCCGTATATCGACAGTACCCGTACGTTCCTCGTGACCATACAAGACTACCCCGTCCGGCGGACAAAGACATTCCGCTATACAGCAGAGGTACAGGCAATAGTGGATTCTGCAACACATACCGCACAGGGCAGAGTGTATCTCTATATGCAGCCCGACAGCATCCGCACTATGCCGACCATAGGCGATACACTCGTGGTGCGCACCCGAATACAACGCGGCGGACAGCAGGGTGGTTTCGACTATGGCACCTATCTGCGGCAACAGGGCATTGCGGGAACGGGTATGGTATGGCGCAGCCAATGGCAGTATATCGGGTATGGTGTGCCGCAACGTTTTTCGCCCAAACGGTGGCAGCACGCCCTGCAAGAACGCTATCGGCGATACGGATTGGATGGCAAAGAGTTAGCCACAGTATCCGCACTCACTCTGGGCTACAAAGAAGACCTTGACCGTGAGACAACCCGTAGTTTTCAGCGTGCCGGCGCAGCACATATCCTAGCCGTAAGCGGCTTGCATACAGGTATCGTCTATTCCGTTCTGCTGCTCGTTCTGACCCTCGGCGGGCGGTTCAAACCGCTCTATACGCAGCGGCTGTGGCGGTGCGGTCAGTCGGCAGTCATCATCGCGGCGATGTGGGCGTATGCGGCTATGACGGGTATGACGCCATCGGTGGTGCGGAGTGTACTGATGCTCTCGTTGGTGGAAACGGGGCGTATGCTCTACCGGCAATCGCTCTCGCTCAATACCGTGGCGGCAGCGGCGTTTATGATATTGGTGGTGCGCCCGTTGGACTTGTTTTCCGTCAGTTTCCAACTCAGTTTTGCCGCCGTGGTGGCATTGCTGTTGTTCGTTCCCGCTTTCAGCCGCCTGTTGCCCACAAGCGGGATACACCCTGCGCCGCTCCGCAAGACGGTACGCTATATAGTGGATATAGTGGCGGTTTCGTTGGCGGCACAGATAGGCACGCTCCCATTGACATTATACTATTTCGGGCAATGCTCCAACTATTTTCTGCTGCCCAACCTGTTCGTCATTCCCTTGGCGTGGCTGTTGGTGGTAGCGGCATTGGTAGTCTTGGCAATAGGCGGTTTGCCGTATATAGGCGGCGCAGCGGTGTGGGTGTGCAAGGGCTTGGCATGGTTGCTCAATACCTCGGTAGGGTGGATAGAACATCTGCCGGGTGCGGTAAGCGAGATACGCATATCGCTGCCGATGGCGGTACTGCTCTATGCCGCCATAGCGGGCGGGTACTTGTCGTTGAAACGCAGTATTTGGTGGCTGCTGCCCACTGCAGGGTGCTTGATATTGTTTTGCTATTTATATACAATCGTATGAAAGAATATACTTTGTCGGAGTTGTCCGCTATGATTGGTGAGGCGTTGGCGGTAGAACTGCCCGAGACCTACTGGGTGCGGGCGGAGATTGCCTCACTGAGCGAGAAAGGCGGACACCTGTATCTCGAACTGGTAGAGAAAGGCAAGCGGGAGATACTCGTTGCCAAGCAGCGTGCCACCTGCTGGAGCAACCTGCAAACGATGTTGCAGGCATACTTCGAGCAGGAGACGGGCAGCCGTATGCAGGCGGGCATGCAGGTGCTGGTGGAGGTGGAAGTGAACTATCACGCCGTGTATGGACTAAGCCTGAATATCGTCAATATCGACCCGCGCTATACCCTCGGCGATATGGCACGGCAGCGGCAGGAGACCATTCGCCGGTTGCAGGAAGAGGGCATCATCGATATGCAAAAAGAGTTGGCTCTGCCCACATTGGCAAAACGTATTGCGGTGGTCTCGGCAGCAGGTGCGGCGGGGTATGGCGACTTCTGCGACCAGTTGTATGCGTCCCCCTATCCGTTCAGTACGCAACTCTTTGCCGCCACTATGCAGGGCGACAATGCCGAGCGGTCGATCATAGCCGCCCTCGGTGCGATTGCAGTGCAGGAAGAGGACTTCGATGCGGTGGTGATTATCCGTGGCGGCGGGGCAAGCACCGACCTCAGTTGCTTCGACCGATACAACCTCTGCGCCCACTGTGCGCAGTTCCCGCTGCCCGTCATCAGCGGTATCGGGCATACGCGCGATGTGAGCGTATTGGATATGGTGGCGCACACGGCACTCAAGACACCCACTGCCGTGGCGGCATATCTGATAGAGCGGATGGACATCCAAGCCGCCCGCATCAACGACTTGCAGCAACGGCTCCTGCGTACCGCCGACCGACAAATACTGCTGCGCCGGCACCGCATAGACGAATGGCAGCAGCGTTTGGAACAGGCCAACCGCCAACTATTCCTCCGACAGTCGCACAAGTTGGAACTCATAGAGCAGCGTATCGCCGCCTGTTCGCCGGAGCGGATCTACCGGATGGGCTACAGCCTGTTGAAATGTAACGGAAAAGCGGTGCACAGCGTGCGTGATGTAGCGGCAGGCGATGTGCTGACCAACTATATGCAGGACGGTAAAATAGAATCTATCGCCCGATGAGAAAGAGAAAGCATATCTTGAGCCGCCGGCAAGCCATCGGAGCGGTGGTGTTGTTAGTGCTTGTTGTTTCCGTGGAGGTATTTATCCATCTTGTGCCGCAACGCCCGAAAGCAGCGGAACCGGCAGAGGAGGTGGTACAAATAGCAGACAGTTTGAAGCGAAAACACTACCGCTACACCTACGACACTATTCGTATCTGCCTCCGTCCTTTCGACCCGAATACGGCGGATTCTACAACATTGCTGCAACTCGGGTTGAAACGCTGGCAGGTACGCAATCTGCTCAAATACAGAGCCGCAGGCGGTACATACCGCAAAAGCAGCGACCTAAGGCGACTATACGGAATGACCGACAGCATGTATCTCGCTTTAGAACCATATATTTGTATCGATACTCTGCGTTTTGCCCGCAGAGACACTATTCGCCGAGATAGTATTCCGTTGAAATATAAGAGTTTGAAGAAAGATACCATTATAGAACTCAATAGTGCGGATACTTTGAGTCTGCAATGCATCCGTGGTATAGGCAGCGGTATCGCCAAACAGATAGTGCGCTATCGGGAGCAGTTGGGCGGCTACTATTCTGCCGAACAGATCCGCGATATAGCGCGTTTACGGGAATACGACCGGGATACGCTCATATACTTTACTTTCGACTCCGTTTTGCCGCACCTGACGGCATGCGCCGATTCCATCCGCCCTGTTCCCGTGAACCACAGCAGTGTCCAACGCTTGCAACACCATCCGTATTTGCGTTTTGAGCAGGCGAAAGCCCTCTATACACTGAGGCGCAACCGCTTCAAACTGAAGTCTATTGATGAATTACGCTCCTTGCCCGAGTTTACTGAGCAGGACTTGGAACGGCTGAAATGGTATCTGTCATTTGAATAAACAGGGTACACAATTCATCTCCCTCCTAATCTCATCTCTAATCCCTAATTATCTCTACATAGTCGTAGAGTGTACCTTCTTCGAGCAGGTAGGTTTGTAGAGTAAGCGTGTCGCCCACAATATTGAGTACTTCGTAGAGACGATGACCGGAGCATGAGCACTCGTCGTGCGTATTGTGCTTGGGACGATAGTACTTGGTGGCGGCATTGGTATTGACGAAAGGCAGACGGCGGCAGTAGTTGTGGTCGTGTCCCGCAAAGACGAGGTCGGCATGGCGGAGCGGTTCGCGGAACGTAAGATAGATCATAGGGTTCTGCCGTCCTACGGCACTTGAGAACACAGGGTGGTGCATCATCACGACCACAAATCGGTCGCCCGCCTCTTTTATAGTCTTGTTAACCCACGTATTGACGCGCGTGAAATGGTGGAGGGCTTGCAGTCCGTTGGTATCAATGACGATAAAACGCAGATGCGGAAAATCGACATAATAGGTGGTGCCGATAAAGTCAGCAGGACCATTGGCGGGTTGCGGAAATGCCTCATACCAAAGAGGCGTGAGGGTACGGCGAAGTCCTTTGCGGTACTCGTGGTTGCCGGGGCAATTGAGAAGAGGCAGCGAGTCGAAAGCCGATCCTGCCAGTTGGTGGTAGAGTTGCTGGAAATAGTAGAAATAGCCGCGCTCGATATAGTCTCCGAGTTGGGCATAGCAGTCAAGATGCGGCAGGCGTGCTGCAAGAGTGTCATAGTCGGCACGCAAGAGCGAATTATGTACATCGCCGAGCAATAGAATCTGCAATGTATCAGGCGACTGCGTGTCTAGCCAGCCGCTATCGGTCTTTACGAAGTGGGGCAGACTGTCAGCGGCAAACGTATAGCAATGATAATCCAGTGTGTCGGCAGTCCATTGTGGTTCAGGCGGGTTTCCAAACCACGCCTGCCAGCGAATGGCACACAGTACACCTCCTCCCAAGAGAAGAACAATAAGCAACGAGATAAGAATCCAACGACGCACGACTGTATAATTATGAATTATGAATTATGAATGACGAATTAACACACAAGCGTTTTTTCCGACGAGTGGCGGGGTTAGTACATGCTATCCACATGCTATCCACCTGACATCCACCTGACATCCACCTGTGTTTGGCAGCAAGGTCATCTTGTAACGATGCGAGACGCATCGTCCCCACACCTTTGGCTGACAGAGATCGCAATAGAAAAAGAAAAGGCTGCCTATGGTCAGGCAGCCTTTTACTCATATCGTATTTAGAATGGGAGGTCGCTGCTCTCGTCGCTGCCTGCAACGGCATCAAAGGAAGCCGTGTTAGCCGCAGGAGCGGCTGCTGCTTGAGCAGCGGGTGCGGGAGCGGGAGTCGCCACCTGCGCACTTTGAGAAGCCGCTGCCACAGCACCTTGCTGTACGCGCCATGCGCGGATAGAGGTGTACCAACGACCATTAAACTCGCGCGACTCGATGTCAAACGAAACCGTTACCACATCATCAATCTTGCAAGGGTTGTTCTTGATACGATCCTCTCCGAATATCTCGAAGCACACTTTACGCGGGTACTGCTCCTGTGTCTCCAATACATACGACTGTACTTTCCACGGATTGCCCGTCTTGCTGGTGCCGCTTTGCTCAGGCAGTACCTGAATGATTTTTCCGACTATGTCCATTTTTGTAGTTGAGAGTTGAAAGTTGAGAGTTGAGAGAAGTTGAGAGTTGTAAGTAGTTTAGAGCCGAACCGAAATACTCAACTCTAAGCACTCAACACTCAACTCCATACGAATTATTCGCCTTTGATGGCTGCTACGCCGGGGAGCACTTTTCCCTCGATAGCCTCAAGAAGAGCACCACCACCCGTAGAGATGTAACTTACGCGGTCAGCAAGCCCGAACTTGTTGATGCAAGCCACGCTGTCGCCACCACCGATGAGCGAGTAAGCACCCTCGTCGGTAGCCTCGGCAATGGCCTCGGCGATAGCACGCGACCCTGCGGTGAAGTTATCAAACTCGAATACGCCTGCAGGACCGTTCCACAGAATAGTTTTCGCCCCTTTGATAGCGGCAGCAAAAGCCTTGCGGCTTTCGGGACCGGCATCCATACCCTCCCAGCCGTCGGGTATGTCATTGCTCGGGCATACTCGGGTGTGGGCATCGTTGGAGAAATTGTCTGCAATCACAGAGTCCGTACCCAATACAAGGTTTACACCTTTTGCTTTTGCCTGTGCGATGATATCCAGAGCCAAATCAAGTTTGTCGTCCTCACAGATTGAGTTGCCAATCTTACCCCCTTGTGCCTTGGCGAAAGTATAGGTCATACCGCCGCATAGGATCAGGTTGTCCACTTTATCCATCAGGTTCTCAATGATACCGATCTTAGTAGATACTTTCGAACCGCCCATAATAGCGGTGAAGGGGTGTTTGATATTATGGAGGATATTGTTGACTGCAGCCACCTCTTTCTCCATCAGGTAACCGAGCATCTTGTTGTCGGCATCGAAATAGTCTGCGATGACAGCGGTAGAAGCGTGTTTGCGGTGAGCGGTACCGAAAGCATCGTTTACATAGCAGTCGGCATACGATGCCAAAGTCTTTGCAAACTCTTTCTGACGGGCTTTCATCTCTTCCTTGGCAGCCTCGTAAGCAGGATCTTCCTTGTCAATATCTACGGGTTTACCCTCCTCTTCGGGGTAGAAACGGAGGTTTTCGAGCATCAGCACTTCGCCCGGTTTGAGGGCATCAGCCTGTGCTTTCGCCTTAGCGCAATCCGGTGCGAACTGTACCTTGACGCCCAGTGCCTCGGAGACAGCATCCACAATCTGGCTCAGACTGTATTTCATATTTACTTTGCCTTTCGGCTTACCCATGTGGCTCATAATGATGAGTGCGCCACCTTGTTTGAGGATGTGTTTGAGAGTAGGCAGAGCACCACGAATACGGGTATCGTCAGTAATTTTACCATTCTCATCGAGTGGCACATTGAAGTCCACACGAACAATCGCCTTCTTGCCGGCGAAATTGTAATCGTTGATTGTCATAGTTGTATATGTTTTGTTTATTATTAGTTTAGAGTTGAAAGTTGAAAGTTGAGAGAAGTAGGGAAGTTTATAGTTTTTAGTTTTTCCAATCGATTGAGTTGAGTTTGCCGCGATAGACATCGCTGAATGTCCGGTCTTGCTGCTCACCGCCGAAGACATAGATTGCATTGTCGCGTACCAGCACCGACTGTTTTTGGCGGGCAGTATAGGTAGCAGGCAGGCAATTCTTTGCGCTGTCTGCGGCTGTCCAATTGAGTCCCTCGTCGTTGCTCACCAGTATATCCCGACCGATATATTTCATCTCGGCATCCACGCCGCCGAACATCAGCAGTTGGTGGTTGTACCAGATGACGCTTGCGCCGGTGAGATCGGTAAACGCAGGGCGGTCTATGGAAAAGTTCTGCATACGATAGCCCACTACAGGAGAGAACTCAATATTCCAACGCGAGTTGAGTACGGCACCGTTCTTGGCACGCCCGCCGAGTACCATTGCCCGTGCACGTCCCGCAGCGTTTTCAAAACATACCGTGGCAAAATCACTCACGGGGAAATCGCTTTTCGGGCGCAAAGCGGTGGTTTTTAGTTCACCATCCCGCATATTCGCCAACACTGGTCCGTGATCATCCTCCACTATTGCCCATACCGTGTCGTTCCATGTCATCAGCATATTGCGGATGCGGAAACCGCTGCCTGTATAGTCTGATGCCGTCCACGAAATGGCATCTGCAGAGGTATAGAGCGTCAGCGAGTCGGCATAATAGAGCATGCTGCCATCCGATATAATACGGCGCACGTGGCATCCGTCTGGCAGCCCCGATGGTGCCTGTGGGTTGCTCCATATTTCGCCGTCGGAAGAGGTATAAACCGATGTACGGAAACCGTTGTTGCCAATCAGCACAAACTTCTCTCCAAGCGATACCACGCGCTGCTCGCTGTTGTCGGTCAGCACCTGCGGACAGAGTTGCTCCCAATGGTACAGGTCAGGATCGACCTGATGCACATACGCACGGAGTTCATACACCTTCGTATTCTTGCCGTCCTGCGATTTCACTGTCAGATACAGCGGTTGTTTCTCAAAGTTAATCGTATCCGAGCCGCCCAAGATAATAGTAGTATCGGGCGTCTGCATAATTGCCGAACCGGGGGTGGCTGCAAATGTAAACTTAGGCACCACCGAATCCAACGGCGTGCCGTACATAATAGAATCGAGATTCTGCACCAGCCCTGTATCCAGACGCTCCTCCACCTTAAAAGAGGCGGCAGCCAAACCGGGATAATTGCTGTTTGCAGTAAAACTAAAAGCGGTAAGTTGTGCCACCGACGACTTCGTCGTGGTGGAAGTCTTGTCTTTGCACCCGACCAATCCTATCAATATAAGCCCTATTAGGGGTAAAAAACGTTTCATAACTTGTAATTTAGGGCAAAATTAGTGCCATTTTTGCAAATATGCAAATAAAGTACTAATTTTGCACACTTTTTATTGGCATTCCTTTTGCGGTATGCCCGAATCAGCCCAATAACCTATGCTTTTCGCATCGCAACTACATGACTTGAAGAATAGCCTTCCGTGGCGTACCAAACGACTGCAACAACAGGCTTTGCGCACTATCGTGGAGCAGAAACGCCGTGTCTATCCCGCGGAGCAAGCCGCAGCCGACTCGCAGGTCGTTGTCGGAAAAATTGAGCAGTCTGCCGCTTTCCGCAACGCCCGTACCGTACTGCTCTACTATCCGATTCATAACGAGGTGGACTTGCGTCCGTTGCTCGACAAGTACTGTGACAGCAAGACGATGCTTTTGCCTGTAACACACCGCAAAGCGATGGAGATTCGTCCCTATACGGGTAAAGCGTGTCTCAAACAGGGCTATGCCCATATCCCCGAACCGCAGACACCTGCCTATACCGGCAAGATTGACCTTATCCTCGTTCCGGGCGTGGTCTTCGACCGTAAGGGGCACCGTATAGGACGCGGCGGCGGGTACTACGACCGTTTTCTCAAAAAACACAAAAAAGCGTGCAAGTTAGGTATTGCCTATGACTTCCAACTGAAGCACCATAACCTGCCGCAGACATGGCGCGACCAGCCGCTTGACGGAGTTATTACTCCTCTGGAGACCATTGGATAGTGGGCTGTATCTCCTGCTCGTGCTTCAACCGTTTGTCTGTTTCCGGCGACAAATGTTTCTCCGTCGGACGATAGTAGTAAATAAGTCCGTAATTCTTGCAGTGGCACAAGCGGTCGTATGGCAGCAGGTCTTTGTAGTAGTCGTCCACCTGGTTCCAAATCTCAAGAATCAGTGCATCCGCTTTTTTGCGCATTTCCTCCATATCGCTCGCCACACGCGTGGTGGTTTTCTTGTGCATAGTATGGTTGATTTGGTGCTCTTTGAAGATGTCGTAATGCACTTTCACCTTGTTGATAGCGGGGTTGTATATAGGGAAACCGCCCATCTGCGTACGCTTCTGCTCGCCGTTGATGATATTCTCGCCCCATACCAGCAGATCCTCTTCGCTACTCAGGTCAGGCACGATATGATTGTTCGGATCCAAACCATACAACTCTTTCTGCTCCCGCTTGATCTCTCCGCGAATGACCGACATATTCAGCACCTGGATAAAGTGCGAGATATACATCCGCGCATTCTGCACCATATGGCGGTATTTCTTGTTGGCAGCCACGCGCGACTGGAAATTGTCATGGTATTGCATCACCATATTCTCGAACTGCATCAAGAAGCGTTGTGCCTCGCTCAACGTCTTGTATTTCAGTACCTGTTCCGTAAAGTCCGCTTCGCTGGCACACTGCACGGCAGTCTGCAACGCTGTCAATCGCGCCTGGTCTGTATTGGGTAGTCGTCTGTATGGCATAGCATCAAAGTTTAGCGATTTTTATTTATAAAAGTAAGGTGGATATAAGGAGGATATAAGGTGGATAGCCCGTTATACTTTGCGTATGGCAAGTTTCTCCGCCAATTTGCGTAATTGCTCCGTGGCATCGTTTTGCGGCAGGGCATCCAGTTGCGACAAGGCTTCGTGGGTATGCAGTTGCATAACCGTCTCGCACACCTCACGTGCACCCGTACGCGTATATATATCGGTTACCGCCCGTATCTTTTCGTCCGGTTTGTCCTGTATCTGCAGCCAATGTTCCAATTCAGCACGAGTGGCTTCGTCCGCACGCTGCATCGCAGTCAGGAGCATATAAGTCTTTTTGTTGCAGCATATATCGCCACCGATGGCTTTACCGAAAGTCTCAGGATTGCCATAGACATCGAGTATGTCGTCCTGTATTTGGAACGCCAAGCCGATATTGATTCCGTATTCGTACAGGGCTTGCTGCTGTGTCTCGGACGCCCCTGCGATATAGGCTCCGATCTTCAATGCCGTAGCCAGCAGCACCGAGGTCTTGAGGCGGATCATATGCATATATTCCTCTATAGACACCTGATCGCGGGTCTCGAACTCCATATCGTACTGCTGCCCCTCGCAAATCTCCGTAGCCATCTTGTTGAAGAGGCGCAGCGTCTGCGGCAGACGATCGGCAGGCACGTTGCTCAGCAGTTTGTATGCCTCAATCACCATCTGGTCGCCCGAAAGAATGGCGGTATTGTCATTCCAACGCACATGCACCGTCGGTCGTCCGCGGCGCACTGCCGCCTTGTCCATTACGTCATCGTGCAGCAGCGTAAAATTATGGAACACCTCTATCGCCAACGCTGCGGGCAATACCTCCTTTTCCTTACCGCCGAACATCTCCGCCGCCAGCAATACCAACTGCGGACGCAGGCGTTTGCCCCCCGAAGCAAGGGTATATTCAATCGGCTCGTACAACCCGTACGGCTCCCGCTTCCAGTCCAATGCGGCTATGGCTTTCTCAATATCAATCATTGTACATGGTGAATTGTACATTATACATTCTCTATGATGTCAGTCAGGACATCTTTGATGTCAAGCCCGGCGGCACGCACCTGCTGCGGAATAAACGATGTGGCGGTCATACCGGGCGTGGTGTTGATTTCGAGCAAATTGATAGTCCAACCCTCGGTCAGGATATAGTCCGTGCGGATAATTCCGTGGCAGCCGAGGATGTCGTATATATGCAAGGTCAAAGCCTGCACACGGTCTCGCACCTCGTCAGGGATACGCGCGGGGGTAATCTCGTCCACCTGTCCTTTGTATTTGGCATCGTAGTCGAAAAACTCGTTTTTGGTAACCACCTCCGTGATCGGGAATGCCACGGCTTTGCTTTTGGTCTTATAGACGCCGCAGGTTATCTCCGTACCCTTCATAAATGCTTCGCAGATTACCTCGTCGCCCTCTTGGAAAGCCCGCTCTATGGCAGGTGTCATCTGCTCGATGGTCTTCACCTTGGTGCAGCCGAAACTCGATCCCCCCACATTGCTTTTTACAAAGCACGGCAAACCGATTTTGCTTACAATCTCTTCGTCGGTCGGACGCGGCATTGTCTTGCGCAGGAGAATGCTCGGCGAGATACGAATACCGAAATCCTGCAGATAGTGGTTGCAGGTGTATTTGTTGAACGTTACGGCAGCCGCCAGCACCCCGCAGCATGAATAGGGAATACCGATCATATCGAGATAGCCCTGCAAACGCCCGTTTTCGCCCGGTGTACCATGGATGGTGATGTAAGCATATTCGAGTTGCGTTTTCTGCCCGTTGTATGTAAACGAAAAGTCATTCTTGTCTATCGGGGCGGCAACTACGGTCTGCCATTGCCCGTTCTCCAATTTCCACTCCACAGCCGCCTGCCAGTCGCTCCCGCGAAGGGTAACGATGGTGATGTTGTAGCGTTCTTTGTCCATAAAAGAGTACAGCCCTGCCGCACTCCTGAGCGACACATCGTGTTCCGAACTGTCGCCGCCTGCCACTATGGCGATATTGCGTTTCATTGTTTTACACAAATTATATATTCCAGCCCGCAAAGTTACGCTTTTTTTCTTATATGCACAAGTCTATCCGCTTTTTGCCTATGCTATTTTACCCGATAGCGTTTACGGATAAACACACAAAAGACCGCCACATTGCCATGGCAGTCTTTTTATATTAAAACCTATATTCTGCTATGCTTAGGCGAAGAGTTTGCCGAAATCCTCTTGAGAGATGGATTTCTCTTCGAGTTTTACCACGCCTTTGAGGGCATCGAAGATCTTGTTCTCGGCTACACGCTCGATGATACCGCGGAGTTGGTTCTCCTGCTTGAGCATCTCCTGTGCATAGTTCGTGAGGTACCGGTCATCGATGTGCATCAAGCCGTACTGCATAAACTGCATACGTGCCACCTCTTTGGCATACGCCTCGACTTCCTCTTTCTGCACGTCAATCTTGAACTCTTTCATCAGTTGGTCTTTCGCCAAGTGCCATTTGAGTTCCTCAAGCATTTTCGGGAACTCTTTGTCGAGTTCCTCAGCGGTCATCTTCTCGTTGGTAGCGAGTACCCAGCGTTTGAGGAACGCCTCGGGGAATGCCACATTCTCCATCTTCTTCATAATGGCAGCCTTGGCGTCCAAACCGAATTTGTACTTGCTGTCCTCTGCCATATTCTGCTCAATCTCCGCCTTGATGTGTGCACGGAAATCCGCCTCGTCTTTGATATTGTTCTCGCCATAGACCTTGGCAAACAACTCACCGTCGATAGCAGCAGGAGCGTGGTGCGAAATGGTATGAATCTCGAAAGTGAAGTCCGAGTTCAGATCCTTGACATCCTCTTTCTTCAGACCCAGCATCGAAGCCACTTCGGTCTCGTTGCCATACGCTTTCATCGGGTTGAATGTGATGACATCCCCTTTCTTTGCACCCTCGAAGAGTTTAGCCTGCTCCTTGTTCTGCATATATTCGGGGCTGAGCATAGCGTTCTCTTTAACGATGCCGCCTTCTTTCTGCTCGGTCATCAAGCCTTTGAGTACATCGCCCGGAACATAGTTCTCGGTTTCGGTATATTCGCCGAAGCGGTCAGCATACGAGGCCACCTGTTTGTCAACCATCTCATCGGTAACCTTGATGTTGTAGTATGTCAGTTTGTTGTGTCCGTTGAGTTTGGCGTCGAACTCAGGAGCGACAGCGATGTCGAATGCGAAAGTGAACGTGTCCTGGTTCTCCAGATCCATCTCGGGAGTCTGCTCGTTGTTGGGCAGCGGGTCGCCAAGAACCTGCAGTTTGTTGTCCTCGATGTACTTGCTCAGTTGCTCGCCGACTACCTTGTTTAGTACGTCAGCCAGCACCCCTTTGCCATACATTTTCTTCACTAAGCCTGCGGGCACCATACCGGGGCGGAAACCCGGGATATTCGCCTTTTGGCGGATTTGTTTCAGTTCTTTTTGGACTGCCTCTTGATAGTCAGCCGGCTCAACGGTGAGCGTAAGAACCATCTGCATGTCCTTGATTTCTGTTTGATTGAATTGCATATCTTTTTATTATTAGTTTATTCTATTAGTATGTTTTTATAGTCTATCAATCGCCTATCCTATGCGCATCCTATGCACATCCTATGCTGTTTTGTGCACTTTTAGCAGGAGATAGATATTGACTTTTATTAACGATTGGCGCGTTTGCGCTCGAGTTCGTCGAGGATGATTTTGCGCAAGCGCATGTGGTGGGGCGTAACCTCTACATATTCATCGCCTTTGATGTACTCCAACGCTTCCTCGAGGCTGAACTTGATAGCGGGTGGGAGGACTGCCTTGTCATCGGCGGACTTGGAACGCATGTTGGTGAGGTTCTTGGATTTTACCACGTTGATGACGATGTCGCCCTCCTTGGAGTTCTCGCCGACCACCTGACCGGCATAGACCTCCTCCTGCGGGTCGATGAAGAAGCGTCCGCGGTCCTGCAGTTTGTCGAGCGCGTACGCCGATGCGGTGCCGCCCTCCATAGCGATGAGCGAGCCGTTGACGCGGACAGGCATCTCGCCCTTGTACGGCTGGTACTCAAGGAACCGATGCGCCATGATTGCCTCGCCCGCGCTCACGTTCATTACATACGTACGCATGCCCATGATGCCGCGCGAGGGGATGATGAACTCGAGGTGGATACGGTCGTTGACGAGTTCCATCTTGGTCATCTCGCCCTTGTGGACGGTGACAAACTCGATGATTTTGCCCGAACACTCCTCGGGGGTGTTCACGGTCAGTGCCTCGACGGGTTCGCACTTGACGCCGTCTATCTCCTTGATAATCACCTGCGGCTGACCGACTTGCAGTTCGTACCCCTCGCGGCGCATAGTCTCGATAAGCACCGAGAGGTGCAGCACGCCGCGCCCGAAGACACGCCATGAGTTCTCGGTGGTGCCGCGCTCCACGCGGAGTGCGAGATTCTTCTCCAGTTCTTTGTTCAGACGCTCCTGTATGTGGCGGCTGGTAACGAGTTTGCCGTCTTGCCCGAAGAAAGGCGAGTCGTTGATAGTGAACATCATTGACATCGTCGGTTCGTCGATAGCAATGGGCTTCATGGGTTCGGGGTTCTCGTAGTCGCAGATGGTGTCGCCGATTTCAAAGCCCTCGATGCCGATGAGTGCGCAGATGTCGCCGCTCTTGACCTCGTTGGTCTTCACGTGCCCCATGCCTTGGAAGGTGTGGAGTTCCTTGATTTTGGTCTTGACCATCTTGCCGTCTTTCTTGGCAAGCGTAACATTCATACCGTCGCGCAAAGTGCCGCGGTGGACGCGCCCGATGGCGATACGCCCGACGTAGGCGTTGTAGTCAAGGCTGGTGATGAGCATCTGCGGCGTACCCTCCAACTCTTCGGGAGCGGGGATATACTCGATGATAGCGTCCATGAGGGCGGTCAGGTCTGTGGTCGGCTTGCGCCAGTCGGTGGACATCCAGCCGTTCTTTGCCGAACCGTAGATAGTCTGGAAATCCAATTGGTCGTCGGTAGCGTTGAGGTTGAGCATCAGGTCGAACACCTCCTCCTGTACCTCGTCAGGACGGCAGTTGAGTTTGTCCACCTTGTTGATAACCACGATGGGTTTGAGGTTGAGTTCCAATGCCTTCTGCAGCACGAAGCGTGTCTGCGGCATCGGACCCTCGAAAGCGTCCACCAGCAGCAACACGCCGTCCGCCATATTGAGTACGCGCTCCACCTCACCGCCGAAATCGGCGTGCCCCGGAGTATCTATGATGTTGATTTTGTAGCCTTTATATTCGATAGCGACGTTTTTGGCAAGGATAGTGATGCCTCGCTCGCGCTCCAAGTCGTTGTTATCCAGTATCAACTCGCCTTTCTGTTCGTTGTCGCGAAACAGGTGGGCAGTGTACAACATCTTGTCGACCAAGGTGGTTTTGCCGTGGTCAACGTGGGCAATAATCGCTATGTTTCTAATCTTTTGCATACGTGCAATAATCTTTTTATACCTTATCAAACTTAAAAAGCCCGCAAAGTTACGACAATTTTCTTACATACACAAATTTCGACCGATTTTGGCAGGGCAACCGCATCAAAATTGCATTTCATTCCGGGGACGAGGACGTCCTCGTCCCCGGCTATGGCTTGCAGGGAATCCGTAGCGTCCGCATCCCCGGAGGGAGATCGGTGCAAACTCGTGGGTAAATAGCGGTAAAGACGGCTTTATCCTGCTCGTATTTCTCGTTCTTCTCGTACCGGAACTCTTTAATCAACGAGTCGGCAACGGGCAAAAGGGGCGGATAGAGCGAATCGTAGTACGCCGGGGAACGCTCCTGCTCCGTGAGGGAGATGCTGTCCTGACGATGTTTTTCGGCACGGCGCTCGGCGGCAGTGGGCTGTTTCTGTCTGCAAGAGACGAAAGAGAGAACCAGAAAGACTAAAAAGATATGCTGTAGTTTTCATAACGCAACAAATTACGATTTGCAGGCAAAGGTACGATTTTTTTGCAAACAGACAACAGTTGGAAGGAGAGAAAAATAGAAGGATAGAAAATAGAAAGATAGAAACATAGAAGGATAGAAGGAATCGTGAGGACAAGACCATATCCTCTTGCTGTCAGGTCTATGTTGTTTGTATGTGATTCGTATGTGATTCGTATGTGATTCGTATGTGATTGGGCTGTCTTGGCTTGGATTATAGCGAGTGTCTTGTCCTAAATCAGGTTGACTATTTTTATCTGTTAGTACGGAGTTAAGTGGACTCGGGGTTAAACTTAGTCCGATGTGAGGTTGACTATTCCTTTCGGGAGGGAATGACTGTATTGGCTGCTGCAAATAAAATATGCGGCAAAAAATATGCAGGAAATTTGCGAGATTAGCAAAATAAGATTATCTTTGCAGACGGAACTATTATGTATATAGCCATTGCAGGAAATATCGGTGCAGGAAAAACCACGCTGACAAAGATGTTAGCGAAACACTACGGGTGGGAGCCACGCTTTGAAAGTGTGCGGTTTAACCCGTACTTGGAGGACTACTATACGGATATTCCGCGGTGGTCGTTCTGCTTAGAGACCTACTTTCTGAAAGAGCGTTTCAAGGATATGCTCGCCATACAGCAGACGGAGCAGACCATCGTACAAGACCGCAGCATATTCGAGGGAGTGTATGTGTTTGTCGCAAACAACTACCGCCGCGGGGACTTGTCGGAGCGGGATTATAACACGTATATGGAGTTGTTCGAGTTGATGAAACTGAAGATGAAACGCCCCGATATGATGATTTACCTGCGCAAGTCGGTGCCGAGCCTGATCGCCCAGATACAGAAACGCGGGCGGGACTACGAGAAAGGCATGCAGATAGACTACCTGAAAGACCTGAACGAACGTTACGAGGACTTTATCTACCGGCTATACGACGGCAAAGTGTTGGTGATAGAGTCCGACGAGTTGGACTTTGAACATCGGGCGGAGGATTTCCGCTACATAGTGGACAAGATAGATGCGCAGTTGTTCGGACTATTTTGATACTTTTCCACCGGGAAGAGGACTATAACAAGAAACAATAAATCACAAAGATATGCATATAGCGATTGCAGGAAATATCGGTTGCGGCAAGACAACCTTGACAAAGATGCTGGCGAAACACTACGGTTGGAAACCCGCATTCGAGACGGTGGAGTTTAATCCCTACTTAGAGGATTTCTATGCCGATATGAAGCGTTGGTCGTTCAACCTGCAGATATTCTTTCTCAACAAACGTTTCAAAGATGTGGTAGAGATTGGCAAATCGAACGACTATATCATTCAAGACCGCACAATCTACGAGGATGCGCGTATCTTTGCACCCAACCTGCACGACCAGGGTTTTATGTCCGACCGCGACTTTGATAACTATCAGGACTTGTTTGACCTAATGATGTCGCTGGTAAAAATGCCCGACCTGATGATTTATATCCGTGCGTCTATTCCTACTCTCGTGGCGCAAATACAAAAGCGCGGGCGTGCCTACGAGGCAAGTATGCGTATCGACTACCTGCAGGGACTGAACGACAAATACGAGAAATGGATCAGTGAATACAAAGGCAAACTGCTGATTGTGGACGGCGACAATGTGAAGTTCGGCGAGAACCCTGACGATTTCCGCAAGATAACCGACCAGATAGATGCCGAGTTGTTCGGTCTGTTCCCCTTTGAGACCACCGATGAGGTAGGGAAAGAGATCTAATGTAATGCATAATGCATAATGCGTAATTAGGGTGATTCAGAAGTTTCTGGAATATATTGCCATTGAGAAAAAATACTCGCAGCACACCGTGAAAGCCTATCACGATGATCTGCGAGATTTTTGTAAGTACCTGGGGCTACAGGATATATCGGAGTTCGATCCGCTGTTGGTGGACGAGAGCGATGTGAAAGGTTGGTTGCTGTCTTTGGCGGAAGAGAAGCACAACCGTCCCCGCAGTCTACGCAGGAAACTGACCAGTGTACACAGCCTGTATCATTTTCTGTTGTCGTTGGACTTGGTGAAACGCGATATTACGCGCCGTGTAGTGCCGCCGAAAGTGGACAAGCCGCTGCCTGTCTTTTTTAAGCCCGCCGAGATGGAGCAGGCAACAGAAATGGACGAAGCGGCAGATGATTTCGAGTCGATACGCAACTGTCTGATTATCGAAATGCTCTACCAGACGGGTATGCGTGAGGCAGAGATAGTGGGTCTGAAAGATACGGATGTAGATTTGGGGCAACAGCAGATACGTGTATTCGGCAAACGTAAGAAAGAACGGGTGGTGCCTATCGGAGAAGCACTTATCAAGCAGATACGCACGTACTTGGACGCACGGGCGGAACTGTTAAACGGCTTTCCGTCGCCGGCGTTTCTGGTGCGCAAGATGCGACGGGACGGAAGCATTGCGCCGATGAGTACGGATTTGCTGTATTCGATTGTGCGGCGGCGTATGGGTGAGGTGAGTACACTCAAGAAACACTCGCCGCACGTGCTGCGCCATACGTTTGCCACCACTATGCTCAACAACGGGGCGGACATACGCACCATCCAAGCCCTCCTGGGACACTCCAGCCTCTCCACAACTCAGATCTACACCCACACCACCTTCGAGCAGGTAAAAGCCGAATACACCGCCGCCCACCCCCGTGCAAAGGGAAAGTGATTGGTGGGGTGGGGTAAGTAAGACTCGGACACGTCATTTCTAATAAGATTGAACTATGCAGAAAAGATACAGATTACCTTGGTGGCAATCTGTATCTTTCTATGATGCAAGACTTATTGTACTTCAATGCCTGTAGTAGTGTAAAGTTTTCCGTTACGGTGTATCAATACTTGTCCGTTGCGGATAAACTTATGTAGATCCTCTGCTTCAACAGAGATGCTCTTTATGTCAGTTTGCTCTCCTGTTGTAGTAAAACTTCCACTATATGATTGAATAATATTTCCTGCAGTATTCTTTGCTGCAATAACATAAGTGTAAGTAGTTCCACTATCCAGACCTTCAACTACAAAATTAAAGCCGCTATTGGAGGTTTGTGTCGTTTGTGTTGTATGTTGTTCAATGCCACGAGTATGTGCTAAGAATCGAATGCTCTGTAATATGCCATTTGCATCAAATGTAAGTGTACAAACCAAATCTCCGTTTTTGCTGATGTCTATTGTATAAATAGCAGCCCCCTGTTCAGAAGGCCAAATAATGTCCACATCAGTATCCCCAGGGGTTAAGATAGGCTTATCATCAGATTCTGTAGGTTGGGCGCTTAACGGCAATACATTGAAGTACATCCAACAATCTGCCGACTTGTATTTTTCAACAGATTCTGCAGGAACATACAATGGCATAGTTGGTAACCCTTCAAATGGATCAGTGTATTCTCCTTCCCCATAATATCCGGTATTGAAAATAGAAGGCGGCTTGATAGCATAGCATATTACAGATGTCAATTCTGTACCGGCAAACGCACCTACTCCGATTCTACTAATTCCGACGGGAATTGTAATGGAAGTTAAATTTTTGCATTCTTCAAATGCTCTAATACCGATTTCCCATACAGAATTAGGTATTTTAATAGATTGCAAGTTAGTACAACCATTAAATGTCAGATCAGGAATATATGGCACACCATTTTCGATAGAAACAGATTTTAGGTTAGAACAATCTCTAAAAGAATAATATCCCCATTCTGTTATACTGCCAGGTATCCTGATAGAGTCAAGACTTTGGCAAAAAGAAAATGTTGCTTCCCCAATTTTTGTTACGCTATGTGGAATGCTGACAAACTGAAGACTTTTGCAGTTTATAAAAACTTCATGGTCCATTATAGTTACTGTGTTGGGGATACTTACTGATTTCAAGTTGTGACATTCTGCAAATGCATAACTACCAATTCTATCAACTCCATTTTCTAAAACCACACCTTTAAGGTTATCACAATTATGAAATGCACCGGCTCCTATAGTTTTCACGTTGCCTGGTATCTTGATAAATGTTAAATCACTGCAATATGCCAAAGCGGCAACTCCAATACTATCAATTGTCTCCGGTATCCGTGTATTGTTACATCCTGCAATAAGTGTATTTGTGGCTTTCTCTATAATGGAGTTGCTAAAGTCACGACTATCATACACAGGGTTGCTTTCCTCAACCTCAATAGATGTTAAACTGCCACACTTGGAAAATATGGAATACACATTGTTGTTCAACCAATTCCATTCATCTACACCTATATGTATTACGCTTTTAGGAATAAATATAGAATAAAGACCGGTATTGCTAAAAGCCCCATGGCCAATGCTCGTAACACTATTCGGGATAGTGATTGATGTAAGACCCGTGCAACCAGAGAAAGCGTGATCTCCAATATCTGTTACACTATTGCCAATAGTGATAGAGGTAAGACCCGTGCAACCAGAGAAAGCCCAATCTCCAATATCTGTTACACTATTGCCAATAGTGATAGAGGTAGTAAGACCTGTGCCTGTGTAAGAATAGAAAGCCAAATCTCCAATACTATGTACATC
>DKEG01000028.1:11555-11704 GCA_002452095.1 Bacteroidales bacterium UBA6828 | reverse complement strand
ACAATGGAATCAGAGTTGATTGTAACAGATGTAAGACCCGTGCAACCATAGAAAGCGTCATTTCCAATATCTGTTACACTATTCGGGATAGTGATTGATGTAAGCCCCGTGCAACCATAGAAAGCCCCATCTCCAATACTATGTACATC
>DKEG01000028.1:0-11453 GCA_002452095.1 Bacteroidales bacterium UBA6828 | reverse complement strand
ACAATGGAATCAGAGTTGATTATAACAGAGGTAAGAACCCAGCATTCTTCAAAAGCATTCTCTCCTATACTCGTTACACTACTTGAGATGGTGATAGAGGTAAGACCGAAGCAATAAGAAAAGGCACCATTTCCAATACTCGTAACACTATTCGGGATAGTGATTGATGTAAGACTGGGGCAATTATGGAAAGCCACATCTCCTATACTTGTTACGTTGTATGTTATACCCTTGTATGTAACGCTTTCCGGAATAATAATAGATGTTAGTGACTGATAAGAACTACTATTTACTACTGCTACTGCATCTGATGATTCTGTAGGACAATAATAGCACAAACCACCAACCTTAAACTTGTATGCATATAGTTCAACTGCTACCGATAGTAACAGAAAGATAGAAAATAATTTTGTTTTCATAATTGTTATTTTTTATAATTGTTATGTCCAGTGTCGTCTTTATGTGAGGCGTTATGAATTACTTCAAATATCTTCGTTAGTAGCATAGGAGTCAAAATGGTTGCAATTTCTTGAGAAGTGTGTCCCGCACCTAACTGAAAGGCATCATTGATTATTAGTATACCTATGATTTGTTCAATATCATCACGGTATCTTAACCATACTTCTCGTATAGACAACAACAATTGATGAATATCATCTGTATATTGGCATTGTAATAAATGGGCTTCTTTTAATATCTTTCGAACCCCTTTTGTAATAACGGGAACTTTGCCAAATACAGCACTTATGATTTTCCCAACAACACTCCAATTAATTTGGCGGCTTTTTTTTATGAAGCATACCTGCCAAATATGAACGGACATATTCATGCAAATCTATAAGACGATGAATCGTGTTATTATCTTTCCAATCATCCAGTGTAATTGTAGCGATATCACTGCCAAACTGTTCCTTCGTACTGGCAATGAGTTGGAACATCATATCCACTGATAGGTCAGCATACACATTGCCATGAGTCTTACGAATACTTTCTACTAATGTAGAGATAGCCGCAGGCTCATTATTTAGAAATAATCGTCTTTCATTTGCAATCTGTATTATAGACCTATCTTGTGATAAAGAATCAATAATTTTGTTTATTTGCTCTTGATTCATACATTTCGAATTTATTAAATTATTAAATACAATCTGTTAACGACCACAAGTTTGTGGTAAAAGAAATTTCACTTAGCACTTTATTTCATAGGCATATTTGTTTTGCTCGATGAAACTCCAAGTTGAGCAATTAATTGGATTATACATACAGGCATACAAAAAGCGTGGAGTTCGATTTGTTGCCGACTCCACGTATTGAGGCTCTCGCATTGCCCATCGTCAAAAGAATCGGCAACGCGAAACCCACGCTAATACAAGAAACTAACCCGTTTTGTTCATCTGATACAAGACCTATTATGATACACCACTTGTGTCTATCTTATACAGATACACAGGTGTTCCCATAAAGGAACAACAAAACGAGCAGAATACTTACATTCCGCGGGCGTCAATCGTTGCAGCATTCTGTTGACGATAGAAATTTGCGAGATTTCAATACATCAGAATACAGCGCCAAATAACGCCTTATAACTATGTCTGCAAAACCCGCTCGGTAAATATCTGCTCGTTGTCAACCTGTTGTCAAGAAAGGAAACAAGTTTGCTACGAAAAAGGCAGACATACTCTGTGGGTTTCGCAGTGCAAAGATACGATAAAGTTTTAATTTATGCAAACAAAAGTTCCTGTTGACATAATATGATGATTTTAGCATATTATGTCAGTAGGAAGAAAAAAGCAAAACAATTCGCGTAATCAATTGATCATCACTATATTAAATCGTTCATTTCAATAGATAAATATAGAATATAATTTATTGCTACTGACAAAATAGAGGAAAATCACCGACTTTGTCAGTAGGAGAAAATTTCTACAAAAGAGGTTGTAGATGATTGGTATTTGATTGGTGTTTGATTGGTAAGGCATACCTATCCTCCTTATATCCTCCTTATATCCACCTTACTTTGCAATACACAATGCACAATGCATAATGCTCCTTTTTTCTTACAGGGAGATATGGCGGGCTTGGACGGGGGAGGAGAGAAAGACGGAAGCGGAGTCGGTGAACTTCTGTGCCGACTCGGTGGTGAGGTATTCGCACGTGCCGCCCGTAGTGATGGCATTGCGGATAGCCGTATGGCGCGAGAGATAATCGCGGAGAGACAGGGCAACAATGTCGCCTTGGGCAATGGATTGCGCTTGCGGGTAAAGGGCAGACAACCAATGGTCGATCTTCGGCTTAAGCAACGGGTAATGGGTGCAACCGAGGACGACGGTATCGATCAGCGGGTCTTGCGCAAACAAAGCGGACAGGTATTTATCCACGAAATAGTCCGCTCCGCTGTATAGGTGTTCGCCCGACTCGATAAGAGGCACCCACATAGGGCAGGCTTGTTGGGAAATGTGTAAATGTGTAAATGTGTAAATGTGTAAATTGTCCCAAACTTTTTGCAGTTCAATGGGGTAACTGAGGCTGTCGATAGTGCCTTGCGTGCCGAGGATGCCGATATGTCCGTTGCGGGTACGGGAGATGACCTGCTCCACGGTGGGTCGGATAACGCCCAATACGTTAGGTATTTCCGTGCCTTGCCGCAAAGCGGGCAGGTCGTGCTGTTGGATAGTGCGGAGGGCTTTGGCACTGGCTGTGTTGCATGCCAAGATAACGAGGGCGCAATCGTGCTGCAAGAGATAGTTGACCGCCTGCAGCGTATATTGGTAGATAACCTCAAAAGAGTGCGAACCATAGGGCGCACGGGCATTGTCGCCCAAGTAGAGATAGTCATACCCGGGCAACTCGCGGCGGATCTTATCCAAAATAGTCAGTCCGCCATAGCCGCTGTCGAAAACTCCGATTTTCATTGATTAGCGGCACAAAGGTACGCAAATTTATCCGTTTAGGAAAGAAAAAGCGGCAAACGGCGGCATTTTTGGCAAATAATTTGCATATACAAGATAAAATGAGTAATTTTGCAAACCCCTATTGTGTGGGGAACGTTAATTGTCGTGTAATTAAACGTTAATTATTTGATAGGAACTTATAATTGACCATTAATTATCCATATAGTTATTCCTTAATATAGTAGAAATCTAAAAACTACGAGAGATATGAAATTTAATGTATCCAGTTCGAAATTGTTTGCACAGTTGCAGGCAGTAAGTCGCGTAATCGCTTCGAAGAACAGTTTGGCCATATTGGAAGATGTTTTGTTTGACCTGAACGGCAGTACGCTGACGCTGACGGCTTCGGACGGCGAGACCACGATCCGCACCTCTATTGAGGTGGAGAACGCAGAGGGTGCAGGCAAAGTAGCCAGCGGGGCACGTCTGCTGCTCGAGACTCTCAAAGAATTTTCGGAGCAACCACTGACTTTCTCAATCGATGAGCAGAACTTTGCAGTGAATATGGTGAGCCAGAACGGTACGTATTCGTTTGTAGGCGTCAACGGCAACGAGTACCCGGAAATGCCTGCCACGGAGGAAGATACCCATTCTATTATGATGTCGTCAAAGATATTGCTTGATGCCATCAACAAGACTATTTTCTGCACGGCAGATGACGAGTTGCGCCCTGTAATGAATGGTATATATTTCGATATTGCCACCGACAAAATTACGATGGTAGCCACTGACGCACATCGCCTTGTCCGCTACACCAACACATCCGTTTCTTCGAAAGAGCCTGCAAGTTTTATTCTGCCGAAGAAACCTGCTATGCTGCTGAAGAATATCCTGAGCAAGGACGACAGCGATGTGGTTATCACTTTCGGGCAGAAGAATGCGAAGTTTGAGTTCTACGATACAATAGTGGTCTGCCGCCAGATTGAGGGGCGTTTCCCGAACTACAATGCCGTTATTCCGCAGAACAACCAGAATGTGGTGGTGGTAGATCGTCAGACGCTGATCAACGCCTGCAAGCGTGTGGCAGTATTTGCCAATACGGGTACCTCGCTGCTCAAACTGGCTTTGAGCGAGAACCAGATAAAGATCTCGGCGCAAGATATTGATTTCTCGACCAGTGCGGAAGAGACCATCGCTTGCGAATACAGCGGAATGCCGATGTCTATCGGTTTCAAGGCTCCGTTCCTGATAGAGATCCTCGGGGTTATTTCTTCGACAGACGTGAAACTGCAGTTGGCAGACCCCGCCCGCGCAGGACTGATTTTGCCGACCGAGAACGAGGAGAACCAAGACCTGCTGCTGCTATTGATGCCGATGCTGCTGAATGACTGATGAGGCAATTTGTAAATGTACAATTTGTAAATTTGTAGATGAAGTTGAAACTGAGTCACCCGCTGGTTTTCTTTGATTTGGAAGCAACGGGGCTGAATATATCGACCGACAGGATTGTCGAAATAAGTTATTACAAGGTCTTCCCCAACGGCAATGCCGAGGGGAAGACCTTGCGCGTTAAACCGACCGTGATACGCCATCTGTCCGACCCGTTCGGCAAACCGATGATAGAGGAGACGCCGATGCATATCCCCGAGACCTCGACCGCCATACATGGTATCACCGACGCAGATGTGGCGGACTGCCCAACCTTCCGGCAGATAGCGCACCGGATAGCGGATGTGCTGAAAGACAGCGATTTGGCAGGATACAACAGCAACCATTTCGATGTGCCGCTGCTGGCAGAGGAGTTTCTGCGGGCGGGCGTAAACATAGACCTGAAACGCCGCAATATGGTGGACGCTTATACCATTTTTACCAAGAATGAACAGCGCAACCTTGCGGCTGCCTACCGGTTCTATTGCGGCAAAGATTTGCAGAATGCCCATTCTGCCAATGCGGACACGATGGCAACCTACGAGGTGCTGATGGCTGAGTTGGAGCGTTACGACCTGCCCGATACGATAGAGGGGCTGGCAGACTATTCGGCGGGCAGTGTGCGGTTTGCGGACTTTGCAGGGCGCATTGCCTACGACAAAGACGGGTACGAGGTGTTCAATTTCGGGCAGCACAAGGGGCAGCGGTTGGCAGATGTCTTCCGCCACGAACCGGGCTACTACGGCTGGATTATAGGAGGCGATTTCCCCGCTTACACCAAACAAGTCTGCACAAGGGTGTATCTGAACAAGGTGAAATAGGTCGTTTAGGAGTTTGTGGGTGAATGGCATTCTATTAACGTGAGTTCGATATAACGAAAACTTACAAAACAAAACTTACAAAACCTTCCTTGCGGCACAACACGCGCCGCGCTTTTGAACCCCTTTTTGTTCATTCTATCCTAAGCGCATCCTAAGCGCATCCTATAACAAAACCAATTAGCAAAACCATTCCAATTAACAACCAACAATGTATAGAAATTTAACAAATGAAGAGCAGCAGCAACTGCTTGCACAGGGGTGCGACGCGAAAAACTGGGCGGACGTATATGTAAAAGACGGTTTCGACCCGCAGTATGTGCGTGACGCCCATTTCTCGGGCGTGGTGAAAATGGGTAACTTTGCACGTGAGTTCGAACTGCCTGGTGGGCTGAGCGTCCACTCGGGTATCAACCACGCCACCATCCACAACTGCGAGATCGGCGACAACGTACACCTATATAATATACACAACTATATAGCCAACTACCGCATCGGGGCGGACACGTGTATAGAGAATGTGAACGCCATTTTGGTGGACGGGCGCACCACTTTCGGCAACGGGGTGCGTGTACCTGTGATGAACGAAGGCGGCGGGCGTGAGATACCGATTTTCAACCATCTGAGTGCCAGTCTGGCATACGTGATGACGCTCTACCGCCATCGCCCGAAGATGATAGCGGTTCTCGACAAGATGATAGACGATTATGCCGAGTCGCAGGCAAGCGAAATCGGCGAAATCGGCGAACACGTATGTATCCTCAACTGCGGCAGTATCAAGAACACGCGTATCGGCGATTATGCCGAACTGACGGGTGTATCGCGCCTGAAAAACGGTACGGTCAACTCCAATCGGTTTGCACCCACGAAACTCGGTTCGGGCGTCAAATGCACCGATTTCATCATCGCCTCGGGCGTGGAAATTGGCGACTCGACCCTCGTGGACAAGTGCTTTGTAGGGCAGGGCTGTATCTTCGACAAACACTACTCGGCGGGAGAATCGCTCTTTTTCAGCAACTGCCAGGGTATGCACGGCGAGGCGTGTGCGATTTTTGCAGGTCCCTACACAGTAACGCACCACAAATCGACCCTGCTCATCGCGGGTATGTTCTCGTTTCTGAATGCGGGCTCGGGCAGCAACCAGTCGAACCACATGTACAAACTCGGTCCTATCCACCAAGGCGTGGCGGAGCGCGGGGCAAAGACCACTTCGGATAGTTACCTGCTGTGGCCGTCGAAGATCGGGGCGTTCTCGCTCGTGATGGGGCGGCACACCAACCATGCTGACACCAGCGAACTGCCGTTTTCGTATCTGATTGAGAACCAGTCTGAATCGTACCTTGTGCCGGGCGCCAACCTGCGTACGGTGGGTACGATACGCGATGCGCAGAAATGGCCCAAGCGCGACAACCGCAAGGACCCCGACAAGTTGGATTTTATCAATTTCAACCTGCTGTCGCCCTACACGGTACAGAAGATGTGGCGCGGGCGCGAGATACTGAAAGAGTTGCAGACACTGAGCGGTATGAATACCGAGGTCTATGGCTACAACAACTGCAAAATCCGCAACTCGTCGCTCGTACACGGCAATATGCTCTATACGATAGGCATTACCAAATTTCTCGGCAACTCGCTGATTTCCAGAATTGAGCAGGCGGATATCCATTCTATGGACGACCTGCACAAGGCATTGAAACCCGATACCGAGGTAGGTTTGGGCGATTGGGTGGATCTAGCGGGACTGATTGCCCCGCGCAGCGAGGTTACGCGCCTGATGGACGACATCGAAAAGGGCGGAATGAGTTACCTGCAAATACAGGACCGTTTCCGTCAAATGCACGAGAACTACTACACCTACGAATGGACGTGGGCTGCCGACAAACTGCAGCAGATATGGGGATGCAGTGTGGACGAGGTCTCGCTGGATGCGGTGTTGCAGAGCATCGACCGCTGGCAGGATGCGGTGGTCAAATTGGATAAGATGGTGTATGACGATGCCAAGAAAGAGTTTAACCTCAATAGCCAGACGGGCTTCGGTGTGGATGGCGATCGCTCGCAACAAGTGGCTGATTTCGAGTCTGTTCGGGGCAGTTTCGAGAGCAACTCGTTTGTACAGGAAGTGCTGAAACACATTGAGCGCAAGACGGCTCTCGGCGACCGGATACGGGAGAAACTGGAATCCATTTGATAGAATAAACGGATATTTTTTCTCCAAATATAACCAAGATTATTCAAATATATTTCAAAAATATTTGATTATACTTGGCGAAAATAATTAATGATCAATTAATGGTAATTAACGGAGAATCGGACTCAACAATGCCTGAAAGGTGTTTCTATGGACTTTGATGGAGCCCTGTATAATGTGGTATGGAGTTTGTATAGAGTAGATATGATGCAGGGTAAAGTAACCATATTAGGAAGCGGAAGCGCACGACCGACGATGCAAAATTCGCCGTCCGGACAGATTGTCGAACTATGCGACAAGTCGTTTCTCGTGGACTGCGGCGAGGGGGTGCAGATAACTATGCAGCGCCTCGGCGTACATACTTCGCGTCTCTACAACATCTTTATTTCCCACCTCCATGGGGACCATTGCTTTGGCTTGATCGGGCTGCTTTCCTCGCTCGGAATGCAGCACCGTACCCAGCCGATGCATATCTATTCGCACCCCGATTTGGAGCGGCTGTTGCGCCCGTGGCTTGACTATTATTGCGCCGATATGTCCTATGAGGTCGTTTTCCACCCCATCAACCCGCGCAAACACGAGGTGATTTTTGAGGACAGGACGGTGATGGTGGAGTCGGTGCCGCTCAAGCATACGGTGCCGTGCTGCGGGTTTCTGTTCTCGGAGCGGCACCGCCGTATGGAGAACGGCGAGAAACTATACGACATCCGCAAGCGCTACGCCTACTGCTCCGACACTATGTACACGGAGAAGATCGTGCCGATTATCGAGGGCGTGGATATGCTCTACCACGAGGCTACTTTCCCGGACGAGTTCGCCGCACGCTGCAAACAGGTTATGCACTCCACGGCGCGGCAGGCTGCCGAAATAGCCGCGAAAGCGCACGTGGGCAAACTGCTTATCGGGCATTTCTCCGCACGGGTGGACGACCATAATCTGTTCCTCAGAGAGGCGCAGGAGGTTTTCCCGAATACAGCCCTTGCCGAAGAGCGCAAAACTTTCGAGTTCTGAGGCACTTTTCCCCTGATGTTTCCCTGTGGATAGCATAATCAAAAAATGGCAAAACAGACTACCGAATATATATGCAGCAACTGTGGTGCAAAAGCCCCGCAGATGTTGGGACGATGCCCCGTGTGCGGCGAATGGGGTACGTATGAAGAAAACACCGTTGTAGCCGTTCCTGCGGGCAAACGTCCGCTGTCGTCTATCGGCGGTGACGCAAAACCGCAACGTATTCAGGATATTACCGCCACCGAGGAGATGCGTATCGATATGCACAACGGCGAACTCAACCGCGTACTCGGCGGTGGGTTGGTGCCCGGAAGCCTGGTGCTGCTCGGCGGTGAACCGGGTATCGGCAAATCGACTCTCGCCCTGCAGGTACTTATGCAACTCGGCGAGCGGCGTACTCTCTATGCCAGCGGCGAGGAGAGCGTGCGCCAACTCAAACTGCGTGCCGAGCGTCTGGCCGGCAACCCCGACAACCTGTTTATCGTCAGCGAGACTTCGCTGGAGCGTATTCTGGACGATGTTACGGATATACAGCCCGATGTGGTTATCATCGATTCTATCCAGACCATCGGTTGCAACTCGGTGGAAGCCACCATCGGCAGTCTCAGCCAGGTGCGCGAGTGCGCCGCACGTATCCTGCAGTACGCCAAAGAGAAGAACGTACCGTTTTTTATCATCGGACACATCAACAAAGAGGGGTCTCTCGCGGGACCGAAAGTGCTGGAACACATCGTCGATACCGTGCTTCAGTTCGAGGGCGACAGGCACTATATGTACCGTATCCTGCGGGCGCAGAAAAACCGTTTCGGCTCCACGTCCGAACTCGGCATCTACGAGATGCAGCAGGATGGTCTGCGCGAGGTTACCAACCCCAGCGAACTGCTGCTTTCCACCGCCCGCGAGGGATTGTCGGGTATATCCATCGCTGCGGCTGTCGAGGGTGTGCGTCCGTTCCTCATAGAGGTGCAAGCCCTTGTCTCTTCGGCTGCGTATGGTACACCGCAACGGTCATCCACCGGCTTCGATGCCCGCCGGCTGAATATGCTGCTCGCCGTGTTGGAGAAGCGTGTTGGCTTCAAACTGCTGCAGAAAGATGTCTTTCTCAATATAGCCGGCGGTCTGCGCGTGAACGACCCTGCCATCGATTTGGCAGTGCTGGCAGCCGTCTTGTCATCGAATATGGACATCGCGCTCGACCCCGATACATGCCTCACGGGCGAGGTCGGTCTGGCGGGCGAGATACGTCCCGTCAACCGTATCGAACAGAGAATCAGCGAGGCGCAGAAACTCGGCTTCAAGCGGATTATTATCCCCGCCGACCAGAAAGTGCTCACGCAGAAATACAAGATCGAGGTGGTCCCCGTCAAAAAGGTTACGGACGCTTTCCGCCTATTAATCAAGCAATAGATTGGCACACAATTTGTGCGATCTAAACTAGATAGACTAGATCTTCTAGATCTCCTAGGATTTCTAGGAAACAAACATTAACTCTTAACAGAAAGGATTCACTATGAAACTGAACACGCAAGCCGTTAATTTCGAGATGGCAACCCGTTTGGAGCAACACATCGCCAAGAAAACCCGTCGTTACGAGAAACTGCTGACTCCTTCCGCTGAAATGGACATTCGTATGACCGTGGTAAAACCCGAGACCAATCTGAACAAAGAGACGACCATCCGCATTACGGGTATGGGTGTCGAACTTTTCGCACAAAAGACCTGCGACACGTTTGAGCAAGCCATTGACGAATGTCTCGTAGCACTTGACCGCCAACTGGAGAAACAAAAAGACAAATAAACAACACGTTCACAACAAACAAAAAAGAGACTGCCATACCGGCAGTCTCTTTTTTGTTTGTACAATCAACCTATCTCCGGAACCTGCGGAATAGGCGGCTGAGCAGGGTTACCACTATCGTCCCTTGTCCCACTTTCGGCAGCACAAGGCTCATTATGTTGGCAAAACGCTCCACGCCTGCCATACGTTTCTGCCACGTCCTGCGGATGGTTTGCGTATCGCTCGCCAATCCTTGCAGTTGCTTGTCTGCCTGCTGCTCCAAGCGTGCCTGCTCGGCTTCCAACTGCTCTATGGTGCGCAACCGGCTCAGATCAGTCATGGCTCACCTCCTTTCTTGCCGCATCGTCAGCGAACAGGATGGCGCTCAATGCCCCCACCGGTGGGTTGACAAACCATTGCTTGCGGAATACAACCGCCAGCACCAACAGAAGCAGAAACACTCCACCGATGATCAGGAACGAAGCCCATACGGGAATCCATTGCGCCAATACAAAGACCAACGCCAGTGCGCCGAATGACAGCACCGCAAACACCAGCAGCACAACCACTATCGCCAGCAGTATCAGACCGAGTATCTTGCTCAGTTTCGCCAGCAGCGACAGACGCAGCAAGTCGTACCGCGTATTCAGATACGACTTGCAGTCGTCCAGCAGTTTCTGATATTGCGTCTCGTCCATACCGCTCAGGCTTTGGTTTCGTGAATAGCCTCATCTATAGCGGCCTCTAATTCCTCGCTTGTGAAATAGTCTTTCACTTTTGCCATCACTTTATTTGCAAATGCCTCCAATTCCTCTTTGTTGAGACTCAATCCTTTCTTGCGTGCCAAATCGGCAATCTGTTTGCGTGTCTCCTCACCGCTCTTCGGTGCAAACAATAATGCACCGGCGGCACCTAACAATACGCCGCCTGCAAATGCAGCCAATACTTTTCCTAAATTTGCCATAGTTCATTCTGTTTTTTAAGGTATATATTTTTTTTCGTCCCCTCTCTATAGAGAACCTGTTGCTCGTAATCCGCAAAACCCGTGCCAAATAATATGCATAAAATATACAGAGTATACAACAAGCGAATTTCGTGCTACCATTTACGGCAACGAGACGGCAACGAGATTGACTTTTGAAGGTGTTTTCCCGGGAGTTGGCACTAAACCTTTTGCAGGGGACACGGATGCCTCGCCCGCGGTAATTTGGCTGTTGGAACGTATGGGGACGTGAAGCGTAAGGCAGATGTGCGCAGCACATTGAGTGCCTGCGGGGTCCCCATTAAGCCCTCGGGCTTAATGGGGTGCTTTCGTAGCGAAAACGAAGCCCTGTGGGCTG
>DKEG01000001.1:20199-54757 GCA_002452095.1 Bacteroidales bacterium UBA6828 | reverse complement strand
TTTTGATGCGGTTGCCCTGGCATTTTATCAGTACCAACCGCATCAAAAATTAGTATTTTTTATACTGTTAGGATTGCAACATATGAATAAACAGGGGACGCAACCACCCTCGTCCGCGGTCAGTTTGCCACAAACCGTATGACTATGCTATGTATGGGAGACGTGAAGCGTAAGGTGGAGGTGCGTGGCACATTGAGTGCCGTAGCGACACGAAGCCCGGTGGGCTGAGTAGAACTCCTTATCAGATCGCGTCGTTATCGGCTTTGCCGAACTACATATACATTTCATTATGTCTTCTTGATGGCATTTAGGGGCTGTTTTGAGAACTTTTGTATTATTTCTCCATTGTTCCATTTTTGATACGGTTGCCAATGGCGCAATGTACCGCTTTGTGCGCAGTATGCACCATTAGCCGCCGTCGCCATTTTCTAATAATATACCCCTGAACAACAAAAAAAGCGCACTCGTTTCCGAGTACGCTTTTAGTAACATTCTGCGGGCAAAGCCGCGTATGCTTAGTTGTTCTTAGCCTTCTCTACGATGGCTTTGAATGCTACCGGCTGGTTCATAGCGAGGTCAGCCAATACCTTGCGGTTGATAACCACACCCGATTTCTTGAGTGCGCCCATCAATTGGCTGTAACTCATACCCTCGAGACGGGCAGCGGCATTGATACGCTGAATCCACAGAGCACGGAAGTTGCGTTTCTTTGTCTTACGGTCGCGATAAGCATACTGGAGACCTTTCTCCCAAGTGTTCTTGGCAACTGTCCATACGTTGGCACGGCCACCAAAATTGCCTCGTGTGAGGCTCATGATCTTCTTACGACGGTTGCGCGAAGCAACGTGATTTACTGATCTTGGCATAGTTCTTTACTACTTTTTTTGGTGGTTAATACTTAGCGGAGCAGAAGCATCTCGCGAACCGAGCGCATATTGGTCTGATCCACTATTGCAACGTGAGTCAAGTTGCGTTTCTGTTTCTTGGTCTTCTTCGTCAGAATGTGACTCTTGTAAGCGTGTTTACGCTTGATTTTACCGGTTCCGGTAAGAGTAAATCTCTTTTTTGCACCGGAATTAGTCTTTACCTTTGGCATTTTGTTATTGTTTTAATGAGTTATTTAATCCGGTCGCAGGCAGCCTAAGGGGAAGCCTCTTGACCCGTTTTATTCAATTTGTAAATTTGTAAATTGGGAAATTTGTAAATTTATCACCGATTCGATATAAGCAAATTGCCTTACATCTGCCGCCGTAGGCGAATAAGATTTATGGCAATTTATGGATGTAAATACTAAGGATTTACTTAGATTTCTTGCCGCTTTGCGGCAAAGGAATTTTATCTCGAATTTGCGCTAAATTAGGAAACTTGTAAATGTAGCAATGTGCAACCCATTTACAAATTTACAAACTTACAAATTTCCACATTCCCCAAATCACTGCTTCTTCGGCGATAGGTTAAGTATCATTCGCTTGCCCTCGAGGTTAGGCAATGCATCGGGCTTGCCATACTCCGCCAAATCGTTGGCAAAACGTGCCAGCAGCAGTTCCCCCTGCTCCTTGAATACGATACTGCGCCCGCGGAAGAATACATACGCCTTCACTTTGTTGCCGTCTTTTAGAAACTCTTGCGCATGCTTCAACTTGAAGTTGTAGTCGTGGTCGTCGGTCTGTGGTCCGAAACGTATCTCTTTCACCTCCATCTTCTTGGAGTTCGCTTTCATCTCTTTCTCTTTGCGTTTCTTTTGGTAAAGGAACTTCTGATAATCGAGTATTCGGCATACAGGAGGAGCGGCATTCGGCGAAATCTCTACCAGGTCAAGGTTCTGCTCGTCCGCCATACGCATAGCGGCTTGAAACGAATAGATACCTTGCTCTACATTGTCGCCCACAAGGCGAACTTCACTGACGCCGCGAATCTTGTCGTTGATACGATTGGGCATCTCTTTCTCTACTCGACCACGCTGTGGTCTGTTGGGTGTTGTTGCTATAGTTTTTTCCTCCTGTTAAGTGGCGGGAGATTGCTTCCGAAGTTCTCCCATGCTTCTGCTTTTCCGCTAAATTGTTTATATACAAACCCTTTCTCACGAAAATGCGCGCAAAATTACGTTTTTTTTTTCATTCCGACAAATAAATCTGTAAAAATGTGTAATTTTAATGTGTATATTTGTGGGTGTCAAAGAATTTTTCTACTTTTGTGGGCTATTTTGAGTGTATCATTATGCTCGTAGTCTTTTTTCAACGCAATCAATCAACTGAAATGAAATCTTTCCGCTTTACTTTCTTTGCCTTCCTGGCAGTAGCCCTTGGTGTTACATCTTGCAAGGAATCACCCTATATCAATAGTCCCGGGGATAACGGCAATAACCTGGATGCCATCCCTACCGCACCGATACCTACAGGGATAGACATTCCCGATAGTGCCATTACTGTGGCGGAAGCACGACAAATCTGTTCGCAGTTGGCAAGCGGGGCAACTACTACGGAGAAATACTATGTCAAAGGGTGGGTGCAGAACGTGGCAGACGGGCATGCTGATGCAGTGTCCGGTTACGGCAACGGCTTGTTTTATATGGCGGACATCAGCACGGGTACATCTACCCGCACTTTCTACGCCTACCAGGTTATGGGCAAAGACGGCAAACGTCTTCCCGCACCGGAGGCGGTCGCAGCGGGCGACTATGTGGTTATTTATGGTAACCTGACCAACTACAACGGTATATACGAAACTACAGGACGCGGTGCGGCGCAAATCTATTCCAGTACCAACGACATCTTCAACGGCAAGATTGATACCACCCTCATTACTCCCGACCCCGAAGGGGCGGATGTGCCAGAAGGTACGCTTACCGTCTATCAGGCAAACGCTATTTGTGATACATTAGCAAACGGACAATCCACTCCTACCGAGGTGTATATCAAAGGATATGTGCGCAAGAACAGTACCGATAAGGCTACTATCGAAAAATATGGTAATGCCAACTTCACGATTGCACCTACTATTGACGATTCTTCCTATTCAACGTTCTATATCTACCAAGTGTATGGTAAGAACAAACAAAGACTCACCAGTCTCGACCAAGTAAAAGAAGGCGACTTTGTGGTGGTTCGTGGCAAACTGACCAACTACAACGGCACCTATGAGACGGTCGGTCGTGGTGCTTCCTATATCTATTATAGCAACAATCCGAATTGGTAAACAAACAAATTAATTCTATTTTCAATAATTTCATTACATTCATTTTTATGAAAAAGTACTTACTTGTTGCCGTTATGGCAATCGTGAGCGTTGCGTATGTCAACGCACAACCCCGTGCAATCGGTGCTAACTTGGGTTCAGACCTTGGCTTCTCCTATCAACATGGTTTTGGAGAGAAGAATATGTTGGATGTTGCAGTCTCCCTGCCGTTCTACTATGGTGGTATTGGTATTGGTGGAAAGGTAACTTACGATTGGATCGATCCGTTCAATGCTCCTGTACCTTGGAATAATAAAGGTGAGTGGCATTGGTATATGGGTGTTGGTGGTGCTGCCGGAGCCTATGGTCTTGGTGTTGGTAATTATTTCTTTGCAGGTGTTGCCGGACACATCGGTATTGAATATGATTTCTGGTTTCCTTTCCAACTTTCATTGGATTGGCGTCCTACTATTGGTGTTAGTAATGCTGTGAGTTATTGGATTGACCCCTATGGATTCGCTAATTTAAGCCTCGGCGTACGCTACAAATTCTAATCGGTTAGAATCCATAACATCTTAAAAGAGACTGTCTGACAAGTGCAGGCAGTCTCTTTTATTATGCTCTTGGGTGTGGGGGCGATGCGGCTCGCGTCGTCAAGAGCAATCTTTTTCCGAAGAACAGGTGTTCTTTTTAACTTGTTAGACACCCTCTTTTTTTATGTCTCCGCCGCAGGCTTGGCAAGCCCGCTTCTACAATATAAACACGGTAGATATACGGTAGATATACGGTAGATACACGGTAGATAACGCTGTTCTTGCTATGCCATTCGGCAGATAGTGGCGCACAATACCATTGTGTGCGCAGCACGCGCCATTATCAGCCGCTAATCCCCCCTATATACTATTTGCATAGCATTATTTTTTTGGGCATAATTTGCTCATTGCTTGTGTATTTCAAAAAAAAGTCGTACCTTTGCACGCTTTTTCGGCGTAATATGTTTCTTCTATACGCACGCGCGTTCCTAAATGGTAAGCGTGTGTAAGGATTGCAACGGACAAGCAAAATTATTTTATTAACAATCAAAACATTAACAGATTTATGTTAAATCATTACGAAGCCGCTTTCGTCTTGACTCCCGTTTTGTCTGAACCACAGATGAAGGAAGCGGTTGACAAATTCGAGAACCTTCTCAAGCAGAACGGTGGTACCGTCCTGAATCGTGAGGAGTGGGGTCTGCGCCAACTCGCTTACCCTATCCAAGGTAAAACAACGGGATTCTATGCCTTGCTGCAATTTGATGTAGAACCCGCAGTTATCGCTACTCTCGAGACTGAATTCCGTCGTGACGAGCGTGTTATCCGTTTCCTCACTACGCGTCTTGACAAGTACGCATTCGAGTATGCTGAGAAGCGTCGTGGTAATCTTAAAAAAGAAGAGGAGGCTTAATTATGGCACAGAATGATGAAATTCGCTATCTGACCCCGCAAACCAAAGATCAGAAGAAGAAAAAGTATTGCCGTTTCAAAAAGAGCGGTATCAAGTACATCGACTACAAAGATCCTGAGTTCTTGAAGAAATTCCTCAATGAGCAGGGTAAGATTCTTCCCCGCCGTATCACCGGAACCAGCCTCAAGTACCAGCGCAAAGTGGCTCAAGCCATTAAGAAAGCACGCCACTTGGCTCTGCTGCCTTACGTAACCGATATGATGAAGTAATTGTCCAACCATTTAACAAACGAAACATCATGGAAGTAATTTTGATTCAAGACCTTGCTAACTTAGGTTTCAAGAACGATATCGTACGTGTACGCGACGGCTACGGTCGCAACTATCTGTTGCCCAACAAGATTGCCATTATCGCAAACGAGAGCAACCGCAAACAACTGGCGGAGAACCTCAAACAACAGGCTCACAAACAGGCTAAACTCCTCGCCGACGCACAGGCATTGGCAGAGCAACTCGCCGGTATGACCATTGATATGGCTGTTAAGGCTAACGAGGACGGCAAAATCTTCGGTACGGTTACCACCGCTCAGATTTCTGCTGCTTTGGCTGCCAAAGACATCAATATCGACAAGAAAGTCATCACCATCGCAGAGCCTATCAAGGTTACGGGTGAGCACACCGCTGTGGCTCGTCTCCACCGCGAGGTAAAGGCTGAAATCAAACTCAATGTGGTTGCCGAGTAATCAGCGTATTGTAAAACTGTAAAAAACGTAAGACAATGAAAAAAGGAATTCATCCCGAGAACTACCGCGTGGTAGTGTTCAAAGATATGTCTGATGGTACTCAGTTCTTCAGCCGCTCTACCGCTGCTACGAAGGACAGCATCGAGATCGATGGCGTTAAGTACCCGCTGATCAAGTTGGAAATCTCCAACACCAGCCACCCGTTCTATACCGGTAAGTCGAAACTCGTCGATACCGCAGGACGTGTTGATAAGTTTATGTCTCGCTACGGCGACCGCAAACGTAAGTAATTTTTGCGATATATCTAAGGGCGGGCTTCGGCTCGCCCTTATTGTTTCTCGGTCAATTACGCTCCGCCTATGCAACGACAATTATTCCGCGAACTGTTTCTCAAAACTCTGTTTTCGTGCGGTCTGTTTCTGCTGCTGTTTGCCGTGCTGTACCTCATCGAATGGCTTGTGCCGTCTCTGCGGGGGCAACTCCTGCAATGGGATAACGCAGCGTTTCTGGTCGGTATCCCTGCTAGCGTCATAGGCGTGGCGTATGTGCTGACTATCAAGAACCCGCAGAACTATACCGGTTTCTATGGCGGTATTCTGATGGCATTGCTGCTCTCGTGCCAGTTCTTCTTGCAGGGCAACTACGACCTCGTTTTCTTGCAACTTGGTGTCTTTATCCCTTTTATGGCAAAGTCTATCGTCGAATGGCGGCGCAATGCAATGCATAATGTACAATGCATAATGCAGAATGTAAAAGAAGAGAAACCTTTTGTGCCGCAGTACCTGCACGGGCGGGCATTGCTCTGGACGATCGTTGTCGCCGTTGCTATTGTGGTATTGGATTATATTCTTGCTACGCTTTTTATTCAGCACGATGCGTGGGACACGAATGTGCTGCTCAAACTCTGCAGCGGCTTGATGATCGCCTCGTCCGCCTTGGCGAACTTCTGGCTTATTTATCAGAAGATTGATGCATGGATATGGTGGGTAGCCTATAGTGCGAGTGGAATGGTGCTGTATGTATTGATCAGCAATATGTTTTCGCTTCTGCTCTTTACCGTATTCCTTATCGTCAACGGCTCTGCTATGATTGCGTGGATGCGTATGCACCGCGCAGCGGAATAGGAGACTAAAATATATAACTATGTACAAACTCAAACAAGATACTATTTTCCATGTAGAGCAAGATGCTCCGCTGCTGGACTTCCTGCTCTCCAAAATGGGCGGAATGACCAAAACCGGTGTCAAACAACTGCTCGGACAACGCCGTGTGTCAGTCAACGGTTCTATCCAAACGCGCCACGATACACCGCTCCATAAGGGCGACAAGGTGGTTCTGGTCAGCGGGCGTGGCAATATCGAACTCACCCACCCGAAACTGAGTATCGTCTATGAGGACGACTCGCTCATCGTGGTGGAGAAAAAGCAGGGACTGCTTACCGTACCTACCTATCCGGGCTCTACGGAAACCACCGCTTTCTCCATATTGAAGAACTATGTCCGCCGTCGCAGTCAGCGTGCGGGGGTGTATGTCGTCCATCGTCTCGACCGTGAGACGAGCGGACTTTTGGTCTTTGCCAAGTCGCCCGAACTGCAGCAGTATATGCGTACCTATTGGCGGCAATTGGTTACCAAACGCACCTATGTGGCAGTTGCCGAGGGTATCTTTGATAAGCCGCAAGGCAAGATCACTACATGGCTCACCGAGGACAAACGCAATGCGGTGGTTTATTCCTCGCCCGTGGACGATGGCGGGCAAATAGCCGTTACCAACTACAATGTAATCAAGACCACCAACGACCATAATGACCTCAACGACCCTAATCGCTTGCCTCTCTCTTTGGTGGAACTGAACCTCGAGACAGGCCGTACCAACCAGATACGTGTGCATCTGGCATCTGTCGGGCATCCTGTCTTGGGCGACCGCAAGTACGGGCACGGCAATGAGTTCTCGCCCGCCGACCGTCTTTGCCTTCATGCCCGTGTCTTGGAGTTTATCCACCCCGTTACCGAGCAGACGGTTCATTTTGAGACCCCTGTTCCCCGCGAATTCACCCGTTTGTTTACAAAATAAGAACATCTATCCATACAACAAAACACCCGCTTGCACTTTGCCAAGCGGGTGTTTTTGCTTGTATCTGATATTATCGTATATTCAGATATTTGTGTGTTTGGAGGGAGAGGTGCCAATGGGGGTGGCGGAGAATATAATCTATGACCTCCGCTGTGTTTTGGCAGGAACAGGGTTGCAGATAGTGGTGTTCTGCCGGAATCTGCTTTGCCCATTGTTCCACATCTTGGCTCTGATAGGCTGCATCCTGCAAACCGCCTTGGTAAACGATTTTCAGTTCGTTGGCAAACGGGATAACCACACGGCTGCCTTCTTTGGGCGAACAGGTAATCCAGTCAATACCCACAGGGAGCGGTCGGGTGCCGTTGGTTTCCATACAAATACGTTTGCCGGTAGCGTGCAGAGCGGTGATAAGTGTTTCGTCGGCTTGCAGCGACGGTTCGCCTCCTGTAAGTATAATCAGCACTTGCGGGTCTGGGGCAAGGCGTTGCACTTCTGCTGCTATCTCGTCCGCTGTCATCTCGGTGTAGGTGCTGAAATCGGTATCGCAGAACGGACAACGCAGGTTACACCCGCTCAAGCGCACAAACACCGCCGCCTGTCCGGTGTGATACCCCTCACCTTGCAGACTATAAAAAATCTCATTTACCCGATATACCATCAGTCTTCGTCGCGCTCGTAGATGGCGCAGTTGTTTTCTGACTCGTGGACGCTTACTTTGTAGCAGTTCTCCACGTGGTCGCAAATCCAGCGGGCGATGTTCTCCGCCGACGGGTTCACATCCAGCACCTCGTTGATATACTTATGGTCAAATGTATCTTTTACCACACGTTTGATGTGGGTAAAGTCGGTAACCATACCGTCCTGGTTCAGTTCCCGTGCCTTGCAATAGACCACGATAATCCAGTTGTGCCCGTGCAATGCCTCGCATTTGCTCTCGTAACTGAGACGGAGATTGTGTGCAGCGGAAATCTCCAAACGCTTTTCTACATAATACATACAGCCAATAATTAGACCTCCACCCCCCCCCTCCAAAGGAGGGGCTATAAGAGTTCTTCTAAATAAAAAAATAAAAGTTCTATGTAAGATTAACATCCGTCGAGCCCCCTCTTTGAGGGGGTTGGGGGAGTCTCATATTCCGTGGTATCCTCTATACCCGCCTCTTTGAGGGCTTCGATACGCTCGGTGCAGGTACCGCATTTCCCACAGTGTTTCTCGCCGCCTTTGTAGCAACTCCATGTCTCGGAATAGTCGATACCGAGTGCTTTGCCGTGGCGGGCAATATCGGCTTTGGTGAGGTTGGTGTAGGGGGTGAATAGTTCGATACCCTCGTATGTCCCCGCCTTGATAGCCTCGTTCATAGCATCTACAAACGACTGGCGGCAGTCGGGGTAGATGGCGTGGTCGCCGGCGTGGTTAGCCATCATAATGCGTTTCAGTCCGCGGCTCTCCGCCATACCGGCTGCAATCGCCAGCATAATACCGTTGCGGAACGGCACTACCGTCGAGCGCATGTTCTCGTCGTCATAGTTGCCCTCGGGAATAGCGTCCGCACCTTCCAGAAGTGAACTGTGGAAATACAAGTGCATGAAGTCCAACGGGATGATAATGTGCGGAATATCCAGCCGGTCGCAGTGCAACCGCGCGAAATAGAGTTCTTTCTCGTTGTGATTGCTGCCGTAGTTAAAACTCAGTGCCAGTGCAATCTCGTCTTTGTATTCGTACAGCATCGTGGTGGAATCCAGTCCCCCCGACAAAACAATAATACTATCCTTCATTTTAATGATGAATTACGAATGATGAATTAGGAATTATCGGAGTACTTCGGCGAAGCGGGCGGAAAGTCGTTGCTGTTTGAGGGCTTGGTGCGCTTCGTCGGCATAGTTCGCAAACGGATAGATGCTGATACCGCCGCGGGGGGTAAAGATACCCGTAACCTCGATATACTTCGGATCCATCAGTTTGACCAGGTCGTTCATAATGATGTTCACGCAATCCTCGTGGAAATCGCCGTGGTTTCGGAATGAAAAGAGATACAGTTTCAGCGACTTGGACTCCACCATCCGCTCGCGAGGAATATAGGAGATGACGATTGTGGCAAAATCGGGTTGCCCTGTCTTGGGACAAAGAGAGGTAAACTCGGGGCAGTTGAAAGTAACGAGATATTCGTTTTCGGGGTGCTTGTTGACAAAAGTCTCCAACATCTCGGGGGCGTAGTCCGTCGGGTATTTGGTACGGTTCTCGCCCAGCAGGCTCACGCCTTGCAGTTCTTCTGATGTGCGCATTGTTTTCAGTGATTATGAGACACCGATAAGGTCCCGTTGATTAGTAAATCGTGCGGGGGAAAAACAATAGCCCCGCTTTGCGCTTGCAAAATTACTGCTTTTTGCCGATATATGCAAATGGTCTTCCTGCGGTCAATAACGGTTTGCCGGAATTATGCATAACGATGCATAAATAATGCATAATCTGTATAAAAAGCGGCTTATCCTGTCGGTAAGGTGCAATTCTTTCTACGTCCTTTCTCCGTCTTTTCTACGTAATAGATGCTTTATGCATTTTTTATGCATAGGACAGCGCAGAATAGATTTACAATATGTGGAAACAAAAAATGGCACGCATTTTGCGTGCCATTTTTTTGGGGTATATAATTCTTGTCGGATTGTCAAGTGGTTTTTGTCGGTTCGTCTTTCTCGGACTTGCCGGTTTCGTCCGCAAGAGCGGGTTGCTCTAACTCGTCCAAGATAGACGGCGAGTCGAGAACGGAGTCGGTATTGTGCCTCTCCATAAACGCATTGTGGCGGAATAGCACATAGAGGGCAACTATCAGACCGCCGATAAAATCAAGGATGAGGTCGGTCATCGTGTCGCGCAGTGCCTCGTGCCCCACGAGAGGAATGTCTCGGTCGGTATAGATAGAACCCGACGTGGTTTCCATAAACTGCTGCGTGTTAGTGCCGAAAAGGTCATCGTATGTGTATTCGCAGATCTCCCAGAGTGCACCGCACGAGAGCGAGAACATCAGGAGAAAGAGTGCCAGAAAATACTTGTTGCTGAATACCACTTGGTCGGAGTCGGAGAGCAGGATATGCACTATCCATAGCCCGATGAAAGAGAGCATACCGCCGGAGAGCAAATGGAGGAGCGAGTCCCACCACGGATAGCGTCCATAGAAATTAAGCCCGTCGCCGAGCACCATAGCCGTGAAAGCAAATGCGGCAATGACCACGGTCAGCACCAGCGGCACATTGAGCAGGAAGCGCTTCCTGAGAATAATCGGTGCGGTCAGGATAAGCAACATTGCCACATATTGCAACCCGCAGAATAGCACGGCTTTTAGGGTCGTTTCGGGTTGGAAAAGCAGATAGGTAACATTGGCGATACCCAGTATGACTGTGAGAACAAAGAGGACGATGTAAAACCGTTTGAGACGTTGATGAGAAGAAAGCATTGTTTTATGAACAATTAAAAATGAACAGTTAGCATTGTGTGTGCAAAAACTATACCGCAAAGAAATAAACAAGTGATAATTAACAATTAACATACCATACTGAATATGAAGATTCTACTTGTCATCGACCAGTTCGATGCAGCCAACAACGGCACAACAATTTCGGCAAAACGCTTTGCCACCCACCTGCGCGAGCACGGCAATGAGGTGCGTGTCATCTCTACCGGTGCTCCTTCTGAGGACAAATATGTGGTTGCGGAATGGAAATCACCCATTGGCGAGAACCTGATCAAAGCCCAAGGAATGGCATTCGGGAAACCCGATGTGGATGTATTGGAAAACGCTATTTCGTGGGCGGATATAGTGCATTTTATGATGCCCTTTGCGCTCTCTATCGAGGGGCTGAAAGTGTGCCAGAAACTCGGTGTTCCGCATACCGCCGCTTTCCACGTGCAGCCCGAGAATATCACCTCGAGTATCGGACTGAAGGATGCTACACTGGTCAACAAGGCGCTCTATCACACATTCCGCGATGTCTTCTACAACCACTTCAAGCATATCCATTGCCCGAGTCATTTCATTGCCAACCAACTGAAAGAGAACGGCTACACCGCCAAACTGCACGTGATAAGCAACGGCGTGGAACCCGATTTCAAATACCGTCGCGATGCGGAGAAATCCCTCGAGTTTGCCGGAAAGATCGTGATTATGATGATTGGGCGCTTGTCGGTGGAGAAACGGCAGGACGTGATTATCGATGCCGTCAAGAAAAGTAAGTATGCCGACCGCATACAGTTGGTGTTTGCCGGGCAGGGACCGTTGCTCGGCGACCTCGAGAAACAGGGTGCCGACCTGAAGAACCCGCCCATCTTCCGTTTCTTTACTAAGGATGAACTGATCAATATGCTGGCGCAGACCGACCTCTATGTGCATGCTGCCGACATCGAGATAGAGGCTATCTCGTGTATTGAGGCTTTTGCCACGGGTGTCGTGCCGGTCATCGCCAATTCCGACCGCTCGGCAACGCCGCAGTTCGCGCTCGATAAACGCAGTCTGTTTGCCCCGGGCGACAGCGACGACCTCGCCAAGACCATCGACTACTGGCTCGACAACCCCGAGGAACGCAAACGTATGGAGCCGCAGTATGCCGAGGAGGGTAAAAAATACAGCATTGAGCACTCTATCGAACTCGCAGAGGAGATGTTCCGCGAGGGCATTGCCGACAACGACCCGGAGGAAGACCGCCGCACATGGCGCAACGCCCTCGAAGAGGATGTAAAACGTCTCCGCGAACGCCTGGCAAAACTGAGAGAATAAGTTTGAAATACGAAAAAGGCTGTCTGGCAATCGCAGACAGCCTTTTTTATTTTGGGTATATGGGGAATAAAAGTGTCTCCGTTGCGGGCTTGCCAAGCCCGCAAATCTCCCTCAAAAAAGCACCGTCTCCGCGGCAACCTTATTTGGCTGCCCTCTCCTTATACTATCCCTTTCTTCCCTGCAATGCTGATATATTCCTCCAATTCTCTATTTTCCCTCTCCCGCATATAGGTTTCCATAAAGTCGTAGTCGGGTGTGCCGGCAGGAGTGGCAGGGAGAAGGATAGTTTCACGGCTGATACGCCTGTCGTTTATTTCCCGATTAAAGCCATACTTTTCGCCTAATCGTGCGACAATGGTTGCGATAAACAGATATGCATATTTGTTGATAGTGGAAGATTGTAGTTTGGTAACGTGGTCACTGGCTACAAAGGTATAAGGGTGATAGAATGTAGCACTGACACTACCACTGTTTGCCAATGTGAGACAATCGCCAAACATACGCACATTTTCTGTATTACTAATAAAATTATCCACCCCGTTATCCACCGCCGAAGAGGATACATAAGGCATATCTCCCGCTATATGGTCATCCGTTTTTAGTCTTTTTCCGCGTTGGATTGTTGCAAATACATCTTTAAGTGCAAACTCTTTCCAACTTTGTTTATTTATTTTTACCCCCCCCGAAATGTTTTTAGATTTACTTATTCTTTCTTGTAGAATGGGCAATGCTTGCGACAGGAGTTTCTTTTCCACCTCCCGCATATAATCCTCCATAAACTGCCAGTCGGGTGTACCGTCAGGAGTAACCGGGAAAAGGATTATATCTTTCTTTATACGGTCTATGGAAGCCATAAGACCATAACTATATTTTGAAGATGCCGTTTTGTTTATGCATTGTGAGATAAACAGAGCATTGAGATTATTCAACACAAAACATTTGGGGTAAAGAAGAATAATTGAAGACCCCGCTCCTCCACGACCGAGAAAATCTGTTGCTTGATAATAACAACTTCCATCTACTGGACTAACGGTGATGCAATTCCCTTTGTCAAGGATTTCATTTTCTTTGGGCTGACAAAATTTAGTAACACCATTGTTTACACCACCAGATGCAACAAATCGTACATTTCCTTCTTTGTAATCATCTTCTTTTCTTGAAATGGGTCGAGTTACATCAAAGAAATCCCCTATTGCAAACTCTTTCCAACTACATTCCTGTAAAGTTTTCATTGTGCGCTGTCGTTTGCTGGTTGAAACAAATACCCTCTACCGTGGGTAATCATATTGAACTCAAAGGTGAGGTAGTCTGCCATGGTCTTTTCAAAGTCGGCATCGGTGGGGATAGTATCGTTGAAATAGTAGAACGAGTGGAGCCATTCGTCGTCGGGCAGGACTGTTGAGCGCACCATAAAATCGGTATGTGCGGGTCGGTTACGCAGCCAACAGTCAAGCAGCAATTGTTTGCGCTCGGCGGCACGTGCGGTGGGTAGCAGTCCTATATGTGGTGCCACCTCATAGCCGTCGTCCTTGAAATTGACAAACTTGGCATAGAAGTTCTCGGGGTGCGGTTGGTGCGCACGGAAGACGGCAATCACGGGATTGACGCCCACGCCGAAGAACGTTTGGGGATTGAGCGTTATCACGCCCTCCAATGTGTGGTGCAGCAGGATATATTCCTTTTCGCGCTTGTCCTCTTTGGTCTTTCCCACCATAGTGGATTGCGGTACAATGACGGCGCAGCGTGCATCGTCGTCTAATGAATCAAGCAGATGGCTGATAAAATGCAGTTCGCTCAGGTGGGCAGTGTCTTTGCTTTTCGCCAGCGAGTACGGCGGGTTCATCATACCTATGGTGAAATGCTTTTGGCGCAGGTCTTCTGTCTTGAACCGGAAGAAGTCGTTGCATACGAGGTTGCTTTTGCCGTCTCCGCGGAGAATCATATTCGTGGTGGCGATAGAGAACATCCCCTCGTTCATCTCGATGCCGTGCAGTTGGTTGCGGCGTATGTCGTTGCGCTGTTGCGCTGTACCTGCTTTCTCCAGCATCTGTTGCATCGCCGCTACGAGGAAACCGCCCGTACCGCAGCAGGGGTCGAGTATCTTGTCGGTCGGTTTGAGGTCAAGCAGTTCGCAGAATAGCGTAGTGATGTGCTTGGGCGTGAGAATGATACCCAACGACTGCCCGTCGCCACCGCTGTAACTCATAAACTCACCATAGAAACGCCCCAGCACATCCTCGGCGCTGTTGTAGTTGAACGCCGTCAGCACACGCGAATAAAGGTATTCGGCGAAATAGCGCAGAGGCGTTCTGCCCAAGCGACTGTTCATCGCGGACAGGTTCGGACGGTTGGCGATAAAGCGGAACTGGTCAAGCACTTGCGACTTCTTCTGCTCGGGCGAGACTTGTACGCGGGTCATGTATTCCTCTACGGCGGCGAAGATTTTTGCGCCGTCGGTGCAGGTGCTGTCGCCTGTCAGTTGCTCGGTGTCGAAGTCCTCGTTCTGCAAGGCAAGCAGGATAGCGGAGACCACTACGGGCTTCTCCAAGTTGCTCAGCGACCCGAAAGTATGCAGGTCTTCGTGCAGTTTCTGTGCGCTGCTGAGGATATTTTCCAGTTCTATTTGCTCAGCGGTCTTGTGGTTGAGTACCTCCGTTTGGTAGAAAGTCTCGATGTTGGTAGCCGTAAACTTGGAGAAATCGGCTTGCGGCTTGATGATTTGGTAGCCCGCCGGGGTGATATAGACGGGCTGTATCTTCATGCGTCCCTGCTCTGTGCCACTGCAACCGAAGGCAAACACTTTCTTGAACGGACTGCCCGTAACGATTTTCTGCCCGTAGTGGACAGCACCGTTTACGGCATAGTCGGTGATGGAGGTGTTGTCCATCAGCAGGTTGGTGCGACGGTCGTCCAGGAACTTGGCGTGTTTGTCGGTGTCGGCTTTGTCCTCGATGACGATGATAAAATCGCCCACTTGTGCCACAAACTCGGGAAAACCTTTCTTGCCCGTGCCGCGTTTGGAGGCGGTGCGCAGGGCTTCGCTGACGGCTAGGATGTTGCTGCCGTTCTCGGTGTAAGCGATGTTGGCGCGGTCGAGCAGGTTGCCGATGATGCGGTCGGTCTGTTTCTCGTAGGTAGTCATTATGCAGGTGCTGTTTACAGCGCAGGTACTGACCTATACACACAAAAAAAACGCGAGCGGAACTTGCTCGCATTGCGGCTGTGGAAGGTGCCTTACAGAATACAAGTCACGCCCGCGCAAGACAGCACGGGCGTTTGCCTGACTTGCTCATATTCTGCTGTTCGAAACTTCCACATTCCAATGCGAATAGAACAATAGCAAACGCTAAAGTTAGGAGTGATATGTCATCTGCGACCTTCGGCGCACTCCTTTCCGCCGGGTGGTCTGTATCGAGTGCAAAGGTAGTGCTTTTTCTGCATTTACGCAAGACCTTGTCCCGTGCAAATTTAGAAAGATATAAGTAATGGGTAAAAGTTATCTGAAAGTATATTCTCCCAGAGTATATGGAAAGTACAATTCCTATACCTCATAATACCATTTACGGCAACGAGACGGCAACGACATTACTTTTTTTGCGGTGTTTACCCAGGAGTTGGCACCAAGTGCTTTGTGCTGCCTGTCCGATTATAAATGCGGCGCGTGTTGCGCCGCAGGACAAGATTTTATTGGTTTTGTTTTATATTTTTTTATTACCATGTTTTTGGGCGTTTTTTTGTGGCGTGAGTGTGCGCAATACCACCGACAAGGCAGATGAGCATATAGCAGGGGTAGAGTAGGGCAAGCAGAAACGCAATGCCCAAGGATACCGACGGATCGCGGCGGCAGATAAGTGCGTAGTCTAACGGGAACTTGAGCAAGACCACAGGCGGGCAGAGGAACTGCAGGATATTCGTTGCTGCCACCCACGTACCGCAAAGCAGTATGTCGTGGTCGGTGTAAGCGGGTGCCTTGCCTGCCCAGCGCATACGTTGGCGGAAGAATGTCCGCCACGAGGTCTGCGGTCGGACGGTGGCGGTGAGGGAGTTGAGGGTTAAGTGTTTAGAGTTTAGAGAAAGCGTTTTGATTTTCAGTCCGCGGCGTTTGAACGACTCAAGGAGGAACATATCGTCGCCGCTCGGTATGTCGGGGTGCAGGTCGGCATACGACTCTATCCAACGCTCGCGGCGCACGATGAGATTTGCCCCGCTGCACATCACCGCATGCCCGCGTGCGGCGGTTTCGAGGGTAAGTTGCTGGATAGCAGCGTATTCCGCTATCTGCAAGCGTTCCAACACAGACGGCTTGGCTGTCTCCGGCTCCATACGCAGCGGCAGAATGAGCATATCCGCATCGCCGATGGCGCAGAGTGCTTCTTCTTCGGTGGCAGTGGGCGGAACGATGTCATCGTCCTGCAGCCATACATAGTCGGCAGTAGAGGCGGATATGAGGCGATAAAGGGCGTGTTTCTTGCCCTTGTTCTCATCGTTTATGCCTCGGCGCGGGACAATCCGTTCAATGCGCATAGTTGTCGGTAGAAATCGGGGTACGATTTGTTGATGCAAGCGGTGTCATCGCAAGGCAGACCGGCTGCGAGAAGAGCCATCGCAATACGGTGGTCAGCACAGACACTGTGTTCCGCCACGGTTCGCAGACGGTCGGATTCCTTGATACGGAGCGAGTCCGTGCCGGTTGCAGCCAATCGGATACCGAGTTGTTCGCAGGTGATAGCCACGGCGGGATACAGATCGGGGCAATAGGTAAAATCGAAAGCGATTTTCGTGTCGTATGCGTATTCCGTGTTGTCTTTCGAGATGATTATGCCGTCCTGTTGATAGACGGTTTGTACACCGAAGCGGGTAAAAAAGTCTGCCACCACCTTGTCGCCTTGCAGGGAGTTGCGTTGTAACCCACGCAAAGACAACGTTCCTCCGTGCAGGGCGATATATTCATACCAAAAGGCAGCGGCAGACCAGTCGGATTCTATGGAAGAATTTGTAGATTTGTAAATTTGTAAATGGGTAAATTGATGGCATAGTGTGCGGGTCATCTCTATGTAGGGCGAGGTGATATTCGTTGTTACAGGTATGCCGATCAGCAGCAGTGCCGAGACGAACTGCGTGGATTGGGGGTTCTCAATATGCACCGCTTTGCGGGGCAGTTTTTTGCCACGGATATGCAAAGGCGGGTAACCCTCTTTGCCCATATATTCTATGTCCGCCCCTAATTTCCGCAGTGCTGCAACCAACTGACCGATAGGGCGTTGCTGCATACGTTCCGTCCCCGTAAGCACTACATCACATCCCGTCAGTTGCGCACAGTAGGCGGTCAAAAAACGCATTGCCGTACCGCAGTTTCTGAGAAACACCCCCTCGCCCCCTCCGAGGAGGGGAATTCTTGCAAGAGCGTTATGCAACAAGCGCACATCGTCAGGGGTATTGGTAGCGGAGACAGGCAGAAGGCTGTCTCCATGCAGGGCTTGCAAAATCAACAGACGATTGGCAATCGATTTCGATATGGGCAGATCAATGCACAATGTACAATGCACAATGTATAATTACTATGCAGAGCAATTTAATTCTTTGTTCTTTGTCCTAATTAATGTCGGGCAGCCACGAATAGTCCCGCGAGTAGCGGAGATGCTGCTCCACGTAGCCCTCGGTGTAGTCGATCTTCACATCGGTGATATTGCCCTCTGCGTCATACACCGGTGTGTAAACGGGATTGACAAACCCTTTGTATGGGGCGAGGTTGAGGTGTGCATAACGCTCCAAAATCTCGCGGTGCAGCGGTTGATTCACTTTCACGGCATACGTTTCCACTATCTCTTTGGCTGCGGCATAGTCGCCCTCGGACGTGATACGCTGTATCTCGGCGAGCAACTGCCCGTAGAGTGTGCGGAGTCCTTCATAATCATTGATTTTCAGGTAGTGTTTGCCATCGCGCTCAACGATTTCCACCTCGTTGTTCTTTGCGTGCCAGTACACCCATTGGGCAATCAGTTGGCGGTTGCGCATATGGGCTTCCTCTATATCTTTGCCCGGCTCAATACGTACGAGTTGCGTCATCAGACCATTCATCATCTGCTGGTAGTAGAACGCTTTGTATGCTTCGCCGTTGGGCAACAAACCGAGTTCGACAAGTTTCGGGTCTGCCATAAAATAGAGTCCGAACAGGTCTGCACGCGCCTCTTCAATGGTGGAAGCATGCTCCTTGAGGGCATCTTTGGTTACGCCCGGCAGCAGTTTGCCCGATCCGTGTCCGACACACTCGTGCAGGTCGGTATGCAGGTCGCCGCACATCGAACCATACTGCTCATAGAGGTGGCGGGTGTAGTCGTCAATCATAAACTCCTCGTTGAAGCCGTTGCCTTTCGCTGCTTCGTTGTAGGCGTGCATCAGGTTGTCGATGGTTACGGACTTGGAACCGTACTCTTTGCGGATCCAGTTGGCATTGGGCAGATTGATGCCGATAGGCGTAGCGGGGTAGCAGTCTCCGCCGAGAATTACGGCGGTGATAACCTTTGCGCTCACGCCTTTCACTTCCTCTTTCTTGTATTTGGGGTCGGTGGTGGAGTGGTCTTCGAACCACTGTGCATTCGCCGAGATGATCGAAGTGCGTTTGGTTGCCTCCATGTCTTTGAAATTGACCATTGCCTCCCATGCGCCCGTGATACCGAGCGGATCGGTATAAACCTCGGTGAACCCGTTTATATAGTCCACGCGGCTGTTCAGGTCTTTTACCCATGCTATGCAGTATTCGTTGAATGTCTTGAGATCGCCTGTGCGGTTGAACTCAATCATTTTCTCAATCGCCTCGCGCTGTGCGTCGTCCTCGGCATACGGCAGGGCTTTTTCGAGCCAATAGACCACTTTGGCGAGGGCTTCACCGTACATTCCTCCCACTTTGTAGGTCTTTTCCACCACCTGCCCGTTCTCTTTGACAAGTTTGGAGTTCAGCCCCACCCATATCGGTTCGGGCGAGTTGTCCTTGTGTGCGGCATAGTACGCCTCGGCTTCGGCTTGGGTAACGCCCTCGTAGTAGTTGCCCGCAGAGGTCAGCACCAGGTCTTGCCCGTCTTGCTGGTTGGTGCGCTTGGGCATTACAGAGGGATCGAACATCACGGGCAGAATCGCCTCGTCGTAGGTTACACCCGCTTCTTTGCAGGCGTTGCAGAACCACTCCTGCGAGAACTCGGGCAGGAACTTATCCTCCGAGTAGTGGTGGTGAATACCATTGGAGAACCACACGCGCTTGAGGTATTTCTCCATGTTGAGGAACTCTTCGCTGTCGCGCGAACCCTGATAGTTGGTGTAGAGAGCCTCCAAGGCACGGCGGATACGCAGGTTGTAACGCCCGTTTTGGTCAAAAAGGATGTCGCGCCCCTGCAAAGCCGCCTCTGAAAGGTAGTAAGCGAGCGTTTTCTGCTGCAGTGTCAGTTCCTCGAAACCGGGCACTTGGTAACGCAGAATCTCCAGATCGTAAAACTTGTCCACGTTGTAATTAAATTCTTTGGGTTGTTGTTTTTGGCACGAAATGCATAGCAGTACACACGCACCTAATGTGATTGAAACAAATAGATTACGCATAAATAGATAAGTTTATGTGAATGAATTTTGAACGTTAATTATATCAATCGAACATATAATTTGTGTTAAAAATTAAATGGGCAAAGCACGTCTATCCTATGCCTATCCTATGCGCATCCTATAACAAACGCATACGGATAGTAAGTGTTAAAATTATTTATCAATAACCAGTATCGGATAATAAAACATAGTGCCATTGTCGTGTCCTATGGTTATCATCTCCGCCATTAAAGTGTCTCGACCTGCTCGCTGCGCATAAAGATACACATCACCATCGTATACCTTATCGCCATTCTCTACAATTTCTCTGACATAGCATATTGCAGTATTTGGGACATAACGCCAATCTCCTCCTTTCCCAAAATCTGGAGAGTAATAGACCGACGTTGTATTTGTTCGTACGGGGCATTTCCCCTCCCAATGTATGAGTAAACTATCGCCTACCTCCATTACTATTTTGTGTGGTGCAGATATTTCCAATACGGCATAATCCTTTTTACAGCCCGCAAATATGCAACCGATGAGCAGTAGAATAAGATAAATAGACTTTTTCATATCTTTAGCGTTTGAGGAATGTTTTAGACTTGATGGAACCGGCTATTTGTCTTCTAATGATATATAATCCGTTTGGCAAATTATCAATGTTAATGGAAGACCCGTTTCCTTCTAACATTAAATTGCCATAGTTGTTATAAATAGCCCATTGTTCTATATCAGAAGCACTGAAAGTGATATGATTTTCACCAATGGTAATAATATCATTTTCATTTTCTTCTGTATCGTAATTTTGAGGTGCAGCCGCTTGCTTTGTATTATTTGGAATAATCTCATACAGCATACGACGTGCTACACGATAATTAAAATAACTATTGCTGCCGGATACTGAGTACCAACTGTCGTAATTTCCTTTCCAACCTAAATTCAGATGATATTCTTCTGCATTACTATCGTATCCATCTATGACAAAAGTGTGTGTGCCATATTCTTTAACATTTGTAGAATGTGTTGCTTGTATCATTACAGGACGTCCTGCAGCAATTTCTGCCTTGATGATATTGTTGAATTTCTTTGCTCCACTGGAGTATTGCTTCATATGTGCAGAGTAATTAAAATCATTGCGCAATGCATATATTGCATTGGTTAAGGTCATAGAAGAACCTTCTGCACCATATATCATATTGCCGGAATAACCGCAATCTCGTAATAATCCGGCAACGTTGTCAATTTGTTTTTGTGGAGTATTGTTATATAAGCGTCCCGGCATATTATTCCAATCGTAGTAATGTGTTTCGAAATCATAAGAGGTGATACCGGCAATATCAATGCTAACAGGGATGCGTGCTGAAGACGGAAATTTCCAATACCAAAGAATTTGTCCTATTGCCACGGCTGTACACCCGACAATGGTTCTACCATTAGAAACATTATAAAAAGCCGGACATAATTTATTGTAACTTTTTGAAATATCACTTGTATAATCATTATTTTGGCTTTGTCCCCATTTGTTGATTCGTCCATTTTTCTCTAATAGTGGTGTCATCGCTGTACTACTTGCCAATGTTGCAATACCATTATCGGTTGCAAATCCTTCTTGGTTTGCCTCATCGCCTAAAATACGAATAGAATCCAAACCTATCATTGATTCTGTTAATAAGAACCAAAGAGGTGATTTATACAATTCATCCAAAGTGATAGTACCCTCTCCATGGCAAACGATAGGTTTTACCAATTGTTCATTAGCCAAGACTACCCAATTAGTTCCGTTTTGACACAGAAACATTTTCGGATTATCACCTAAAAACAAAGAATCAATGGTTAGCGTTGAGGTAGCATTACTAAATGTACTAATACCATTGCCTAAAAAAGCAGATGCCATTTGTTGAACCTCATCTTTGTTGTAATCTTGCGCATATACGAAACTGGTAGTACATACAGCAACAAAGGATAATAGAAAAGAATAAATTTGTTTCATAAAATGTAAAAAGTTGGTTGTTAAATATGTATTGTGTGATGTGGTTTTGTAGTGCTAATGGTAAAAGCCAATAAAAGATATTTGGATTATTTTTCTGTATATTTTCTAATGCGGTATGTGCAACAGGGTTTCCGCAAACAACGTGAAGCGGGATGTCGGTTGTGCCGCAAGAAAGGTTTTGCCGGTTTTGTTTTTTATATCATACGCTGCTTTGTGCAATATGTCTCGGAATCCGTCAAATCCGCTTCAGCACGGTGCGGACGAGTTCTTTGATACGGGGTTTGTAGTCGGTGTTGGCTGCTTCTGTCTTGCGTTGGGCGATGACACAGCAGACGGTCATAGCCTTATGTCCCATGTGGAGCGCAAGTCCGGCGATACACGACCCCTCCATCTCGTAGTTGGTGATACGCTGCCCCTCGTAGCGGAAAGCGGATATGCGCTCGTTGATATCGGGTACGGCGATGTTCACACGCAGCACACGCCCTTGCGGTCCGTAGAAACCGTTGGCGGCGATGGTGCAACCGCGCATCATATCGTCTTTCGCAATACGATCCACCAATTCTTCATTCGCTTTGACGATATACGGCACAGCCGCCTTGGCGGGGTAGTGGATAAAGTCCACAAGGGCTTTCTCGAAACCGAGGTCGGAAATCTTGTCGCGGTCTTCGTAGAACGCCAGCACACCGTCGAAACCGATGGATTTCTGACTCACAAGGAACGTACCGAGAGGAATATCCTCCTGCATACCGCCGCAGGTGCCGACACGTACAATCTCCAGACTGCGTTTCTCCGCTTTCTCGGTGCGGGTGGCAAAATCAATGTTCGCCAGTGCATCAATCTCATTCATCACAATATCGCAGTTGTCGGTACCGATACCCGTGGAGATACACGAGATACGCTTGCCGTGGAATTTACCTGTAATCGTGTGAAACTCGCGGCTTTGCACATTACATTCGATACTGCCTTCGTCAAAGAACGAGGCTACCATATCCACACGGTTCTGGTCGCCTACGAGGATAATCTTGTCGGCTAAAAACTCGGGTTTGAGATGCAAGTGGAATATACTTCCGTCATCATTGATAATCAGTTGGGAAGCAGGGAAAGTTTTCATAGTACTGATAATTAAATAATTTGTAAATTTGTAAGTGTGTAAATTGCGCATTATGCATTGTGCATTGAATCACGCCTCGCCGCCACCGAAAGACATCGGCAACGTGCTGCCTGGGATAGGTCCGCCGGGGTTCTGTATCTTGCCGAATTGTTTCTCGTATTGGGCGATATTGTTTTGCAGAGCAAAAAGCAGTTTCTTGGCTTGGTCAGGCGTCATAATCACGCGCGATTTCACCGATGCCTGTTCCATACCCGGCATCATACGTACAAAATCGAAAACGAACTCGCTGGGCGAGTGGGCGATAATAGTCAGGTTGGCATACGTACCCTCCGCTACTTCGGGCGTGAGGTTGATGTTCAGTTTCTTTTCTTCCATAATATATACTTCGTGTTTGTTATTTGCTTCGCAAATGTTTGTGGTTGCACGTTAATGGCGTTGCGTTAGTGGCTACGCGTTAGTGGCTACGCGTTAATGGTTGCACGTTAATGGCTATGCGTTGTATTAATGGTTAATTAATGGTCAATTATATGTTTTCTAAAACAGCCCGTTCTGCCATTAATTTACACATTTACAAATTTACACATTAATTTATCACCACCGCTGCTTCGGGCGGAACGGCTGTGTAACAAGCATATACAGCGTTACTAACGGCAGACAAATATCGTACCACACCACGCTCAATCCGAACAAGGACAATCCCATTCGCCATGCGGATATATCAATGATCAGTATCTGCATCAGCATCCGTGCTGCAAACAGTGTTGCCGCCGCAATCCACGTCACGGGCGACCCGTATACGATTATCGTAATCAGCAGTGCATAGAACAATCCGCGCGTCATCGGCTCTATGCCGAGACGGAATTTCGTAGCCGGACGGTATTTTGGCGATACGCTCAAGTGCCTGCGTTTCTGTAGCAGCCATTCGCGCAGTGTATGTTTCGATACCGACCACGTCAGGCTGTCGCGCGATACCACTACCGAAGTGTTTTTTCCCGTTGCCACGCGGTTGACAAACAGGTCGTCATCGCCCGCCCGCTCGGTCATCAGGTGCGAGAAACCGCCACTCTCGAAGAACAGCGATTTTTTATAAGCAAGGTTGCGCCCCACACCCATATACGGGTGCTTGCACAAGGCGGCACCTAGATAGTGCAATCCGTTGAACAGCGTGTCAAACCGCACCAGACGGTTGATCTCCCCTTTGTCCTTGAAGTAGGCTCCGTAACCGAGAACCACCTCCGTCTCGGGCTTGTCGAACCCGTGCATCATCTCGCTGATCCAATGCGTCGATTCGGGGCGACAATCGGCATCTGTCAAAAGCAGATAATCATATTTCGCCGCCTTTGCGCCTAATGTCAGTGCCAACTTCTTGGAACTGCCCACTTGCGCCTCGCGTGGCACAAACGTTGTGCGCATACGCGCGTCGCGCGATATATAGGAGTCAATCACCGCCGAGGTGTTGTCTTCCGAACCGTCATCCACCACAATCACCTCATAGAGCGGATAATCCTGCGTGAGCAGCGACTGCAGATACGGCTCGAGGTGGTATCCCTCGTTGCGGGCGCATACAATCACCGACACACCTTGCGGCGAAACACTGGTGGATGTCAGGTGGATGTCAGGTGGTTGAGCCTCTCGGTCACGGCGAATCTTGCGTGCAGGTGCCGCCATATAGCGGGCGTAGAAATACACCTGAAACACAAAAACAAGCCCCAATGCGCCCAACAGGCAATAGTCCGACAATGATAATGAATACCAGGATGCCACGGTTATTTGTCGTAAACAAGTGCTACATTATCCACCCACATCACGTTGCCTGCATGCCCTACAAACGCCTCGTAGCGTCCCGCTGTGAGCATAATCACAATATGTGTCGGTTGCTTGGTGGCGTCCCAACCCTCTTCTTGGATAGGCACCATCTTGCCCTTCGAGTTCATCGCACGCTGGTTGGTGTTGAAACCCATATAGGGTTTGAACCACGGTTCGCCCGTGATGTCGCCGTAGTGGATGGGGATGCGGTGCCCGTTCTGCCATTCCAACTGCGATTTGTTATACCGCTCATAAGCCGTGCCCACGCGCACCGAGTGGATATTGCCGTCCTCGTCTTCCCAGCGGTGCTGCAGATACAGGTACGCCTCTGCCTCGTCGTGTCCGTCCTGTTTGCGCGGTTTGCTTAAGCCCTTGGCATACCACACCCAGTTCTCGGGCGAGATTAGGCACTTGTAGTCGAATTGCAACGCCGTCGGACGCTTTGTGAAAGGTACACCGAAATCGATGTTCTTGTATGGGTCGTTTGCACTCGTGATCGGCTCTATCGTCCGCCCCGTATAGAGCGTACCTGCGGCAAGCACTTGTATATCAATCATTCCCATTACGCGTACACCCAACATAGATACGTCCAACCGGCAGCACGTACCATCTTTCCCCCTGCGCTCCGGTACTGCCGTGCAAGCCGATTTCTCGATGCCTATCACATTGGCGTATGCATTGCTTGTGGACCACGGACTGCCTGTCTTGCCATATACATAGGGTGCATTCTTGCGTATGGTGTCGGTTGGTGCTACGCAATAGAGCGTGCGTGTGTTCCCCCCCAGCAGTTTCGATTCTTTGATATACCGTACCGTCCATTGCTCCATATCACCGAAAGGCAGCATCTCCACCCGCTCGGCAAACAGAGCCGACGACCCGATAACCAAAGACAACAGTAGTATTGCTTGTCTCTTCATTAATTACAAATTACAAATTACGCATTACACATTAGTAGTGTACTCCGCAGGGGGTTGTATAAACCACCTCGTTGTTGTCCAATGTGATATATTTCGACAGCCATTTCAAGTCCAATGCTTTCATCTGCTCTGCGGCTTGGCGTCCCACCTCCAACGCCCCTGCTTCGCGCAAGTGCGTGTTGTCGGTTTTTCCTTCCGGGTATTTGAGGCACTCGCCCGCAGCCACGTTCATAAAGTACTGTTTGCTCTGCTCATCGCCGAGGTTGGTCAGCCATTCTGCCGTACTCTTCTCCAAGTCCAGCAAAGGCACATTCATCCGCTGCGCTACACGCCGTGCCGCATCAGGGTAACCCCCGTGGCGGGGGTAGAATACGCCGTCCTTGAAATAGCGGCGCGAGATAGGCGTGCAGAGTATCACGTGCGCTTTCTTTTTCTGCGCCTCGCTGATCATCTGCATCAGGTTCTGCTCGTAGTCCGCAATCGGCGTATATCGCAACGAATCGGATTGCTTCGCATCATTATGCCCGAATTGTATCAGCACAATGTCGCCTTTCTTTACACGGTTCATCACCTCCGCCCAGCGCCCTTGCGCTATGAACGATTTGGTGCTGCGTCCGTTGCGTGCATGGTTCTCTACCACGATATTGCCCGTCAGGTACGTGGGAAACAACTGCCCCCAACCGCGCTCGGGAGATATATCCAACTCTTCTTTGTCTGCCATAGTCGAATCACCCACCATAAATAGGGTAACGGGGCGTTTGCCTGCCGAACTGCAAAGCAAACCCACCACTGCCAGTAGTAATACGGAAAAAACGGTCTTTTTCATATAATTTCAGTTAGTGTTACTTTCAAAACGTGCAAAGTTACTCTTTTTTTTGCATACCCGCAAATTTTGTTGTAATTTTGCAGAGCAACATACGGGGAATATCCGGGTAAAATATGCATAGTATGCAATTCGCATACTTCATAATACCGATTACGTAGAAAAGACGTAGAAAAGACGTAGAAAGGACGTAGAAAGAATTGGTCCTTGAGCGGGGGATAAGCCATCGTTTTTATGCATATATACATTTTTTATAATGCATATTCTGCATATTTCTGTTGTTTGGCGAGATTTTATAAAACCATACACAATGAACTCATTTGGCTCTCATTTTGTTTTTACTTCTTTCGGTGAGTCGCACGGGGCGGCTGTCGGCGGGGTGCTCGACGGAGTACCGTCGGGCTTGCATATCGATTTCGACCTTGTTCGCAGCGAACTGCTGCGCCGGTCGGGGCAGGGCGTTGCCGGTGCGTCCGAGCGTGCCAAGCACGAACCCGATGAAGTGGAGTGGTTGAGCGGTGTCCTCGACGGTGTTACTCTCGGTACACCCATCGCATTCCTAATCCGCAACCGTGATGCCCGCCCCGAGGATTATGAATGGCTCAAACATAACTATCGTCCCGGGCATGCCGATCAGGTTTATCAGCAGAAATACGGTATCCGCGACTGGCGCGGCGGCGGACGTGCTTCCGCACGCGAGACGGCAGCCCGTGTGGTGGCGGGGTGTATCGCCAAGCAGATACTGCGTGCCAAAGGTATTCATATCCGTGCCGAACTCATACAGGTCGGTACGGAGACCAACCCGCAGCGTTTCGGGGAAGTCATCCGCACCGTGTGTGCCGACGGCGACTCTGTCGGAGGTATCATCCGCTGCACTATTACGGGGGTCCCTATTGGCACGGGTGAACCGATCTTCGACAAACTGCAAGCCCGACTTGCCTTTGCCATAATGAGTATCAACGCCTGCAAAGGATTCGACTACGGCACGGGTTTCGAGGGTATTGCGCTCCGCGGCAGCGAAGCCAATGCCATATCGGGCGGTATATCGGGGGGGATTGCCGACGGTACGCCCATTACTTTCCGCTGTGTTTTCAAACCTACGCCCAGTATAGCCCGCACCGTCCCCGGCCGTCACGATGCCTGTGTCGCCACTCGTGCCGTCCCTGTCGTGGAGGCAATGACCGCCCTCACTCTCGCCGATATGCTGTAATGGAACAATGGACAAAGAACAAAGAACGAAGAACAATGAATAAAGAACCGGATTTGCAGGTTTCTTAATTTTGTACTATCTTTGCAACCGTAATTCATCATTCATAATTCATCATTCATAATTAAAAGAAATGGAGATACTCGCTTATTCGATACCGGCACTGATTGTGCTGTTGGCTACGTGGTTGGTAATGCACAAACTGTTCAACAACGAGCAGGAAAAACGTCTCTGGGAACTGAAACGCCTCTCGCAAAAGGAAATATCGCCAATCCGCCTGCGTGCATACGAGCGGCTGACCCTTCTTCTTGAGCGTACTACGCCCGAGCGTATGCTGGTGGAGATGAACCTGCAAGAGATGACGCTTGCGCAAGTGCAACAGCAACTGCTCCGCACTATCCGTTTGGAATACGACCACAACCTGAGTCAGCAAATCTATGTCAGCGATGAGGTGTGGGACAAAATCATTCACGCCCGTGACGAGATGGGAGCGTTTGTAACGGCTATGGCAGCCTCTATGCCCGAGGGTAGCAGCAGTCTCGACTATGCCAAGACCCTCATTACCGCCTACGCCACCAATGGTGCCACTCCCAATTCCATAGCCCTATCCGCCCTCAAAGAAGAGGCTAAGACATTGCTGTAGAACCTAAAGTACACAAATGCAGAACCGGCTGTCTGTGATATACAGGCAGCCGGTTGCTTTTTATTATATTGAATACAGACTAAATCTCTTCTTTGATCAGATAGTCGTTGCGGGACTGGGAGTTGCGGATGATCAGTTCGCCGAGGAAGCCTGCCAGGAAAAGCATACATCCGAGTATCATCATCAGGATAGCGATGTGGAAATAGGGGTTCGTACCCAATAGCATAGCGTGTACGCCGTGTGTGAGGGCGTGCAGTTTCATAGTTGCCACTACGATAACTGCTACAAAGCCGATAAAGAACATCAGCGAACCGATGAAACCGAAAAAGTGCATCGGCTGCTTGCCGAACTTGTTGAGAAACCACAGCGTCATCAAGTCCAGATAGCCGTTGATAAAGCGGTTCATACCGAATTTGGACACGCCGAACTCGCGCTTGTGGTGTACCACCACTTTCTCTCCGATCTTGGTGAAACCTGCGTTCTTTGCCAAATAGGGAATGTAACGGTGCATCTCGGAGAAGACTTCTATGTTCTTCACCACCTCCTTGCGATAGGCTTTCAGTCCGCAGTTCATATCGTGGAGCGGAATCCCTGTAACCTTGCGTGCCGTAGCATTGAACAGTTTGCTGGGCAGGTTCTTGGTGAGTTTGTTGTCGTAGCGTTTCTTTTTCCACCCTGAGACGAGGTCGAAACCCTCTTCCGTAATCATCTTGTAGAGCCCGGGTATCTCGTCGGGCGAGTCTTGCAGATCGGCATCCATAGTGATCACCACATCGCCCTGTGCGGCACGGAAACCGCAGTAGAGTGCTGCCGATTTGCCGTAGTTGCGTCGGAAACAGATGCCGTGTATTTCGCCTTGTTTGCCCGCATCGGCTTGCTTCTTCAGATCTTCGATCACCTGCCACGAATTGTCGGTACTGCCGTCGTTGACAAAGATGATTTCGTATGAGAAATGGTTCTCATACATCACGCGGGCTATCCATTCATATAGTTTCGGTAGCGATTCTTCTTCGTTGAACAGGGGAACAACTATGGATATATTCATTGTGTATGCTTTTTATGTGTATGCTTTTTTATTTGCCCGCAAAGTTACTGCTTTTTTGCGATATACACAACCTATAACACAGAATGGCTGTTCTGTCAGCATAAAAAGCACGTTCATTCCCCACATATTCTATGCAGAATAACCTAAGAATAACCTATGAATCACCTAAGAATCACCTAAGTTTTTTATATGGTATTTGTGTATCTCCGTTTTTTGTGGTATCTTTGTGGCAAATTGACTATGTATGGCTACGAGCAACAACAAACAGCCCATTTCGGGTTCGGGGAGCAACAGGAGATATTTCCGTGAAAAGGAAGCCGACGGCACATCGGTTATCCGTGTGGAAGGTACATCGCGGGAGGAAAACCGTGCTTTTATCACTATGGCACGGCATTTCCGGCAACTGGGGCTGCCTGTACCCGAAGTATTAGGTGTGAGCGAAGACGGGATGAGTTATACCCAGACCGATTTGGGCAGCACGCTCCTGTTTGATTATATTGCCCGCGGACGTGCTACAGGGGTGTTCTCCAAGCAGGAAACGGGGCTCCTCGCAACGACTATGCGTGCACTGGCGCATATCCAGACCGAGGGTGCAGAGGGGCTGGATTGGAGCGTGTGTTACCCCGTTGCGGAGTTCGACCGCCGTAGTATCCTGTGGGATTTGAACTATTGGAAGTACTGCTTCCTGAAAGGCACACGTATCGAATTATCGGAGAACCGTTTGGAGGACGATTTCGATAGGTTGGCGGATACGCTGCTTGGGGAACAGATACCGGGTTTTATGTACCGCGACTGCCAAAGCCGCAATGTGATGGTGGTGTCTGTCAATGGCGAGGATATACCGTATTTTATTGATTTCCAAGGTGGGCGCAAAGGTCCGGTGCAGTACGATGTGGCATCGTTTCTCTGGCAGGCAAAGGCGAATTTCTCCGAAGAGGTACGGGAGAAACTGATAGAGGAGTATATAGATGAGCAGACGCAGATTTATCAACGGCAAGGGCGGACTTTTGACAGGGCGGCCTTTGTTAAAACCTTGCCGCATTACGTGCTTTTCCGTACTTTGCAGGTGCTGGGAGCATACGGATATAGAGGTTTGTTTGAGCGGAAAAAGCACTTTGTTGAGTCTATTCCCTATGCGTTGCGTAACCTGCAACGTCTTTTCGACCGGCACGCCGACTTGCAGAAGGAGTATCCGTATATCTACGAGGTCAGCCGCCGGTTGCAGTCGCTTCCTTTGGCGGTTCTGCCTGCGCAAGCCGTACCACAAGCGAAGCCCGCTTTGACGGTTACTGTCTGCTCGTTTTCGTTCAAGCGGGGTATTCCTGCCGATGAGTCGGGCAACGGAGGCGGATATGTGTTCGACTGCCGTTCTACGCACAATCCGGGTAAGTATGAACAATATAAGTTGCTGACAGGCAGAGATAAACCCGTCATAGATTTCTTGGAGCAGGATGGCGAGATATTGGTGTTTTTGGATAATGTCTATGCCTTGGTGGATCACCATGTGGAGCGGTTTATCGAGCGGGGCTTTACTCATCTGCAGGTCTGCTTCGGTTGCACGGGCGGGCAACACCGGAGCGTCTATTCGGCGGAAGCCACGGCACACCATCTGCACGACAAATACGGCGTGCGGGTGCATCTCATTCACTGCGAACAACATATCGAAGAAACGCTCCCTTAATGTATTCCTCATTCATAATTCCTCATTCATAATTCATAATTATATATGAAGGCTATGATTTTTGCGGCGGGATTGGGCACACGTCTCAAGCCGCTGACCGACACAATGCCCAAAGCCCTATTGCCCATAGCGGGCAAGACGTTGCTGCAATGGCAGATAGAGAAACTGCGCAATGCAGGGATTGGGGAGATGGTGGTGAACGTGCACCATTTTGCCGACCAAATCATCGACTATCTGCATACCAATGATAATTTCGGTTGCCAAATAGCCGTCAGCGACGAGCGTGGGCAACTCTTGGAAACGGGTGGGGGGCTATATAAGGCAAAAGACCTGCTCTGTGACGGAAGCGGGACTCCCGTCTTGGCGTGCAATGTGGATATATTGAGCAATATCTGTATTGAGGATTTGGCGAAAGCCTACAGCCCCGATATGCTTGGACTGTTGGTGGTCAGTCCGCGGCAGACACAGCGTTATCTGCTGTTCGATAGCGGCTTGCGCTTGCACGGCTGGACCAACATTGTTACGGGTGAGTTGAGACCGGCGGGGGTGCCCGATGCCTGTACGTTCCGGCGTTTGGCTTTCTCGGGTATGCAGATACTCTCGCCGGTGATATTTGGGAATATGGAAACTACCATCGCACAGAAAGGCTGCAAGTTCTCGCTGATAGACCTCTATCTGAACCTATGTGCCACGCAGCCGCTATACGGATATATCCCCACCGGTTACAGAATGATGGACGTCGGCAAAATCGATCAACTTGCCACAGCCGAGTCCTTCGCCGCCACCCTCTAATTGTGCATTAAATCTCCATCAGCCTTCGGCTGAACTCCTCCGGCAGTAGTGCGGAGGCATTCTTGATACGGGTCTTATAGGTGTAGATGGTGTTGATAGAGTAGTCGAGCAGGTTGGCTATCTGCTGGTTGTCGGTGATGCCGAGGCGCATTAGGGCGAAGATACGCAGTTCGGCATTGAGCAGTTCACCTTGCCGCAACTCAATACGACATTCGGGGCGCAGCAGACCGTTGAATTTCTCTACAAAATCGGGGAATATGTGCAGAAACATCGTGTCAAAACGCTTGTAGAAATCGTTGCGCAGTGTGCGTATGTCCACATATTGCGGTATCGACTGCAGTTCGTCGAACCGCCGCTCCTGTGTCTTGCGTTTTACATAGCGCTGATATTTCTCCAGTTTGCTATACACCGTACTTTCGTTGCAAAGGAAGGTGGCTATACACTCCTCTTTGATGCGGTTTGCCTCGGTCAGGCGGTTGTTGGATTGTTGTATAACCTCTTCGGTGCGGCGCAGGGCGCAGTGGCGGTTGTAGAGCAGCACCACGGCAAGGCACAGCACCAGCAATAGCAGATACAGACACACATTCAGGCGGCGGATACGGTGGCTTTGTTCTTGCAGTGTATCCAATTGCTGCTGCTCAATGATGGGAATAATCTTGCCTATACTCAGTTGCCGGTGGCGTGCATTGTAGAAATTGGCATCGTCCATCGCCTCTTTGATATAGTGTGCAGCGTGGTCGATGTCGCCTTGCCGGTAGAGCATTTGCGCCACCATACTCATAGCGATGGCCTCTTTGGTGCAACTGTGCAGGTCGGCTATGGCAGCCAGTATCCAGTAGTGCTCCGAGCGGGGCTTGTCGCCCAGTACTTCGTACAACGCTCCCATAGACGAGTAGGCAATGGCGCGGTTGTGTTCGGAGATGGCAGAGCAGCCCAAAGCCCGTTCAAAACGCTCTATGGCGAGTGCCTCATCGTTTTGCTTCATCGCATATTGCGCTGCCGTGAGCCAGTAGTGTGCCGTATCTTGCGGGTTGATGAGACGCAGTGCCTGTTCGCTCATCTTATGCCCCTGTGTGCGGTAGTCGTTGGCGAGTTGTCCGTGCGTATAGTCCGCCATATCGTATAGCAGACGCGAGTAGGTGATGTAGTAGTCCGCCTGTATATCGGGCGGGCAGGCGGGAACATCGTCTGCCATCTGCTCCAATACATCCGCACTTTCTTTGAACAGACCCGAACTGAGAAATATAAATGCATGGCGGGTTTGGGCCTGCACCATCTTCTCGTGCGAGTTGAGGTGCGTGGCTTCGTCTATGAGTTTTTCCACATATATGGTCGCCGTGTCGTATGAATAGGACTGGTACTCCTTTGTGAGTGCCAGTAGTTGTGCGTAGGTGTTGGTGTCGGCGTCCCGGATAGAATCAATACGATGCTGTTTGATGGCATTGTACGCTTCTTTCTTGGCGAGTTCCTCCTCCAAAAAAGCAATATCTTCCTGTGTGAATGCCCACGCAGGCACACTACCTGCAATCCATAAGAGTGAAAATGCCAATAGAATTTGTGTAATAAAGTTCTTCATCAGGTGTATTATTAAGGTATTTCTGAAAACGATATGCAAAGTTACATCTTTTTTTCGATATTGCCAAAAGGAGGTATAGACAGGGGGCAATTAAGATGAAAATATGGCTGTATATCAACCATAAATATTCTATATTGCTTTTGTGCAAATACTATATTTATTATACTATGTATAATAAGAAAATGATATGGCTGCTATTTTGTCTATATTTTCATCATATTGTTTCGCTATGTTGTCGGGTAGCAGTAACTTTGCAGCGTCAAAACATTGAAGTGGGCGGTCTTACGGAAGACGCACTCCAATGGCGGAGACACAACTTTTTATTTAACAACTAAATTTTTATAATCATGAAAAAGATTACTTTTGTTCTTGCTGCCGCTTTGGTAAGTCTTGGCGCAGCCGCTTACGAACTCAACAACCCTGTTGGTGCAGATGGTCGTTACATTGTGAAGTACGATTGCGCGAAAGGCGAATTTGCTGCCGCTAACGACTTTGAAACCGATGAGACTGTAACCATTGCTTTCGACATTACGGGCACATCATTGGTTGATTGGTTGAAAGCAACACCTATCGTTGAAGGTGCAAATCGTGGCATTGCAGTAAACATCTGGACAAGTCGTGGTGATACACAAGGAGATGTTCGCCGTGTAAAGCAGATTAATGGTAATGTGTATGGTATGACCGTAAACTTTGCACAAGTATTGGTTGATGCAGAGAAAAAGGCTGATGTTTTGAAAACGGACTCTATCCTGTATGTATATGGTCAGATCTTCGGGTTTGAATATACAGAAGATAATGCTGGTGCCATGTGGTATTTGGAGGCTGGTGATATGACTGCTCCCGGTTCGGATTGCGTGTTTGCTACTATTCCTTACACAGGAACTAAAACAAGTGAGGATTTCTATACCGATGATTTTGAGGAAACTATGTGGGGACAGAGCGTTCAAGGTTACGCTGCTCCGTGCGTACTCGCAACCGCTATCGAAGATGTAGTAGCAGGCAACGGTGAGAAAGCAGGCAAATTCATTGAGGGTGGTCAACTCTACATTTTGCACAACGGAGTGAAATACAACGCTCTCGGCACTATTGTAAAATAAAAATTCATAATAGGAGACTGTCCGACAAACCGGTCGGACAGTCTCTGTTTTCGTTTCCCCGTACCCTTATGCTATCAAGAGTAGGTGATTAGTAGGTGATT
>DKEG01000001.1:5424-20164 GCA_002452095.1 Bacteroidales bacterium UBA6828 | reverse complement strand
ATCGGGTTATTAACGGGTTATTCCGCTTATGATGCGCTTATGATGCGCATTATGAAAAAACTCTTTATTTCTTTATTTTCTCTCGCACCACGTAAGCGTGTGCGTAGGAAACAATAAGCGAACCTTATATAGATACACGTATGAAGCACATCTTTCATAGAGTATTTTTGTGTATGGCAGGTCTGGCTGCGGCGGTGGCGTTGCAGGCAATGCCAATAGAAGGCGTGGTAACGGACTCGAAAGGCGAGCCTGTTATCGGTGCCAGTATAGCCGAAGCCGGCACGAGCAACGGTACGATTACCGACCTCGACGGACACTACACGTTGGACGTTGCCGCAGGCAAACAGGTGGTGGTGTCGTATGTCGGCTATAAGTCGCAGAACATCAAAGTAACTGCCAATCAGTCGGTTTACAACGTTACGCTGCAGGAAGATGTGGAGGTGCTGGACGATGTGGTGGTGATTGGTTACGGTACGCAGAAGCGCAGCGACGTAACGGGCAGTATCTCGTCGGTGTCGTCCAAAGAGATTGCCGACTTCTCCTCCAAGTCGCTTGCCGAGTCGCTGCAGGGTCTGGCTGCGGGTGTAACGGTTACCAAGGGTAGCGGTTCGCCGGGTGAGGCAGCCGAGATTATGATTCGCGGTGCGGGGTCGCTCAACGGTATGGCTCCGCTCTACGTGGTGGACGGTGTGGCGCAGGATGCAGGCTTTAACTTCAATATGCGCGATGTGGAGTCTATCGAGGTGCTGAAAGATGCAGGTTCGGCGGCTATCTACGGTTCGCAGGCTGCGGGTGGTGTCATTCTTATCACTACCAAGAAAGGTCGTGCCGAGCGCACACAGGTGGACGTGAATGCCCGTGTAGGCTGGCGCAATATCAATTCGAATATCCAACTTCTCGGTACCGAGGACTGGATTCGTGCCCGTGACGCATGGGGTACGGGCAATACCCTCGAGTTGCTGGGCGCAACAAGCGCAAGCGAACTGCCGAATACCGACTGGATGAAGGTGATGTTCGGTACGGGTATCGAGCAGGAATACAACGTGTCGGTCAGTGGCGGCACGGAGAAAACGAAGATGTTTATGTCTGTAGGTTTCCTCGACGAGAAAGGTACCTATATGGATACGCGTGCAAGACGCTATTCCTTCCGCACCAACCTCGACCACAAACTGGGCAAGCATGTTTCGATAGGCGAGTCGGTGTATGGCGCGATGACGCAGACCAACCCCTCGACCAATTCGTCGATATACAACCACACGGTGCCTTTCCGTACCGTGCCGGTGGCAGAAGTGAAAGATGAGAACGGCGACTACGCACAGACTCCCACTTCGGTCGGTTCGGGACCTAACTTTGCCGGTCTCGAAGCCGCATACCACGATATTCAGGACAACAACTACTACGTCAATGCCCAAGCCTACTTGAATGTGGAGTTCGTCAAGGGGCTCACATGGCGTACCACGGGTTCGGCGGCACTCGGTGCCTACTCCAAACGCTATTTCACCGAGTATATGGACTTCGGTCCCGTACAGGTGGGCGTGGACGGCGGTCAGTTGGATTCTTATTCGGGCACCAACCTCAAACTGATGTTCAACTCCGTGCTGACCTACGACGAGCGTTGGGGCGACCACGGCTTCAAGGCGATGATTGGTACCGAGTGGTGGAAATACGACGGCTACGACCTCTCGGTCAGCACCTACGGTTTCCCTATCCCTGTGGCTTCGTCTATTGCACTGGGTTCGGCGGGGGCTACCAAAGACGCTTCCGATGCTATCCCGCAAGAGCGGCGCGGTTCGGCGTTTGCCCGTTTGAACTACGACTACAAGAGCAAATACCTCCTCGCGGTCAATTTCCGCGCCGATGCGTCCGACCGTTTTGTCAAGAAGAACCGCTGGGGCTTCTTCCCCTCGGTGAATGCGGGCTGGCGTATGAGCGAGGAGAACTTCATCAAGGAGACGAGTGCTGCCGACTGGCTCTCCAATGCGAAGATACGTGCTTCGTGGGGTATCCTCGGTAACGACAATATCCCGCAGTATATGTACCAGTCCACCTATTCGATGTCGGGCGTGTCGCACGCTTTCGACAACGGCGAGATTGGGCAGACGGGCGCGTGGATCGCTATCCTCGGCAACGAAGACCTCAAGTGGGAGGAGGTGAATCAGGTGGATGCCGGTATCGATCTCGGTTTCTTCAACAACCGCCTGACCCTTACTTACGACTACTATAACCGCCAGACGCGCGATATGCTCTACCGCGGTGCGCTCTGCCTCACAAGCGGTATGAGTTACTATTTCTCGTCCGACGACCCCGCCAACACCGTACCCGTCTATTTCAATGCCGGGCTGGTGGAGAACCAGGGACACGAGGTGAGCATCCAGTGGCAGGACCGCAAATCGGACTTCCAATACAGCATCGGCGTGAACATGTCGTTCAACCAAAACCTCGTTAAGCAGGTGGGCGACAAGCCGGGCGCATCCACTATTGACAAAGGTGCTGATGCATCGTGGCCGCTCCTGACCCGCACCGAGGACGGCAACCCGATGTCGCTTTTCTACGGCTACGAGGTACTCGGTATCTTCCAGACCCAGGAGCAGGTGGACGAATACAACCAATACGCCCTTGACAAATGGCGTGAGCAGAACCCCAACCACCCCTACGGTTTTGCCGACAACGGGCAGCCGCTCAATGCCGACAAGAAAGAGATAGGTATCTACTACCAGCGTCAGAATACGGGCGTGGGCGACCTCATCTACAGCGACAACGGGCAAGGGCGAGTTACCGCCGCCAGCCGCAAGTATATCGGCAATCCGTGGCCGAAGATGACGATGGGTATCAATATGTCGTTTGCCTACAAGGGCTTCGACCTCGCGTTGGTGTTCAACGGTGCCTTTGGCTTCGACATTATGAACCTCGTCAAACCCTACACCCACATGTTTATGTCCGACAACACCACGGCGGCTATCTTCAATACCTCGTGCTTCGGCAAGGGTAACACCACCGTTACTTCCGACCCGCGTGTAGGTTATCTCGACGAGAGCGGTTCGGTCATCGGCGACGGTGCTGCCAACAAAAACTACTCCACCGTGTCGGGCTATCTGGTGGAGAAAGGCGACTACCTAAAACTCAAGAACTTGTCATTCGGCTATACCCTCCCGCAGAAATACAGCCGCAAGGCGAAGATGGAGAAACTGCGTATCTATTTCTCGGCACAGAACTTGTTCACTATCACCAAGTACTCGGGTATCGACCCCGAAATCGGCGGCAACAGCCTGATGTACAACGTGGACACCCAGAATCGCTACTTGCCATCCCGCCTGTTCTCCTTCGGCTTGGACGTAACCTTCTAAAAACCTAGAACAACTAGAACAACTAGATTAACTAGATTAACTAGATTAACTAGAACCCCTAGAACCCCTAAAAATCAAGCAATATGAAAAATCAAGCAATAGCCATCCTGCTCATAGCAGCCGCCACCCTCGCCGGTTGCAAGGATTTCTTCGATATATCCAATCCGCAGACCCTTAGCACCTCCAATTTCCCTGCCACGATGGAGCAGGTGGACCAGTTGGTCACGGCGGCGTATGCGCAAGACCATGCCATTGGCACCTACGCTTTCTACTGGTTTCCGATGGGCGTATGGCTCTACGACCACACCACCGACCTCTACGGCTCCTACGACGAGCGTGCTACCATGCAGGACAACTACACCAGTATCTCGTCTGTCCATCTCACTACCACCTACACCGACCTCTGCAAGTGGATGAAACTGGCATCCACGGGTATCGAGGGCATCGAGTTCTACCGCGAGCATTACGGCAAGACTGACGAGAACGCCACCCTCGACTACGACCTTGGGCAGTGCTATTTCAACCGCGCTTTGGCATATTGGCATGCGCAGATTTTCTTCGAACTTGACCCCGACGGACTCGGCTTTGCCAAAATCGACCGCGTCATCTCCGATGTCGAGGGCTTGAAACTCAGCCGCGAGACGGTGCGCGATACGTGGCAGTTTATGATTGACGACTGCAACAAGGCGGTCGAGTTGCTCAAAGGGCATACCGAGGACGAGTTCCGTGCCACCGAATGGGCGGCAAAGGGGCTGCTTGCCAAAATCTATATGCAGTCGCTCTATATCTTCCCCGAGAACCGCGACAAGGTCAAAGCCCTCCTCGAAGACATTATCAACAACAGCGGCAAACACTTGGTTAGCAGCGAGATATACAAGGATATGTTCTTCGGCAACGAAGCCAACGAACACAATGCCGAGTCGCTCTACGAACTCACCATGACCAGCAACTCCAAGCAGGACGGTCCGTGGGAAGACTACACCACAGGCTCGGGTATGCCGATGGTCTATGCACCATGGTATGTCAATTTGGATATCAAGTTCCGCAAAGGACGAGAGGACAAAACCGACCCCCTCACGCTGCAATACGATGTCATCATCTCCGCCAAGTCGTCGCAGTGGGGCAACAACTTTGTACACGACCGCAATATCGCCCGTTTCGGCTTCTGGAATTTCTATGGTGATACCGTTCCGCGTCTGACCTTCAACCCCGATTACGACTATAGCGGCAAACGCTCGTTGGAGAATTTCCCATACAAAATCAATACCCCCAACTACCGTGCCGAGGCTCTTGCCCTCAAAAACGACCCGTCGAAAGTCGATCCCCGTCTGATGCTCAATGCAGGGCAACCCTATGTGGACGAATACATCGATGCCAAGGGACGCACCACGGTCTATGACCGCTCCTCGGAGACCAACAGCCGTCCCGACCGCCTTGCATGGCAGCACCGCAAATATACCAATATCCGCGGCACAGAGATGGGAAGCGGAGAATATGGCTGGAACGAATCTTCCAACTGCAATTTCTACATCATTCGCCTTGCGGACATCTATCTGCTCTATGCCGAACTGATGGCTGACGAGGCTCCCGCTACCGCCCTCGAGTATGTCAACAAGGTGCACCGCCGTGCCTATGGCTACAATCCCGATGCGGCTTGCCCCTACGATTATACTTCGCTCTCCGACCGCACTCGCGCGTATTTCGATACCGACCCGCTGGCAAACAACCCGCTCCGTTATGAGCGTTGGGCGGAACTCTTTGCCGAAGGGCAATGGTGGTTCGACCTGCGCCGCTACCGTATCGGTGCCGACGAGGCGGCGTACTATGAGAAGACCTCCCACGGACCTATCACATGGAAAGGCGACGAGAGTTACGTGCAGCCTATCCCGCAACTCGAACTCGAGCGCAACAAAAACATCAAGCAATCCACCGGCTACCCCTCTATCTAACCCCCGCTGACCTCACGCCGACAACTACGGTATTTTTACGGTACATACACGGTAGATATACGGTAGATATACGGTAGATACACGGTAGATAATCGGTTGATTATGCTGACCACGCCGTACCCATATCGTACTTTGACCGTTCCTTTCAGCACAGTTTCAGCAAGGGATACACGGCTGGGGGACGACGCGGCTCGCGTCGTCGATTGCCCGCAGGGCAATCCATAGACAATCCATTAACGGTCCATTAACGACAATTAACGGAGCCTTTCCGGGGACGCGGACGCCTCGTCCGCGGTTTTTAACGAGCATTGATGGAGTAACAAAGAATCTTTTAACGGAAACAACAGAATATACAAATGAAGAAACTTTTAGGATGTATAGTATTAGCGGCTCTCACGCTGACTGCCTGCCAACAGAAAACCACGGTCTCGTCCCCTGGCGACAACTTAAAAATTTCCTTCCGTCTCGCTGACAACGGCAACCCCGAGTACAGTCTCTCGCGCAAGGGTACCCCGATGCTCGACTGGTCGGCTCTCGGACTGGTGCTGGCGGACAAAGACCTCAGCCGCGGTTTTACCCTTCTCGGTACGGACACCGCCTCTTTCGATGAGACGTGGGAGACCGTCTGGGGCGAGGAGCGTCTTATCCGCAACCATTACCGCCAACTCACTGCACACTTGCAGCACGAGTCGGGAACCCGAATGGACATCGTCTTCCGTGCTTTTGACGACGGCTTCGCTTTCCGATACGTGTTCCCCTCCAACACCGACAGTATGGTCGTTATGGACGAGAAAACAGAGTACCGTTTCGTCCGCGAACCGCAGGCGTGGTCTATCCCGTGGCGCACCGAGTACTACGAAGCCCTTTGGACACGCGAACCCGTCTCGCAGAAAGACACCACCTGCTCGCCCATAACACTCGAGTTTGCCGAGGGCGGTTACGGCTTCCTCCACGAAGCCAACCTCACCGACTACCCTGCCGAGAACTTTTACTATGCGGGCAATACTATCCGCACTTACCTCACTCCTTGGCAAAATGGCGTGGCGGCGTATGAGTCAGGCGTATGGCAGACCCCGTGGCGTATGATGGTTGTCGCCGATGACCTGCGCGGACTGCTGGCATCGCGCATTATGCTCAACCTCAACGAACCCTGCCGTATTGAGGACACTTCGTGGATTCACCCGATGAAGTTCATCGGTATCTGGTGGGGTATGCACCTCAAGACGATGACGTGGAGCCAAGGTCCTATCCATGGTGCCACCACGGCGAATATGAAGCGTTACATTGATTTCGCTGCCGACAACGGCTTCGGCGGTGTCCTCGCCGAGGGATGGAACGAAGGCTGGGAAGCATGGGACGGCACCGACCCTGATGCCAAGTTCTCTTTTGTCAAACCCTATCCCGACTACGATATCGATTATTTGGCACAATATGCCCACAGCCGCGGCGTGGAGATTGTCTTCCACCACGAGACACAGGGCAACGCTGCCCAGTACGAGAACGAACTGGACGAGGCGTACAACTATATGGAGCATTACGGTATGCACTCGGTCAAGACCGGCTATGTCAGCCCCATCATCACCACCGTGGACGGCAAACAGTACAACCGCTCACAGTCGGGTGTGCGCCACTATCGCCGTGTCATCGAGACCGCAGCCCGCCACCATGTCTGCATCGACAACCACGAACCCGTGATGCCTACCGGTCTCTGCCGTACATACCCCAATTTCTTCACCCAGGAGGGTATCCGCGGTCAGGAGTGGAACGCATGGAGTGCCGACGGCGGAAGTCCCGCTTCCCATGTGGCTACGTTGCCTTTTACGCGTATGCTTGCCGGTCCCGCTGACTATACCCCGGGTGTGTTCAATTTCGACAACCCTGTGCAGCCGAACACCCGCGTACACTCTACTATTGCCAACCAACTCGGACTCTTTGTTACTATGTACTCGCCGCTCCAGATGGCGTGCGACCTGCCCGAGAACTATATGAAGCACCCCGCTGAGTTCCAATTCATTCGCGATGTGCCGTGCGACTGGGAGCAGTCCCGCTTGCTTGCGGGCGAGATAGGCAAATACCTCGTTATGGCACGCCAAGACCGCCGGTCCGCCGACTGGTACATCGGTGCCGTCAATGACGACACTCCCCGCGACATCACCCTCGACTGGTCGTTCCTCTTTGATGGGGATGCAGAGACCACCTCGCCGAACAGAGACACGGCGCATACGAACAGAGTTTATACGGCGCAGATCTACCGTGATGCCCCCGATGCCGACTGGCAGACCAACCCCTATGCTACGGTGATTGATACCCTTCAAATAACCGCTACCTCCGCCCCCCTCACCCTCCGCCTCGCCTCTGGCGGCGGCTTCGCCATCCGCCTTGTGCCTGTGAGCGACAAGCAATAAGCCGATGTAACTTCCTTTGGAAACTCTCCGCCTAAGGCGGGTGGAGTACAGTGGGCTACAGGGTGGAGGCTGTACTGCAACTTACATTCAGCAACGTAGGCAGTTACGTCTTTGGTGCACATATAGGATACCAAGTTATTGATAACAATGCAGCGCGGCGCGTGTTGCGCCGCAAGACAGGTTTTGAATGTTTTGTTTTTATTATTTAGTTTTTTTATCTTGCCGCCTGCGGCATAGGAGACCTTTGATGCCAACTGCTGGATAATCGCCCAATGTCGTTACAATGTCGGGGCTTTTGCCTGCCGTTCCCCTGCAATAGGGCAATTTGATAATTATAATACAATAACAATAATGAAAAGAGTATCACTGGCTTTCGTTGCCTCTGTGTGTACATTGCTTGCAGCCACCGCTGCACAAAGTTTGAACAACCCTGTTGGTGTCGACGGGTGTTACATCGTCCGCTGGGATTGTGAAAACAATACGTGGGCTTCTTCCAATAGTATGGAGGCGGACGAGACATTTACGTTTGCCATCGACATCACCGGTACCGTGTGGGAATCGTGGCTCCAAGGTGCTGGAACTGCTGGCACACGGGGTATCGCTACCAATTTTTCTACCGATCAGGGAAAAGTATCCCGCAATGGCGACCGTCTCTACCATATATCGGGCAATATCTATGGTAAGACGCTCAATCTTGCGCAGTTGGCGGAAGACGGACTGACGCTCAATACCGGCATCACTGTCAAGGTCTATTCCAACCTCTTCGGCTTCGAATATACGGCTTCCAATCCGGGGGCTGCCTGGTGGCTCAATCCGTCCGATGATGTAACGGGCAACAGCGATTGTCTCTTCCGAACCGCTCCCTATACAGGCTCCCGCAAAGGCAGCGAGTTCTATACCAACGACTTCGACGGTAATATATATACCTCTATCAATCAGAAAGGCTATGCCGCGCCTTGTGTGAATACTGGCACCACTCCTTCTACTCCCGATACTCCTGACAAACCCGATGTACCCGACACCCCTGTTACCGACGGCAGCCAGGTCTATCTCTTCCCCTCCGACAAACAGGGACGCGGCTATATCAACCGCCCATACCAACGCTACGAGGCGGAACCCGGCTTGTGTACCTCCGACGGTACATTCCTTGAGGCTTCCGATGACCAGCGTCTGCTCCAGTCCGAAGCATCCCACCAACAGGCACTCAACCTCACGGCAGTGGGGCAGACCGTTTCTTGGGTCGTCGATCAGGCAGGCGACGGACTTACTGTCCGCTTCTCTCTGCCCGATAGCAGCAACGGACAGGGTACAACGGGTACGCTGGATGTCTATGCCGGTCAGGACAAAGTCGGTACACTCAATCTCAATTCGTATTGGGCTTGGCAGTATTGTGACGGCACCTATCCCGACAACAATCCCCGTACAGGCAATGTGGTCATCCGTATGCGTTTCGACGAGACGCATATCCGCCTCTCGCGTTCCGTCAAATCGGGCGAGACGCTTACGCTCCAAAAAGTGGACGGCGGCTCTACACCCTACACCATTGATTTTGTGGAACTGGAGCCTGTCCCCGCCGCTGTTACCTACGACCAACTGAGCGGCGACAAAGTCCGTTTCGACGGTAACGGAGATGTCGGCGACTTTATTATGAACAACCAGGGACGTACCGTCTATATTCCCGAAGGTACATGGAATTGCAGCAAGCGTATCTACTTGCGCAACGCCGATGGTACACGTGTCATCGGTGCTGGTATGTGGTACACCACTATCTATTTTACTGCCCCTTCCGACAACGCTTCTACCTATAGTTACCGTGGCTTTGAGGCAGACCGCAGCAACCTGCTTATCGAGGGACTTTATCTCAATACCGTCAACAACTGCCGTTATTACAACAACGACGACTCCAAACAGGTCGGCAAAGGCTTTATGGGCGGAATGGGGCGCAATAGCGTCATCCGTGGTTGTTGGGTGGAGCATTTCGAGTGCGGGGCATGGATTGCCGATTATACCGGTTCCGGCTCTTCCAATCTCTTGGTGGAGCACTGCCGTTTCCGCAACAACTATGCTGACGGCATCAACTGCTCGCACGGCAGCAACGGACATACAATCCGCTATTGCTCCTTCCGCAACAACGGAGACGACGACATGGCTTCGTGGTCCACTGCCAGACGTTGCAGCAACATTACTTTCGCCTATTGTACTGCTGAGAACAACTGGCGGGCTTCGTCCCTTGGCTTCTTCGGCGGCGACAACCATACCGCCCACCATCTCTATATAGCCGATGCCTTGGAATCCGGCGCACGTGTCAACTCCGACTTCTCCGGTACGGGCTTTACCAATAGCGGCACCATCGACATCCACGATGTTACTGTCGACCATTGCGGTTGTACCGCGGGCGACAAAGGTACTGCGGGCGACTTCTGGGGCAGCGCACAGGGAGCGTTCAATATAGGCAAAACCGCCAACTACCCGATCTACAACGTACATCTCAATAACATCAATATCAACGGCTCCCGTTGGAATAACTTCTATGTGCGTGCTGGCAGCAACAAGATTACGGGTATGGAGTTCAACAATATCCATATCGATGGCGGCAACTTCGGTATCTTTTTCTCCAATGTCAGCGGCTGTACGGGTTCGTATTGCCATTTCAATGCCGTCAATCTCAAAAATGCGGTGTTCAATGGTTCTGTCCCCTTTACTTGGACGGAGCGTTTCGACTGCCCCTCCGAGGAAAATACCGGTGAACTGCTGCCGGCTGTATCTTTCCAAACCACCAAATCGCTGATTGACGGCAGACTGGTCATTGTCCGTGATAGTACCGCCTACGATGTCTTGGGATGTAAACTATGATAATTAACGTCTGTTCGATATAAGCATAATGGCAAATTTTGCCGCCGTAGGCGAATAAGATTTATAGCAATTTATGGCTGCAAAAGCAAAGTCTAATAAATACAAGGGTTCTTCTGCCGAATATATGGGAGAGAACATCGGTAACCGCACCAAAGTGGAACTGGGGCACCGTGTGGAAATCATTCCCGACAACCAATAAATCATTCCTATAAATCATAATACCGATTTTATACCCTTTATGCACTGTGGACGTTGCATAAATTGCATACCATCTGGGGACGCGGACACCTCGTCCGCAACCAGTTTGGCACATACTGAATAACAATACTACGCACTTGGGAGACGACGCGGATCGCGTCGTTATGCGCCATAGTCGCACTGAATGTCGAAGTGCCACAAATCCCTCCAAACCGAGTTAAACTCCTTATCCCCTGTCGTTATCGGCTTCGCTGAACTACCTATACGTTTCTTAATGTCTTTTGGAGGGTACTAAAATGCTGTTTTTAAGACTTTTGTACTATTTTTCCCTTTGTCCCATTACTACTTTTTTTGATGCGGCTGCCCTTCTCTCAGTAAAATATAATTTGTGGATGTCGCGTTTTTTTTGTACCTTTGTCGCACTTTTGGGCAAACGGAGTGTTATACTCTGCCAAAGTGATACAAAACGAATAAATAAAACTACTGATATATATATACTTAATAGCATTTTGAATAAGATGAAAATCAAATTCTTTACTCTTACAACCATTGCACTCCTTTCTACCGCGATGGTTTCGGCACAGGAAGTGAATAAAGCAACCGTGGAAAGTCAGGCCAAAGCCGCACAGACAGCGGCTGCAGACCTCAAAAAAGTGGATACTGGTGAGAAAGCATGGAAATTCTCAGGTGTAGTAGGACTTAATGCCGCTGCCACAGGGCTTTGGAATTGGGCTGCCGGTGGTAACAACAACGTTAATGCCGTGGCTTCCACCAAACTGCGTATTCTCTATCACGAGAACAATATGGCATGGGATACCAACCTTGACCTTGAGTATGGTATGTCGTGGATTGACCAGGATTTTGACAAGTTCCAGAAGTCGAGCGACCGTATCAATTTTACAACCAAGTTCGGTTGGGAGTTCCGGAAATCATGGTATCTGACCATCCTGGGCGGTTTCCAGAGTCAGTTCGACCTCGGCCGTAACTACAACGGTACTGCCGCCTTCGACCCGATTATCTCCAAGTTCTTGGCTCCTTCTTACACCGACATCTCGGTCGGTATCGACTGGAAACCCAACGACATATTCTCGGTCTACCTCTCTCCTGTGGCAGGACGTCTCACCACCGCCTATGTGAGCAAGCGCCTCAACGAGAAATATCAGGAGAACTATCCGCTTGTAGAGGGCGAGGAAATAACCGGTCTGGAGTATGCGCTCAAAGACAAATACTCGGTTTGGAAATACACTACCGACGAGCAGACAGGAGAGGTGCTGAAAGACTACCAAAGCAATATCCGTTGTGAGTTGGGTCTTTCGCTTAAAGGGACTATCAACTACACCTACAAAGACCTCAAGATTATGACCACCCTCGGTCTCTATACTCCCTATGCGTGGGATAAGACCAAGATTTATACCGATGCCGATGGCAAGATGTATGCCGACCTGGGTAACGGCAAGGATTTCTCGGGTATGGAGTTCACGGGCTACCGCGACAACAACCGGCGTTTTGGCAATTTTGATGTGGATTGGGATGTGGCTATCTCGTACCAGTTCCTGAAGTGCCTGCAGGTGTCCCTGACCACCTCGATGAAGTACTACAACGGCGTGAAGATCGACAAGACCATTACTGCTGCCGACGGCACGAAAACCGTTACCTCCGGCGAGCGTATCCAGTTCAAAGGCATCCTCGGCATCGGTATCGGCTACTCGTTCTGACAATGCGCAATGCACAATGAAGAGGCACCTGTCTGTGTAATAATTCCTAATTCGTAATTCCTAATTAGAATAGTGGATTCCTTAGATTCGTTGGAGCGCAATTTGCAGACTTTGCTGGAACGCTATGTCGCGTTGCAGGAGGAGAACGATGCTCTGCGGGTTAAGAACGAGGGACTCAAACAGGATTTGATAGAGAGCCATGCCGAACTGAACGACCTGCGCGAAGAATGTCGAAATCTGCGCCTTGCCAATAGTATGCTCGGCTCGCAGGAAACCCGCACCGAGGCGTATGGCAAACTCACACAGATGATCAGGCAGGTGGACAAAGCCATCGAGTTAATGCGTAATGCGTAATGGAGCCTAAACAACATATCACTTTGCGGATAGCAGCGCATACGCTGGCATTGGATATTCCGCGCGATCAGGAACAGTCCTACCGTGAGGCGGGTGATTTCCTCAACCAACGCTATATGCTCTATGCGCAGCGTATGCCCAAGGCGTCAGAGGCGCAACTATGGCTCTATGTCGCCCTCGAGGCGGCACTTAACTGGAAAACCGCTGTGCGTACCAAGAGTCTCGAACCCGTTGAGCAGAAACTTACGGCGTTGAATACCCTGCTGCTGCAAGCATTGGCAGGTGGCAAACTGCCGGATGAAATAAAATAACAAACCATAAAAACAATAAATATATATGATGTTACTCGAAATTAGTGCAGTACTCTATATCTTAATCGCCGTGGGCTGTGCCCTCGTGGGAGCAGGTATATGCTATGTGATATTTCGCTATAGCAGTGCCAGCCTCGTCAAAAAGGCGGAAGCAGAAGCGGAAGTACTGAAAAAGAACAAGATTACAGAGGCAAAAGAGAAATCTATTGAACTCAAGTTAAAGTACGACAATGAAGTCCGTGAGCAGGAAAAGAAACAGCAGCAGCGCGAGCAACGTCTCCAGCAGCGCGAGCAGCAACTCAACCAGCGTCAGGGCGACATACAGCGTGCGCAGAACGAGGTGAACCAGAAGACACAGCAACTCGACCAGCAGCAGAAAGCCATTGATTTCAAGTCGCAGGAGATTGAGCGTATGCACCACCAGGCGGAGCAGCAACTGGAGCAACTGAGCGGTATCTCGGCGGAGGAAGCCAAGAAACAACTCATCGAGGCACTCAAAGACGAGGCCAAGACGGCTGCTATGTCGTATGTCAACGAGATCATGGACGATGCACGCCTTACTGCCAACAAGGAAGCCAAGAAAATCATTATCCAGACTATCCAGCGCGTGTCGAGCGAGACTGCTGCCGAGAATACGGTTTCCGTCTTCCATATCGATAACGACGAGGTCAAAGGTCGTATCATCGGGCGTGAGGGACGCAATATCCGTGCCCTCGAGGCCGCTACGGGTGTGGAAATCATTGTGGACGACACGCCTGAAGCCATCACTCTTTCGGCATTCGACCCTGTACGCCGCGAGATAGCCCGTCTCAGTCTCCACCAGTTGGTACAGGACGGACGTATCCATCCTGCGCGTATCGAAGAGGTGGTTGCCAAGGTCTCCAAGCAGGTCGAGGACGAGATTATCGAGACCGGTAAGCGTACCACTATCGACCTCGGTATCCACGGTCTGCACCCCGAACTGGTGCGCCTGGTGGGCAAGATGAAATACCGTTCCAGTTATGGTCAGAACCTGCTCCAGCATGCGCGTGAGACGGCTAACCTCTGTGCCGCAATGGCGAGCGAACTCGGGCTGAATGTCAAGGCGGCGCGCCGTGCCGGTCTGCTCCACGACATAGGCAAGGTGGCGGACGAGGATGTCGAACTGCCGCACGCAGAACTCGGTATGAAACTCTGTGAGAAATACGGCGAGAAACCCGACATCTGCAATGCCGTCGGTGCACACCACGACGAGTGCGAGATGAAGACGCTTATCGCGCCTATCGTACAAGCCTGCGATGCTATTTCCGGTGCCCGCCCGGGTGCCCGACGCGAGATTGTGGAGAGTTATGTCAAGCGTCTCAACGACCTCGAGAATCTGGCTATGTCTTTCCCCGGTGTTATCAAAACCTATGCCCTGCAAGCCGGTCGCGAACTGCGTGTCATCGTTGGGGCGGACAAGATCAGCGACAAGGATACCGAACTCCTGTCTTTCGACCTCGCCAAACGTATCCAGGACGAGATGACCTACCCCGGTCAGGTCAAGGTAACGGTTATCCGCGAAACCCGCGCCATCAACTACGCCAAGTAAATCTTTTGCAGATAGTACACAAGAGGCTGTCTAACAAGTAT
>DKEG01000001.1:0-5380 GCA_002452095.1 Bacteroidales bacterium UBA6828 | reverse complement strand
GAGCAATCTTTTTCTGAAGAACAGGTGTTCTTATTAAACTTGTTAGACACCCTCTTTATTATAGGTAGAAGTCCTTTGTCATCTCTGCGTATTCCTCGCTTCGTGGCGAGGTGGCGGATTCTATATGGAATATCTGCGGAACGGGGGGCGTCTCCGGCGGGGTGGGGGAAAACTCTGTTAGAATACGCTTTGCGGGTTTGCCGGGCTTGCTGTGTACGCGGGTAAGACGGTTGCAATAAAGTCCGTTCTCTTTGCCGATACGGATAATATCGCTCTCCGCTTCGGCGGGCAGGATAAAAGCAGCGGTACCCCGCGGAGCAAGCAGTTGCGTTGTGCAACGGAGCAAATCTGCGTACGGAAGCGAGTCGGTATGCCGTGCCAATTCGCGCCCCCAGTCGGGGTTCTTCAGGCTGTTCCTGAAATATGGCGGATTGCTGACAATCAGGTCATAACGCTTGTCCGGCTGCCAATCCTGCAATGCTGCCAAGTGAGCCTTCAACCGCTCCACCCAATGGCTCTGCGCAAAGTTTAGCCGTGCCTGCTCCACCGCCTGCGGCTCTATGTCTATCGCATCTATCTGCGCTGCGGCAAACCGTTGTGCCAGCATCAGTGCCACCAGTCCGCTCCCCGTCCCAATGTCCAATATGGTGTATGGTGCATTGTCCATTGTGCATTGTCCATTGTGCATTGTCCACGCCCCAAGCAGCACCCCGTCGGTGCCTACTTTCATCGCACAGCGGTCGTGCCATACGGTGAACTGCTTAAAATGGAAAAACGGCGAAGACAAGGTATTTACAAATTACAAATTACAAATTACAAATTCCGCATTACGCACTGTGCATTGTGCGGGCGTTCGTGGTGTTCGGTGTAGGAATGAATGCCCAGATAGACGCTCAGTGCAATAAACAGCCCCGCGCAGATATAGCGGAACCATTTCTCGAACACGCCCAACTTGTGCGTCAGGCTGCCGATACTCACTGCGCTGTAACTGATTACCCACGCTATCAGCATAATAGGCAGACCCGTACCCAATCCGAAGACCACCAACATCAGCCACGATACACTCGTCGGCATCGCTACCGCCAGGTCTATCATCGTGATGAAATAGATCAGCCGGTGCGGGCAGAACGCCACGGCAAAGAATATACCCAGCAAAAACGACCACAGCCAACTCGATTTGCTGTCGGCGTTTTGCAGCCATTTGCTCACTCCGTGGTCGTGCTCGTGATGGTGTCCGCTCAGTAGCAATACCACGCCGCACAGCAGCATAAATACCGCCAGTACGGGTTCGCCGTATTGCTCTATTATCCGCTGGATACCATCGGTTTGTGCACCGAGAAGAAACGGAATACCCAATACTATATAGGTGCATAGTTTGCCCAGTACAAACATCACACCATTTACAAGCACCTTGCGTTTGTCACTGATTTCCTTGTCGATGTACCCGATAGCGGTGATGCTCGTAAACAGGGTGCAAGGGTCTAATATGGTCAGTAGCCCCAATACAAAGGCTGTCAGAAATTGCATAATATATATATAATGTGTGTGCCTGTGTATGGCACGATTTTCGCATTTGGTTTGCAAAGTTACGACAATTTTCGTATCTTTGCAAACCGAAATGAAAAAACTGCTCCGAATACTCCTCTTTCTGCTCCTCTTGCTCACTGCGGCGGGGCTGTCTTCCTGTGGCGGCTTTGACCGCGACGGCAAACGGCTGCAAAAGGCACTGCTCCGCCAGGAGGCATTCGCCGAGAGCCGTACTGCCACGCTGGCGCAGTGCCTGCAACACAACTCGAGTTTCGACTCCGTGCGCATCATTACACAGGATTCCGAGCATATCCTCTTCTATATCTTCGACAAGCGTAATCTGGTCTATTGGTCCGACAACTGGCTTGCCACCGATGAGGTGGTGCTTGTCGGCTACGACCGCTGGTGGTACTTGCGTTTCCGCAATGCGCATGCGGTGGCACGCTGGACAAAAGCGGGAGAATACAATATCCTGACGGTTATTCCCCTCAAATACGCCTATCCCATAGGAGGCTCCCGGTTCCAAAACAAGTTTATTCCGCCTTTCCGGGGCGATGCCGGCTACGACATCTCCCGATACCACTCCGCCAATGGTATGGAGATATTCTCCGCCGACGGCGATTTCCTGTTTACCCTCCTTCCGGAGCAGCGCGAGTCGGTTGCCGAATTGTCCAAAACAACTATTGACGAGTCGTTTACGTTCAGGCAACTGTCTTCGGCGGAGAATACCGGCAACCGACGCACGGCACGCGTGCAGGTCTGGTTTATTATTTCTATGGCGTTGATGGGAGCGTTGCTGCTTCTGGGTATCTTGGTACTGATACGCTACCGCGGCTTCCGCAATATGTCGCTCCGCATGCGCTTCGTTTATGTCATCATCGCCTGTATCCTTGCTAGTTTTGTCTATGTCTTTGCCCTTTCTATCCGCTATGTGCGCTCCAACTACGAGCAACGCCAGCAGGATATACTTACTTCCAAATGCAAATATGTGCAATCCTATCTCCAGAGCCTCTACTATTGGGATATGTCCCTTACGCAGGCGAATACCGCGGGGCTTAATGTCGATCTCCGCGACCTGAGTCTCTCGGCGGGAGCGGATATCCATGTCTATGATAATCAGGGGGTACTGGTCGGTTCATCTACCCCCGGACTCTTTACCAATGGTCTGCTCTCCACACGCATCTCGCCCAAACCGTTCTTCTCTCTGCAGGACACGCTTGTGCAGTATGAGCAGATAGGCGATATGCGCTATCTCTGTGCCTACGCTCCTTTCTACAACGGTTCGTATGTGCAGATCGGTTATATTAGCGTACCGAGTTTTGTGTCCGAGATTGAGAAAGCCCAAGAGGTGGACAACCTACTCGCACGCCTCCTCCCGCCCTATCTGGTCGTGCTGCTGTTGGCGTTCCTCGCTGCCTATCTGGCTGCACGCAGTATGACCGCACCTTTGAGTATGCTCACCGACAAGATGCGCCATTTCCGTATCGGCAACCCCGACAACCATATCGATTACAAATACCACGATGAGGTGGGCGAACTGGTAGAACGCTACAATGCCATGGTCGATCTGATGGAGCAATCGGCTGCCCGTCTCGCCAAGGCGGAGCGTGAGGGCGCATGGCGTACTATGGCACGCCAGATTGCCCACGAGATTAAGAACCCCCTCACCCCGATGAAACTCACCATCCAGCAACTCCGCCGCCTCAAAGGAACCGACCGGTTCGATGCCTATTTCGACAAAGCCGCGCCTATGCTCATCGAGCAAATTGACAACCTATCGCATATCGCCACTTCGTTCTCTACTTTTGCCAAACAGCCCGATGTGACCGCTTCCGAAGTCGATGTGGCGCAGAAATTGACCAATGTCATCACACTCATTCGCAACAACCCCGCCGCTGTACCGGTGCGCTATATCGGTCCCGACCACGGGGTTCCGGTGTGGGCGGATGCCGGGCAGATCTCCCAGGTCTTCACCAATATCCTGCGCAATGCCATCCAGGCTATGGAGGGACAGGAGAATGCGGATATCATCGTCATCCTCAAGGATGCACCCGAGCCCGACTATATGGTCATCTCCTTCTCCGACAACGGCCCCGGTATCCCCGAGGACATCCGCGAGCGTATTTTTATGCCCAATTTTACTACCAAAAATACGGGTATGGGGCTCGGTTTGGCTATCTCAAAGAATATAGTAGAGGGGTCGGGCGGGAAAATATGTTTTGAAACATCTGAAAAAGGCACTACTTTCTTTGTCTATCTGCGAAAAAAGCAGTAATTTTGCCCCGAAAAACCTAGAAAATCTAGAACTACTAGAAAATCTAGAAAATCTAGAACTTCTAGGATTTCTAGGATTTCTAGGATTTCTAGGATTTCTAGAACTTCTAGAATATCTATAAAAAAACAAACTCCTTAAATATAATTGCGATGAAAGTCGAAACAATCATGCAGCAACTGGCTGCGAAACACCCGGGCGAAGCAGAGTATCTGCAAGCCGTTCAAGAGGTTCTCGAGTCTATCGAAGAGGTTTATAATCAGCACCCTGAGTTTGAGCAGGCGAAGATTGTCGAGCGTATGGTAGAGCCCGACCGTATCTTTACTTTCCGTGTTACGTGGATTGATGACCAAGGTCAGGTGCAGACCAACCTCGGCTACCGTGTGCAGTTCAATTCGGCTATCGGTCCGTACAAAGGCGGACTGCGTTTCCACAAAGCCGTTACTCCGAGTATGCTCAAGTTCCTCGGCTTCGAGCAGACCTTCAAAAATGCCCTGACCACCCTCCCCATGGGCGGTGCAAAGGGCGGTTCCGACTTCGACCCCGTGGGCAAGTCCGATGCCGAGATTATGCGTTTCTGCCAGGCGTTTATGCTTGAGTTGTGGCATTGTATCGGTCCCGACCAGGACATCCCCGCAGGCGATGTGGGCGTAGGCGGCCGCGAGATCGGTTTCCTCAATGGTATGTATCAGAAACTCGCACGCGAGTACCATACCGGCGTCCTTACGGGCAAGGGAATGACGTGGGGCGGCTCTATCCTCCGTCCGGAGGCTACGGGCTTCGGTGCGCTCTATTTTACCCAACACCTCCTCCACAAAGCAGGGCACGACATCCAGGGCAAGACCGTCGCCCTCTCTGGCTTCGGCAACGTGGCATGGGGCGCAGCCACCAAGGCTACCGAACTCGGTGCCAAAGTGGTGGCTATCTCGGGGCCTGACGGTGTATGCCATATCCCGGGCGGTATCACCAAGGAGATGATCGACTATATGCTCGTTATGCGTTCTTCCAACCGCAACAAAGTACAGGATATGGCGGATAAGTTCCCCGCTTTGGCTACGTTCACCCCGGGCAGGAAAGCATGGTCTGTTCCGTGCGACATCGCTTTGCCGTGCGCTTTCCAGAACGAACTGAGCGAAGACGATGCCCGCGAACTGAAAGCCAACGGATGCTGGTGCTGCTGTGAGGTCAGCAATATGGGCTGCCAACCGGGGGCTATCCACTATTTCCTGCACAATGGTGTCCTCTTTGCGCCGGGTAAGGCGGTCAATGCAGGCGGTGTAGCCACCTCGGGGCTCGAGATGACGCAGAATGCCGAACACCTCAGTTGGACGGCGAAAGAGGTCGATGAGCGTCTCCACCATATCATGCAGTCTATCCACGAGCAGTGTGTCCGTTTCGGTACGCAGCCCGACGGTACTATCGACTATGTCAAAGGTGCGAACATCGCAGGCTTCATGAAAGTCGCCCAAGCCATGCTCGAACAAGGAATCCTGTAATAGAAACTATACGGTCTTTCTATAAAATCAAAAATCTCCGAATCCCCCCAAAAAAATCTAGAATCTCTAGTTCCTCTAGTTCCTC
>DKEG01000064.1 GCA_002452095.1 Bacteroidales bacterium UBA6828 | reverse complement strand
CACTTGCTTGTTGAATCTACGGTTTTCATTGTGATTGTTTTTTTATTTGTTAGTTTAATTATTTTTTCGTAATTTTGCCGCTGAAAAACTTTGCCAAAGCCTTTGTTTTGGCTCTTGTTTTTCTGTTTGACGACGCAAAATTACGGATTTTATTTGGGATATACAAAATTTTTACAAATAATTTTTGTATAATTTCTGTAATTTATTTGTAAATTCCTAATAATCAGCAATTTGTAAACTACAAAAAATTTACAAAAAATGACTGCAAAAGAAATAATTGAGAAAATATGTAAGGATAATAGTCTTACGTTGCGCCAGTTGGCAGATTTGGCAGGGATTAAAGAGCAATCCCTGTATGATGTAAAGAGTGATAGAGTGAAAAAAGTGTCGGAGTTAAATGCCCAGAAGATTGCTGCCGTCTTCCCACAATATCCATTGATGTGGTTAATGACGGGTAATGAGGCATTCCTTAACCAGCGGGGGACAACAATCAATATCGACAACTCAAACACGGGACACCATAATAACATCGGCAACGGAACGCAGACCAACAATAGCAGTGATACCGAGATATGGAAAAAGATTATCGCCGAGAAAGACGCACAGATAGCCGAACTCAAAGCCGACAAAGAGAAATTGTATCAACTCCTGCTCAAGCAATAGATATGGAAACAGAGAGCCCACAGAACCGCGGCGAGGTGGTGATATACCGGTCCGCCGATGGAGTAGCCCAAATAGATGTCTTGCTCAGTAATGAAACCGTATGGCTGACAGCAGACCAAATGGCAAGTCTGTTTCAGCGGGACAAGTCGGTAATTAGCAGGCATATACAAAACATTTATACAGAGGGAGAATTGTCGCCCGACACGACAGTTGCAAAATTTGCAACCGTCGTAAAACGTGGCTTCCGAGGCGAAGTTGAGGAGGAAATAGCCTACTATAATCTTGATATGATTATCTCTGTAGGTTATCGCGTCAATTCCATTCAAGGCGTACAGTTCCGCCAATGGGCAACGCAACGCATACACGAGTACATCGTCAAAGGCTTTACCATTGATGACGAGCGGCTCAAAGGCAATGCGGGTGGCAACTACTGGCGCGAGTTGCTTGACCGCATACGTGATATTCGTACCGATGAGCGTCTTATTTATCGCCAGGTACTCGATCTGTACGCCACCAGTTACGACTACGACAAGACTGCCGAGGAGAGCAAGAGGTTCTTTGCCGCCTATCAAAACAAGTTTCATTTTGCCATTCACGAGCATACGGCGGGCGAATTGATACGGGAGCGTGCCAATGCCGATGAGCCGTTTATGGGCTTGCGCACGTTCAAAGGTCGCCAGCCTGTCAAAGCCGAGGTGTCGGTGGCAAAGAACTATATGGAACCTGAGGAATTGGACGCTATGAAAAGTCTCGTATCGGGATTTTTCGATTTTGCCGAGATGCAGGCAAAACTCCACAAGCGTATGTATATGAAAGACTATCTCGACCTGTTGGATAATCTGATACGTGCCAACGACCGCCCTGTATTGGTAGGCAAAGGAAAAATCTCTTTCGAGGCGGCAAAAGAGTATGCCGAGAACGAATACAAGAAATACAAGCAGCGCACCCTCTCCCCTGTTGAGGAGGACTATATGGAGACTATCCGCGCCCTCAATGCTGCTGCCAAAAAGAAAACAACAGAGAATAAAAACAAGTCACAAAATACATAAATATATTGAGCGGTGATGGTATATAGGGACAATTTGTCCCCACGTAATTGCCGATGGAGACAAACAATAGATATGGAAAACAATATAACCCCTGAGGAAATAACCAAACGCTTTGTAGATGTGTACTACGAGTTGTACCGTCTGCGTGTGGTAAAATCAAAGACGGAGTTTTGCGCACCGCTCAATATTCCGCCCTCCAACTTTATCGCTCTCGAACGTGGCACACGCAACTGCACCCTGCGACAGATGTGCATAATGATTAGTGCGTGGAATGTGTCGCCGATGTGGCTGCTGACGGGCAAGGGGGCAATGCTTAACAATGGCTAATGTTCAATACAGACTTTCCACCCGTGTCGTAAACGGGCAGGCGGAGGTACTGATACGCTTCTACGCAAGCCGTATCCTCGACCAACGTGCGCATACACGTGTGTATGTACCCGCTCATTTGTGGAATGAGAAAAAGCAGCGTCTTAATACCTCTACCCGCTATGTTACTTCCGAGACGGCTACGGCTACCGAACTGCAAGCCAAACTCGATACCCTCGAACAGGTTGTATTGTCCCGCTACATACACGACCAGTATGCCACATACAAAGGGTGGTTGCAGCGGGTGGTGGACGAGGCAATGATACCGCAGGCACTCGGTATCACCTCCGAGCCGCTGACCGCCGCACAGGCGTGCCTCGACTATATAGAATACAAACAACTCGCAGGCACTACACGGGCGCACTACGAGTTTCTCGCAAAGACTTTCAATCACTTTGCCGAACGATACCGCACAATCTATATGAACACCCTCTCGGTGCAAGACATCGAGGACTTGCAGCGTTTTCTCTATACGGAGCGTGCCGAGGGGCGGTCTCGAAATACCGTTGTCTCCCGCTTGCGCAAGTTCCGTGCCGTGTGTTATTGGGAGGTGCGCAAAGGCGTACTCGACAAATGCCCATTCGGGGATAACGGGTTTAAGTTGGAACAGGAGGTGTACGGAACGCCGACCACACTCTCCATGGACGAGATAGAGCAGGTATATCGTGCGTCTATGCCTACACAACGAATGGCGGAGCAAAGGGACATATTTGTCTTTCAGTGCTATGTCGGGCAGCGTATCAGCGACCTGCAACGAATGACGGACGCAAACATCATAGAGCAGGCAGACGGAAAAACATTGCAGTATATCCAGCACAAGACCAACAAGACCAACCCGCATATCACCTCCGTGCCACTTTCCGATACTGCCGTGGAGACACTCGACCGATACCACGGCAAACAACCAGACGGGCGTATCCTGCCATTCATAGCGGAGCAGAACTATAACTATGCCATAAAAGATATATTGCGTGAGGCAGGTATCACCCGCCTTGTGTCGGTGCTTAATACCCAGACTTTCGAGGAGGAGAGCAAGCCGATATGCAACATCGCTTCTTCGCACCTCGCACGGCGGTCGTTTATCTCGAATGTGTACGAGATTACGCAGGAGGAGCGTCTTACCATATCATTGTCGGGACACGCCGAGGGGTCTCGTGCTTTGGATAGGTATATCCATATCAAGCAGAGCACCAAACGAGCGGTAATTGACAAACTCAAAGGCAGTCGGCAGTAGTTCGGCAAATTGCCGACATAGACTATTATTCGTTGCTACTCATTGCAAAACACGGCTGCAATACGGAGTACTCAACCCGTTGTATATCTTGCAAATAGTCGCAACAAGTGGCAATCAGCAGCAAATAACCCGCTGTCTCGGCAGGGCTACTTCTTTTTTACGATCTTCTATGGGCGGCAGGTGATGTGGAAACACGCCTGCTGCCATTCGTATTTCACGTATATCCGTCCCGCACGTTGCTCGTTGAGCAATACCTGCCCGAGAACCAACTTAAGGTTGTCGGGTGTCATATAGTCACGCGTGGCGGTTACCTTGTCAAAATGGGTGTAGGTGATGTCGAAAGTCGTACCATAGCAGTGGCAGGAAGTGGTAACAGAGTTGATATTGCCGCTCTTTTGCAGTTGGCGCACGTCCTCTTGCGTACGCAGGACACTGCTCACGCGAAAGCGGTAGTGCGGCAAACCGTTGCGCTGCAAAATGTCGGCAAAACCTGCCCCGATAGCGTCTAATTCACGGGCGGCAGAGGGAACAAGATAAGGAATAGAATGGGTAAGCGAATCAATGATATAATTGTCTCCGGTACGCACTTGCTGCAATTGCCGGCGCATACGCTGCGCCTCAGCGCGGTCACGCGGCGGAGCAGACAAACCGAGTGCCTGTGCGGCTTTCAATTGCCGTGGCTGATTGTCGTTAAATTTTGCCTTGTAACTGAATGTCCGCCCCGGATATGCCACAGGGTTATCCTCCACAATAGTCTCCTGCCCTGTTTTGCCACTGCAGGCACAAAACGCAACAAGAGCCGCCCACACAGCGGCTCTTATCATATATCGTATTGCTCTCAATATACTCAAATTATATGCTCCACTCGAAGCCGTCCTTGGTATCTTTAATACTGAAACCGAGACCAGTCAAGGCGTTGCGTATCTTGTCGCTGGTAGCCCAGTCTTTCTGACGCTTGGCATCCAAACGGATACCGAGAAGCAGGTCAATAGCCCCGTGGTAGGCGGTCATTGTGCGGTTGTCCGCACCTGCCTCCTCAAAGCGCAGACCAAGGATATCCACAGCAAACGTCTGCCATACCGACTGCAACTCTTTCAGGTCAGCCTCGCTGATGGTTCCCTTGCCGTCATAGACAGTATTGATGGCGCGGGCGGAGTCAAACAAGTGCGAAATGACAATGGGTGAGTTCAGATCGTCATCCATCGCTTCTGTGCAACGCTCGCGCAACCCGGCAGTCTCTACCGTGCTGACTGCCGCAGGCGTCAATTTCATCAGGCGAGTGTAAGCCTCCTGCAAGCGGGCAAAACCTTTCTCTGCCGCCTCGAGTGCCTCGCTCGAGAAATCCACCGTCGAACGGTAGTGCGCCATCAAGATAAAGAAACGGATCGTCATTGGAGAAAAAGGCTGGCTCAGCAGCGGGTGATCGCCATTGAAGAACTGTTCGAGGGTGATAAAGTTGTTGTAACTCTTGCCCATCTTCTTGCCCGCAATGGTAATCATATTGTTATGCATCCAATAGCGGACACTCTCATGCCCCAATGCAGCACACGATTGTGCTATCTCCGCCTCGTGGTGAGGGAACATCAAGTCCATTCCGCCGCCGTGGATATCAAACTCCTCACCGAGGTATTTCGTTCCCATTGCAGAGCACTCCATATGCCAGCCAGGGAAACCCTCGCTCCATGGGCTGGGCCAGTGCATAATATGCTCGGGGGCGGCTTTCTTCCAAAGGGCGAAGTCGTAACTGTGTTTCTTCTCCTGCTGCCCGTCCAGTTCGCGGGTCTCTGTCTTGATGTCCTCGAGGTTGCGCCCCGACAGTTTGCCGTAGGGGAAATCGTGCGCATACTTCTCCACATCCATATAGACGCTCCCATTCACCACGTAGGCATAGCCGTGATCGAGTATCTTCTTGATGAACTCAATCTGCTCAATGATATGTCCGCTGGCGTGCGGTTCGATAGAGGGCGGCAACACGTTCAGCAGTTCCATATCGTGGTGATAGCGATTGGTATAGTATTGCGCCACCTCCATCGGTTCCAACTGCTCCAAACGGGCTTTCTTGGCTATCTTGTCCTCGCCCTCGTCGGCATCGTGTTCCAGGTGTCCCACATCCGTGATATTGCGCACGTAGCGCACTTTGTAGCCGAGATAATGCAGGTAGCGGAACAGCAGGTCAAACGTGATAGCAGGACGGGCATGCCCCAGATGGGCATCGCCATAGACAGTCGGTCCGCACACATACATTCCCACGCGCCCTTCGTGCAAGGGGCGGAAATACTCTTTCTGACGGGTAAGGGTGTTATATATCTGCAACATAATTGGTAAAATGTGTAAATTTTCTACAAAGGTACGACAAAAATGGCACGTCTGCAATACCCCTAACCATTTTTTAGGGGTACTAACATACAACCAACCGTATATTAACGCTTAACGGACATTAAGGAATAACAAAAACTCCCGCACCGACACAGAAGCACAGCGGGGGAGTATGTTAATTGTTAATTGTTAATTATTACCTGTTGATTGACGGTTATTTCTGCCAGTTGTCCTTCAGCGACGCAGTGCGGTTGAGGACAAGGTGGTCGGGTGTGGTGTCGGGGTCGACCACGAAGTAGCCCTGCTTCAAGAGTTGGTAGTGGTTCTCCTTTGCGATGCCGTTTTCCACAACCGGTGCATGGAGTTCGCTGCGGAGCGAACCCTCTACCTTGATAGTCTTTATCTCGAGGCTGTTGGGGTTGAGCAGGTCGCGGAAATCGCCTTCCTCCGCCGAGGGGTTTTCTACGGCAAACAGGCGGTCGTAGAGGCGTGCTTCGGCATCGAGGCACGAGTTGCACTCCACCCAGTTGATAGTGGCTTTGGTCTTGCGGTTGCCGCCCTCGGTGCCCGACTTGGAAGCGGGGTCGTAGGTGGCATAGACGGTGGTGATATTGCCATTGGCGTCCTTGTCGCAGCCGGTGGCTTGGATGATATACGCCGACTTGAGACGCACCTCACGCCCGCCCGGGCTGAGACGGAAGAAGTTCTTGTCCGCCTGCTCAAGGAAATCGCCGCGTTCGATATAGAGTTCGCGGGCGAACTGCATCTCGCGCGTACCGAGTTCGGGATGTCCGTCAATGTTCTCCGCAGTGATAGTCTCGCCGTTGCCCTCATAGTTGGTGATAACGAGTTTCACGGGGTCGAAGATAGCGCAGATACGCGGAGCCGTCTCTTTGAGGCACTCGCGGACGGTGTGTTCGAGGAGACTGACATCAATCATACCCTCCACCTTGGTATAGCCGATACGGTCGATGAATGCACGTATCGCCTCAGCGGTGTACCCGCGGCGGCGCAGACCGCAGACAGTCGGCATACGGGGGTCGTCCCAGCCGCGCACAAGTCCCTCTTTGACGAGTTGGAGCATCTTGCGCTTCGACATCACGGTGTAGGTGATATTCAGTCGGTTGAACTCGTACTGGTGCGGGCGGTAGTCTCCCTTTACAAATTGGTCGAGGAAATAGTCATACAGCGGACGGTGCACCACAAACTCGAGGGTACAGATAGAGTGCGTAACGCCCTCGAAATAGTCGCTCTGACCATGTGCGAAATCGTACATCGGATAGACGTTCCACTTGCGCCCTGTGCGGTGGTGCGGGTGGGTGGTGATGATACGGTACATAATAGGGTCGCGGAAGTGCATATTCGGGTTCGCCATATCAATCTTGGCACGCAGCACCATCTTGCCGTCCTCTATCTCACCTGCCTGCATCGCCTCGAAAAGACGCAGGTTTTCCTCTATGGGGCGGTCGCGATAGGGCGATGCCACACCAGGTTCGGTAGGCGTACCTTTCTGCTCGGCTATCTGCTCGGCGGTCTGCTCGTCCACGTAGGCTTTGCCCTCTTTGATGAAACGGATGGCGAGGTCATAGAGTTGTTGGAAATAGTCGCTGGCGTAGTAGATATTGCCCCACTTGAAACCTAACCACGCGATGTCCTGCTGAATGGAATCCACATACTCAACGTCCTCTTTGACGGGGTTGGTGTCATCAAAACGGAGGTTGCAGACACCATGGTAACGCTCGGCGATACCGAAGTCCATACAGATGGCTTTGACGTGTCCGATATGCAGGTAGCCATTGGGTTCGGGCGGGAAACGGGTCTGGATACGTCCGCCGTTCTTGCCCTCGGCAATGTCTTTCTCTACGATTTGCTCAATGAAATTGAGGCTTCTTTCTTCTGTTTCCATTTCGTTTAATTATGAATTTTGAATGATGAATGAGGAATTAATAGAGGAATATATACCGCGGGCGGGGCGCCCGCGTCCCCGAGGCTACACTGTGCATGAGTAATAATTCATAATTCCTAATTCATCATTCCTAATTAGTTTATGCCGCGGACGATGCCACGGGGAGAGGCTTTGATAAAGTCGATGATTGCGTTGCGCTCGGGGGTCTCGGGGACGGCAGCAAGGATCTGCTCAACCGCCTGCGTTACATTGAGACCGGACATATACAGCGTGCGGTAGGTGTCTTGTATGGAGGCTATCTGCTCACGGGTGAATCCGCGGCGGTTGAGTCCGACAGAGTTGATACCGCAGTACGATACCGGTTCGCGTGCTGCGATGACATACGGCGGGATGTCCTTGTTTATTTTCGTGCCGCCCTGTATCATCACGTGCGCCCCGATATGGGTGAACTGGTGGACGAGGCTGCCGCCACCGATGATAGCCCAGTCGTCCACCACCACTTCGCCTGCCAGTTGTACGGCGTTGGACATAATAATATGGTCGTGGAGCAGGCAGTCGTGTGCCACATGGCAATATGCCATAATCAGGCAGTTGCTGCCCACTACGGTCTTGCCCTTGCTGGCTGTACCGCGATGGATAGTAGCGCACTCGCGAATGGTGGTGTTATCACCAATGAAGACATAGGTCTTCTCGCCTTTGAACTTCAAGTCCTGCGGAATAGCACCCACTACGGCAGAGGGGAAGATATGGCAGTTCTTGCCTATACGCACGCCCTCGCAGATAGTGGCGTTGGCATCAATGATGGTGCCTGCGCCTATTTCCACATCTTTGTCGATATAGACAAAGGGACCGATTTGCACGGAGGGGTCAATCTTCGCCTCCGGATGGATGTATGCTAATGGTTGGGTCATAGTAAATTTGTAATGTGTAATTTTTAATTTGTAATTATTGAATTACTTTATTGCGCAGTTGGCGGCAGCAGGAGGTGTTGAAGGTGTGTCCCGGTCGCTCGGCGATGAGTTTGCCTTGGATATAGCACCCGAGTAGCGACATATCACCGATGAGGTCGAGCAGTTTGTGCCGCGCCGGCTCGTTCTGGTAGTTGAGCGGAGAGAGGTAACCGAGTTTGGTGGCATCAAGGTGCGGTGCACCGAGTTTGTCGGTCATATAATCCAATCCCTCCTGCGACATCCGGGTCTCGTATATCACCAGTGCGTTTTGCAGGTCTCCGCCCTTGATAAGCCCCATGCGCAGGAGCGGCTCGATCTCGCGCACGAAGCAGAAAGTACGTGCGGCGGCTATCTCGCGGGGGTAGTCGCTCAGGTTATGCAGTTCGGCATGCTGCTCGCGCAGGAAGACACTCGGGAAAGAAATCATTACCTCCACCTCGTAGTGGTCGGAAGGCAGCAGCACCAACTTGTTGCCGCGCTCGGAGACATACTCGATAGGCTCCGTAACGACAAACACTTTGCGCTCCGTCTGCTGCTCCTGCAAGCCCGCAGCCTGTATCGCTTTGACGAACAGTTTGGCACTGCCATCGAGGATAGGCATCTCGGGACCGTCCAACTCAATGAGGCAGTTGTCCACCCCCATTGCATAGAGGGCGGAGAGGGCGTGCTCCACGGTCGATATTTTCCACGCGCCGTGTTCCAAAACCGTACCACGCTCGGTGGCACTGACATAGTCGGCAAGGGCTTGGTGGGTAGGTTTGCCCGGCAGGTCGATACGGCAGAGTTGTATGCCTGTATTCTCGTCTGCGGGCAGGAAGTTCGCCGTGATATGCAAGCCTGTATGCAATCCCTTACCCGAGAGAGTGAAAGGGGCGGAGATGGTATGCTGGTTCATTTTTAATTATGAATTATGAATTATGAATTACGAATTACGAATTATATGCAAAGAATTTACAAATTTACACACTTACAAATTCTTTTCTATCTCGTTGAGGCGGCGCATCAGGTCGGGCAGTTGCTTAAAACCGACCGAGGAGCGGCGCCAGTTCATTGCATCGATGGCGGGCGAACCCTGATACATACCCGGTTTGCGGACGCTGCCTGCCACCCCCGCCTGCGCACCGAAGACACAGCGGTCGGCAATCTCGATATGCCCTGCCACGCCAGCCTGACCGGCAAGGATACAATGGCTGCCTATTTTGGTAGAACCCGCCACGCCCACTTGTGCGCACATAAAAGTGGACTCGCCCACTTCCACATTGTGCGCCACCTGCACGAGGTTGTCTATCTTCGCATTGCGGCGGATGCGGGTGGAACCCATCATAGCACGGTCAATCGTACTATTGGCACCAATCTCCACATCGTCCTCAATCACCACATTGCCTATCTGCGGCAGTTTTTGGTTCACGCCCTGTGCATCGGGTTCGAAACCAAAACCGTCTGCACCGACTACCACGCCCGCATGGAGGATACAATCACGTCCGACCACACAGTTGTAATAGACTTTCACCCCTGCATAGAGAATCGTATTGTCGCCTATCTGCACATTATCGCCGATATACGTATTCGGATAAATCTGTACGCCCTTGCCGAGACGGACGTTCTTGCCGATATAGGCAAACGCACCGATATAGGCATCGTCGGGTACGGAGACGCCTTCACTGATATAGGCGGGTTGCTCTATGCCATGGCGGGCGGGATTCATGGCTTTTGCTACGAGTTGGAGCAGTTGCCCCATCGCCCCGCGGGCGTTCTCTACGGCAATCACAGTAGCACTGCTTTCGGGGAATTTGTCGCCCAAAAGACTTGCCGTAACCAATACGACAGAGGCTTGCGTGGTTGCCAGGTAGGGCATATATTTATCGTCGCAGAGAAAACAGAGTTTGTCCTCGGTAGCGGACTCTATAGGGGCAACATCGCTCACAGCGCGATTGGGGTCGCCATAGAGTTTTCCTCCCAGAAGGAGGGATATTTGTTGTGCAGAAAATTCCACTTTGTGCTAATTATGAATTAATAATTATGAATGATGAGTTTATAACTATAAGGAGTTCTACTCAACCCACCGGGCTTCGTGTCGCTTCGGCGCTCAGTGTGCTCTCGCACACCCGCCTCACGCTTCACCTATAACAATCCTATAACAAAAACACGAGTCAAAGAACTACGCTGTATGTTAATTGTTAATTGTTAATTGCCTATGCCCGGAACTCGAACAGATAGAGTTTCTTGGGCTTGCGGGTAAGGGATGGCAGGTCAAGTATCTCACTGGCAGAGGCGATGTCGCGTACCGTACCATCGCGGTAGAGTATATCAATAGAGTCGTCTTTCTCCGAATAGGTATTGCTCGTGGACATATGTTCCACAAAGAAATACTCCGCCTCCCGGTCGCTGATACCGAACACATTGGCGTAATGCCGGCGCAGGATCTGTTGCTCGGTGTCGGTGAGCGGTTCGGTCAGCAGCCGCCCACGGAAGATTTGACGGTTGGTAAACGCCGTACTCAGTTCGCGAAGCACAATATCGTCCGAGTCCATCCAGACCTTGATAGCCGACAGTACATCGGTATCATCGAGGAGGGCATACTGCTGCATTGCCTCACTGCCGAGAGCAAAATCGGCTGCCGTAACACGATGGTACAAAAAATAGTGCAATGCGGGTGAGCAGAACAGTTCTTTGCCTGACAGAGCCAGTTCCTTTGCCCGCGCAAGTATCTTTACAAGGTGCTGCTCGGCGGCGACGGAAGTCTTATGGAGATAAACCTGCCAATACATCAGACGGCGTGCAACCAGAAATTTCTCTACCGAGTAGATTCCCTTGATCTCCACCACGAGACGGTCGTCCACCACATTGAGCATCTTGAGCAACCTCTCGCTCGCCACACGCCCCTCCTGCACGCCCGTGAAGAACGAGTCGCGGCAGAGATAGTCCATTCTGTCCACATCCAACTGGCTGGAGATGAGTTGATGGAGGAAATGACGTGGATAACGGTCTTGGAAGATAGCAATCGCCTCGTCCAACGGACGCTGCTGCCAGAGTTGCTGCTCGTTGCCGCGGCTAAGGTCGATATTGATCTGCTCCATCATCAGGAGAGAGATCTTCTCGTGGGTGATACCCTCCACCAGAGTATGCTCCAGCACATGGGAGAATGGTCCGTGTCCGATGTCGTGGAGCAGAATAGCCGCCAATGCACCGGTAGCCTCACCGTCACTGATTTCCACTCCTTTGCCACGCAATGAGGCAATTCCCTCGTTCATCAGGTGCATCGCACCCAACGAATGGAGGAAACGGCTGTGCATTGCACCCGGATAAACCAAATAAGACAGCCCCAACTGGCGAATGCGGTTGAGGCGTTGTACGTACGGATGCTGCAACACATCGTAGAGCAGGTCGCTCGGGATAGTGAAAAATCCGAATACAGGGTCGTTGATTATCTTCCGTTTGTTGGTTACCATTGGTACAAGCGGCACGGTTCACATTTCTGCCAGCGATAGGAGAAAGAGAGACCTAACATAAAATAGCCATCTCCCCACTGGAAACGAGACGATTTGGTAAGCGGGTATGCATCGAGGTTGCTATGTGGTACATCCAAGAGTCCCTGATGAACAGATGCCATAACGGTCATAAAGAAGCCGTGGGTCAGGTTGATATTATATCCTATCTCTATCGGTAACATAGGCAGCACGCTCACCACCTGCCCCTCACCGCGATTGGAGCGGGTAAAATCATAATTGATAACGCTCAAGTTCAGTCCCAAGCCGCCATAGATATAAAACCCTGCCTTAGGGAAAGGATACCACTCGACCCCCGCTGCCAGTTCGCCGAAACCGCTTCTGAAAGACCCCTTGCCCATCTGCGTCTGCATCTCTTGCCCCGTAACCGGGTCTGTGGTCTGCGCATAGCGTGCACTGTCGTTGCCATGCAGGTAACCTCCGGAAAGGGAAAAACGCCAGTTGGCACTATTAGCCAGCGGATGGAGATAGCTGAATATGACACTGCCGCCCACACTGAGGTTCTGCTTTTGGAACCCCTCCTTGAACGCCACGCCGAGCATATCCACATCACCATAATAATACAGGGCATTGCCTGTCAGGGTAATACCTTGCGCCACAGAAGAGTTGCGCGTAGAATAGAGACCGTGTCTGTCGGGTGTCTTACGCCACGATCGGCGCACCTGTGTCTTTTGCTGCGGATTGCCTTTGTTCGGCTTTATCTCCGCCATCAACGAACTACTGTAACCCAAACCAAGTACCAACGCGAGTATGGAAATTAGCAAATGTCTTTTCATAACCTGCACTAAAACGCCACAAAGGTAGTTATTTTTTGTGAAAGTAACAAATTTATATTCATTTTTCCATTCCTATTGATGTTTCTTATGCCATAAACAGCATTTTTTCTTTGCATTAGGCAGAAAAACCGGCAGAGGACTTACCGCTTTCGGGTGATTTCTTTGCGCATGGAATTGATTTCGAGCAGGGTGCTGAAACTGTAGCCTTCGTACAAGCCGATGAGATAGGCAAGTTTGTCGTCTCCCTTGACATAGCCAATACGGAGCATATTCCCAGCCGTAAGCCGGAACAGGTCGGATTTGTTGTTGTGCTTGGGGGCGTAGTGGGTATGTTTTTCTCTATGGATAGCCGGCGGGGATTCTAAATAAAAAGGGCAACTCCGATATGCATCGGTTTGCCCGTATCGTACCGCGAGTGGGACTTGAACCCACACAACCATTTCCGGTCAAGGGATTTTAAGTCCCTCGTGTCTACCGATTCCACCATCGCGGCGTTGAAAAACAACCACAGGGCAACCCTGCGACCATTATCCACTCAAAACCGACTGCAAAGGTACGGATAAAAAACGATATATGCAAATATCACCTACAAAAAGAGGTGCCAACCACGAAAACACCCCTATACGGTTTATGCACTATACATATTGCATAAACGCATAGAAAAAACGCTTTCTTTCTACGTCCTTTCTANNTACGTCTTTTCTACGTAATTGCTATACAGAGGACAAAAACTGTATATTTTGCATGATTCCGTCTGTTTTCCGCCGAACTCTCATTCGATTGTGCTGCAGTTGTCGTATCACAAAAAAGGCTGCCCTGTCAGGCAGCCCATTGTATAGAGAAATATGATAAGACCGGATCAGATAGCGTTGATGTCGTGAAGGATAGAGGTGGTCTTTGCTACGGCAGCCTCGCTGGCAGCATAGAGTTCTTTCTCCTTGTCGTTGAGCGGCAACTCAACGATCTTCTCGATACCGTTCTTGCCGATGATACAAGGCACACCGATAGTGATGTCTTTGTATCCGTACTCACCATCGAGATAAGCCGAGCAAGGAATCATCTTTTTCTGGTCGTTGATGACGCTGTCCACTACGCTGGCTGCGCCGGCACCCGGAGCCATCCATGCACTGGTACCAAGCAGACCGGTCAGTGTGGCACCGCCTACCATAGTGTTGTGAACTACCTCGTTGAGTTCAGCCTCGCTCATAAAGTTGAGGATAGGCATACCTTTGTAGGTAGCGAAACGAGCCATAGGAATCATAGTGGTATCGCCGTGCCCGCCGATAACGAAGCCCTCTACCTCGTTGGCATTGCAACCGAGTTTTTGGCTGAGGAAGTATTTGAAGCGGCTGCTATCGAGCGCACCACCCATACCGATGACGCGGTTACGCGGCAGACCGAGCGACTTCAGTGTCAGATAAGCCATCGTATCCATCGGGTTCGATACCACGATTAGGATAGCATTGGGCGAATAGGTGAGTACCTGCTTGGCCACGCTCTTTACGATACCTGCGTTTACGCCGATGAGTTCCTCGCGGGTCATACCCGGTTTGCGCGGCAGACCGCTGGTGATAACCACTACATCGGAGTCAGCGGTCTGTGTATAGTCGTTGGTAACACCTTTAACCACGGTGTCGAAGCCCAGCAACTGTGCCGTTTGCATAATGTCCATTGCCTTCCCCTCGGCAACACCCTCTTTGATATCAATCAATACAACTTCGCTGGCTACTTTCTTTACAGCCAACACATTCGCGCACGTAGCACCTACGTTACCTGCGCCTACAACGGTTACTTTTGACATAACGTACTATTTATTAGGTTTATATTGTTCCTGTATTGTGCCGACAAAATTACTGCTTTTTTTCAAGCCCTGCAAATAATTCTCCATTTTGCCAATCGGTCTATACAAAAACTATTCGTTTTTGATACCGAGGAGCGTATATCTGCCTTGCGGGGTAAGGATATAGAGTGTACCGTTCTCCAGAAGGAAATGCGGCTGTGCCTTGTCGGTTTCGACATTGTCCAAAGCCGTATTCTGCTTCACCCAGACCGTGATATGTACGTAGACATCTACCGCCCCACGTGAGCGCAGGCGCAGATAGGCATCCTGTATTCCCTCTACGTCCGATTGGAAACCGAGAGCCACTATGCCCCCCTCTGCTGGCAGCGTGTTCGGCGACATCTTGAACTTGCTCGGGTGATTGCCCGTAAAGGACATAGTAACATTCTGCGTTAGATTCGCCCCCTTAACATTCAGGACAAAGGTTTTCAGTTCGTTAGTTTTGGCTGTATCATAAAACTCGGGGCTATCCACCGAGATGAGCGGCAGGTCGTCGCGCCCCCATGATACATCGTCTATCAGATAGGTGGCTGCGCCCTCTGCGCCGTTGATACCGCTGAACTTAAAGCCCATAAAGAAGACATCGGGGATATTCTCCTGCCCCGCAAGGTTCACCTGGAAATCAAGCCAGTCGCCCGATTGGTCTTTGGTAGCAGGCATATCGATCTCAAGGTCTTGGAAGAACACGTCATCCACATCGGTGGCATCAATGAAATAGAGTTGCAGACGCGCCGACATATCGTCGGTGAGTGCATCGCCGCGCACACGGAAGGTAAAGACTTGGTTCTTGGCGTTCTTATAGTCCAAAGCGGGTGTAACGAGCCACATCGAATCCACTATGTCCGACTCGCCTTGCGAGACATACCCCGTAGCCTTGGCGCAATGCTCCCCGTCATTGTTGCGGTCTTCATACCCCCACCACGGACGCGTACCTGCGGTAACCACATTCTGCCACCCCGTGAGTTTGAGCGTCTTGTTGTGTTCGATATTGTCAAAATGCTCATTGAGCAGCGAAAGCGGGTGGCTCATATTCCAAACAAAAGTCGTAGCATAGTCCACAGGTTCGGAGTCGCCCTCGGTGGCTACGCCCGTGATACGCAGTTGCTGTTTCTGTGCGTTCCTGCTCGACCAGTAGATGGTGGCGGAATATGCGCCTGCTTTGCGGGGAGAGAAAGTGATATAGGTCTTCGCCTCCATATTGCGCGGTATGAGCGAACTGCTGATAGTAAAAGCCGACTCGTTGCCGTCGTTGATAATAGAGACGGCAATGTCCTCCACACAGTTGAGCGATGTAACCACTACCGAGTCGCGCTTCTGCGTGCCTGCCTTGGCAGCAAACTGCGGCAGTGCGGTCGGAGCGATATGTATCTCGGGTTTGAGGGTAGAATCTGAGGCTACACCACTGAGGACAAAAGTCTTGTTGTCGCTCAGAGCCTGCGAGCAGTCGGTAACCAGCATTGCCTTATGATTGCCCACTTGGGTCGGGGCATACCATAGTCTGACCGTCTCCTCGGCTGCCGTTACCTGTGTCTTCTCCAAACGGAACATATTGCGGTTGGTGCCGCGGAGATCCAAATAGACCGGCTCGGTGAGGTTACCCTGACGGATAGTGAGCGTTGTCATCAGTACGCTGTCGCCGATGTTGCAGCGTGCGGCTGCGATTGTTTCGGGCATAACGGTGTACCATGGTTCTTTATTTTCGGTGCGGACAAACGAGAAGTCATCAAAGATAACTCTTGCCCCTTTCTTCACCCCCACGCTGAACAGGAAACCCGTTGCGTCCTGCGGTTTGGTAGTTTTTACTTTCAGTTCCTGCCAACCGTTGCTGATAGGCAGTACCTGATTGAGTTTGGCACTGTCGTGCGGTGTTCCTGTCTGCGTCTTGTTGAGATTCCACGCACTATTCAAGTACAGGTCGCCTGCATTGGCGGACAATACCTTATAATGTATTGTCAGTTCAAACTCCTGCCCTGTAACATCCGTTTGCAGGTTAACAGACTGTTGGAGAGAACGGTTGTTTTTCTTTTCCTCTGTGCGGAAAGCCTTTTCGCCCGAATGCACATCTGCAGTCTCTATGGCTATGCTGCCACCGAAAGACCAATCCGTAAATTCTGCGCCAAAGAGGAAATTGGTTTGTGCTTCTTCAAAATCTCCGTTGCTCAGCAGATTGTCTGCTGCCATTGCGGGCAACAGCATTACCCCACAAAGGAGAGATAATAATGTTCTTTTCATAAGTGTATATTTCTTGTCGTTTTTCCCTGTGCATACCCTAAGGATAGCATACCCCAAAAGCGTTGTTCAGACGTTTTTGGGGTATGGTTATGTGTTGTGTGGTTAGCGGACTACCTTATAGGTCTTGTCGCCCTGACGGATGATGTTTACACCCGGTTGCAACTCCGATACGCGCATACCCGATATGGTATAGATCTCGATTTCCGCACCGGTTGCGATATTGTCAATAGCCGTGCTTACGGCAACCACATCCTGTTTGTCACGTATGCGCAGCACTTTGCCAGTGGTGGTGCTGGAAATAGCGGTAATATCGGCTTTGTTGGGTTTGATAGTACCGATCAAGTCGTTGCCTGCAATCAGGTTGACAGTGGCTGTATTTTCTCCCTGTTTAATCTGGTCGCCACTGGCGAAAGCGTCTGTATTAGCGAAAGTAACACCTTCCACCTTTACCAGTTGGCAGAGATAGTCTGCCGGGTTAGCCTGTAGTTCGGCAAGGGTTACTGTTTTCGGCGTAACCTCATTGTCGTGGCTGAGAACTTTGATACCCCGTTCTGTACCGATATACATTATTCCTCCTACGGACATTTGCGCGTCCGCATATACTATGCAACCGGTTACTTTGTCGCCACGTTTTATTTCGTCGCCCCAGTAAGAGTCGTTGATAAAGACACCTGCGGTAGCATCTTGCAGATACAGTTTATCACCGCTCTGGTTGTACTTGTACGTTACCACAGCCTCGCCGGTGTATTTGATATAAACAGGAGCATCAGTTGCCGTAGCAGCCAAAGTGTTGAGTTCGGCGATATTAGCAGCCGTATGGATGTTTTTGTTCCAATATGATTGAGTTACGGTAGCGGTTGCTTCACCCGATGTGAGTGTGATTTGATAAGAACCGTCGCCCTCTGTTTTGGGCGCAATGGTCATAGTAACCGCTACATCTGTGGCTGCATCTTTGCTGATGGTGTATTTATCCAAAGTAACGTCTGCATTGTCGCTGGTGAGGGTAATATCTTCTTTCAGATTTTTACCGTTTACCGTAAATGTTTGGGTGTAGGTCTCACCTACATAGCCTTGTAGTTGATTGAAAGAAGCAGGGTTAACAGTTATTTCTGCCGGTTCTTCCACAGGAGTATTTCCGCCTATAAATAGGTCTTCCCATGCGGTTGCCACTTTGATTTCGTCCACAGCCACTTTGGGTCCGTTTGTTTTTTGACGCAGATATACGCCGGCAATAGATGCTACATCATTTTTCTCGTTAGCCAATTTCATATTGCATACAAGAGTCGGTACTTGGCGGTCTTTTGTCGGATTTACATACAGATTGACGCTATCATTCTTGCTTCCTTTCCTGATAACATATTCAAGAACAACCAAATAATCCGTATTGTATTTGAGCGTTTGTGTATATTGCAAATCTGTTTTCAATTCCGATCCTTTTGTTATGGCTAATTGAAATCCTGGACTTTCTGCTTTTGCATATATTCTTGAACAAGTGGTATATCCGTTACTTAATCCGAAGAAATAATCCACAGTTGAAGTTGCGCTTTCTACATTGACAATAGCAGCAGCGTAAACACTTCCCTCATAGTTATCTTCTTTGTGCTCACGGAAATAACGCACATCGCTTGTTCCGTTGACTTGCTGGAGTTGTACCTTGTTGCCTGTAGCGGTAGCGGCATATCCGGGATATGAAAGTGAACCTTCGGTTACCATAATAGGGTCGGTTGGCTTTTCCGCATTACCTGTCCATCCTGCATAAGACCACCACTTGGTGCTGTCATTGCAATTTATACGTTTTCCTGCTGTCAGTTGCCCAAGTTCCCGGTCGAAACTTTCGTGTAAGATTAGTTCGGCGTGCATAGTACTTAGGGTGAGCAGTGCCGTTGCCAAAAGTAATAGTCTCTTCATAATAAATTGAATTTTGAGAATAGGTTAGTATTGCAGTTGTTTCTAATCGGTGCAAAAGTACGCAAAATAATTGACATACGCAAGCAATATATAAATAATTATTAGCGTTATGGTTTGTATTGCAGTGTTTTTTTACCTCTCTGTATGACTATTCCGTGATAATCGTCAGAAACAGGTTGCCCGATGGGCGTATATGCAGGAGACGAAGAACAGTTCTGACTGATATTATCCAAAGCGGTCGGTTCGGGGTAAACCGTTTGGCTGATGATCCACAGCGTCAGCACGTTCCGGTCATACGACACAATGGCTTCTATGCGGGTCGGGCGGTTTTCCACCAAAGTGCCGATATTGAACTTGTCTGCGAGGGCGTAGGTTCTGCCGCGGTAGGTACATTGTTCACCGCTAACAACTACGCTGTCCAATACGACATAGCGGCACACATCTGCGCTATCCAAGGCAAGGATATTCGAGTCAGGCAGGCACTCTGCTTTGGTGCTGCCTACCGTCCACGCCTCCACGGGCGACAGTTCGGGTACGCCGTAATAGTTCTGATAGCGTCCGTGTACGCCTGTCAGCACATCGCCTTTGGACAAGCCCTGTCCGAAGGGTTTGCCGTTGGTGTCCGTACCATCGTAGATGAGCATACTGCCCGAGTCATCACGCACGAAGATGTAGCGGTCGTATTTCTTGGTTACCACCACGGGGTTAAGATAGACGGTGGCAAAGTCCTCGTTCCGTACCGCCTCGGCGATAGTCTGCTGCGGTGCCACGCTGAGCAGAACCGTTACAGAAGTGCGGGTGTCTCCGCTAACGAGGTCAAGCGTATCGATATACATCCCCGCCCCGGTGGCACGATAGGAGACGGTCAGTTGGTCGCCGTCGCGGTCAAGCGTTTGCGCCGAAAGGGCAAAGGTTTTGCCGTGGCGCAGCGTGGCTTGTATATCCCCGGTCAGGCGCACGGCGTTCACGGTAACGGTCTTGCTACCCGATACCTCCGTGCCGGACAGGCAGACCTCGCCGAAATGGACGAGCGGGGCGGCTATGGCAGGTTTATCCGTACCGACTGCCGGCGTTTCGCGGTAGAGACATACGGGGGTAAACTTATGCGGGTCGGCGTAACAACCGAAGAGTTTATCGGCACTGTTATACTGTATATACTTACCTGTGCTTGTCCCCTGACTCATTATTGTGGCTGCGCCGCCAGGTGCGACGGTCATTGTCCATACGCCGTAGTTGCCATAGTCCTTTGAGGTGTAGTTTGTCCACAGGGCGAGTTTGTTTTTTGTCTTGCCGCCGTTTGCCACGAGGTAGGCTTCTTCGTAACGGAGTTCGTCTTGGAAGATATAGGCAGTGTCTCCGTTGGCATCAAGCACTTTGCGGAGAGTGTAGATTGCTTCTTCGTTGGCATTGACCGTATTACGGTCGGCGGAATAGATGCCGTTGATAGCGTGGATATTGTTTTTGCTGACGGTTTCGTTGTAGTAGCCCATCAGCATAGGTGTTGTGCCGTCGGCAACACCGAAGATGACCTGGTCGGAGTCGCGCAATGAATGTATGTCCGTTACCAGGCGGAATGTACTCTGTGTAAACTCAGGGCTTGCGCCCTCGGCAGAGCGGACGGAAACCGAATTGAGGTATATTGAATTGCGGGTACAGTTGATTTGGAAGCGTATTTTACCCGTCTGCTCCGTTGGGAGGACGATGGTCAGATCGCTGTTTTTCGGATTGGAGATACTGAACGCAGTGTCTATGGGCGCATTGCCGCCTATTTGGATGCGTATGCTGCCCTGCCCTCGGGTAGTGGTGGCATAGTTGAATGTCAGGCGGCGCACACCGGTGAACGACCGCACCGAGGTTGCTCCCGCGCCCGTGCCTTTGGCTGTCACTTTCACTCCTATCTGGTAGGCACTGCTATAGTCATTGCCGTCCTTATCGGAGATCCAGCCGTCGGTCTTGCCGTCGCAGGCGGTTGTACCCTGTTTGCTTGTCCATTGGGCATTGGTGAAAGTATAGGTAGTGATACCCGCAAAGGCATTGGCAGACAGCAGCAAGAGAGTGAGCAGGAGAGTTGTAGTCTTTTTCATGTTATTATGTTGTTCAGTTGTATAATTGAATAAAACTATGCAACCTGCCCTTGTGCGGAGCAAGTTGCATAGCAGGTGTGATTAGTACGCAATAGCGAAGATGACACGTCCTTTGGAGGGTTTGCCCGTTACCATACACGTACCGGGTTCGCTCTTGTGTCCCGGCAGGTCGTGCATAGGGATACAGCGGATAGTCGCCTTGGTATCGGCTTTGATCTTCTCTTCCGTTTCGGGCGTACCGTCCCAGTGGCAGAGGAGGAAACCGCCTTTTTTGATTTCTTCCTTGAACTCGTCGTAGGAGTTTACCTCGCGGGTGTTGGCGATACGGAAGTTGAGTGCCTTTTGGAATATGTTTGCCTGTATCTCCTCAAGCAGGTTCTTGATGTACAATTCGATACCGTCGAGTGCGACGGTGGATTTCTCCATCGTGTCGCGTCGTGCGATTTCGATAGTGCCGTTTTCCAAGTCGCGTCCGCCCATAGCCAGACGCACAGGCACGCCTTTGAGTTCGTAGTCGGCGAACTTGTAGCCCGGCGTGTATTTCTCGGATGTATCCACCTTGACGCGAATACCCATCTGCTTGAGGTTGTCGGCAATCGGATTGAGTTTCGCGAGCAGCGCGTCCAACTGCTCCTGTGTTTTGAAGATAGGTACGATTGCCACCTGTATCGGGGCGAGGTGCGGCGGGAGTACGAGTCCGTTGTCGTCGGAGTGGGTCATAATAAGCGCACCCATCAGGCGGGTTGATACACCGAAAGAGGTAGCCCACGGGTACTCGTATTTGTTTTCCTTGCTAAGGAACTGCACGTCGAATGACTTGGCGAAGTTCTGCCCGAGGAAATGGCTCGTACCTGCCTGCAACGCCTTGCCGTCCTGCATCATAGCCTCGATGCAATAGGTCTCGACGGCACCGGCAAAACGCTCGTTAGGCGATTTGACGCCCTTTACCACGGGGATTGCCATAATGTTCTCCGCCACGTCTGCATAGACGTTGAGCATCTGCTGTGCAAATGCATCGGCTTCCTCGCGTGTAGCGTGGGCGGTATGTCCTTCCTGCCAAAGGAACTCGGCGGTACGGAGGAAGAGACGAGTACGCATCTCCCAGCGCATCACGTTGCACCACTGGTTGCACAGCACGGGCAGGTCGCGGTAACTGGAGATCCAGTTCTTGTATGTTGACCAGATGATCGTTTCCGAGGTAGGACGGATAATGAGTTCCTCCTCCAATTTGGCGTCCGGATCGACGATAACGCCTTTGCCCTCTGGGTCATTCATCAGGCGGTGGTGTGTTACGACGGCGCACTCTTTGGCAAAGCCCTCCACATGCTCCGCCTCGCGGCTGAAATAGGACTTAGGTATGAGCAAGGGGAAGTATGCGTTTTTTACTCCGTACTCTTTGAAACGGCTGTCCAACGCCTGTTGGATACGTTCCCAAATCTCATAGCCATAAGGTTTGATTACCATACATCCGCGCACAGCGGACTGCTCTGCCAGGTCGGCTTTGACGACCAACTCATTATACCACTTCGAGTAATCGACAGCCCGAGGTGTCAGTTTCTGAAAATTTGCCATTATCTTAGTTTGTATTGTTTACGCAGTTGCTCAAACCGGTCGGGTTGCGCTTTGAGCGAGTCGGACACACGCTGCAGCCAGCCCGAAGCACTATCGCCGGATTTTTGTTGCAAAGTTACTGCTTTTTTGTCAATCTGCAAAGGCGAGAGTCCGAATTGTTGTGCGAAAGCCGTCAGACAGGTCTGCGAGGCATTGTATTTGCCCTGTACGGAATAGCCCGCAATATGGAAAGATGCCAGTTGCGAAAATGCCAATAAGTCGCGGTTCAGACGGGGTTCGTTCTCCCATGTGTCTATGATAGAAGGGTGGTGCGAGCGCAGTAACGCCTCCTCGTCCACGATACCTCCGCGAGCGGCGTTGATAATCAGTGCATCGGGTCGGCATTGTGCCAGAAAGGTCTCGTTGCAGAGATGGTATGTGGGGTATTGCCCGTCGCGGGTCAGCGGGGTATGGAAGGTAATAATATCGCAATTATGTGCGATTTCATCGAGAGAAACCCCTATTCCGCGGGGGGGGTCGTTGAGCAGTACCTGCATACCGTGTTGCTCCGCCATTTTTGCCACAAGCGTACCCACATGTCCGACGCCGACAATACCGATTTTCTTCGATTTCAACGGTGTTTTTTGCTCTAGCAAGGCTTCTTCTATGTAGTCGCAAACCGCCTGCGCATTGCACCCCGGACAGGAGATCCACGCGATACCCGCCTCACGGCAATAGTCCCTGTCAATATGGTCGTAGCCTATGGTGGCGGTCGCCACCAAGCGGACACTGCTCCCATCGAGCAAGTCTCTGTTGATTCGGGTGCGGGTACGGACAATCAGTGCATCGGCATCGTGCACTGCCTGCGGTGTGATTTCTTCCGGTTCCAACGCCAAAACATTCACGTTCCGCCAATCGGGCAGAGCGGTCTGCTCAATGGTTTCTTTGATGAAAGGGATATATTTGTCTATAACCAACAACACGGCGGATAATGATGAATGATGGATTATGAATTAAGAACAGGTCTAAAATCTTAACAAAAGTGCATTTTTGTCGGTTCGACGTTCCTTCGTAGTTCCTTCGTAGTTCCTTCGTAGTTCCTTCGTAAGCGGTGGCTCTTGATCAACGGAAAGTAAATCTTAACAAAACGCACTGTCTTGTCCTAAATCAAGTTGACTATTTCTTTTTTGTCCGGTAGCCCGACAAGAAAGGAAATACTATAATACAAACTATTCCGCATTACCACTTTCTTGCACCTCCAAGTCGGACTTGCGTTCCAACCTGTGCAGATGGCATAGCATCAGGCTGCCGTCCTCCCTGCGCAGGTGCATACCGTTCCCTTCGCAGAACCCGAACACCTTGCAGTCCTTGCATGGCGCCTCTTTGCGCATCCAATCACGGTTGCGGTACTGCCGGAAACCGTTTTCCCAAATGTCCCAAAACGAATCCTTATAGATATTCCCCTGGTAGTATTTGCCACGGATACTGGTACATGCCGATATACTGCCGTCTATCAGAATAGACGCAATCGACAGCCCCGCCGCGCACTGGTACAAATGGTCGCGCACCTTGCCCTCGTAATCTCCGAGAAACCCCTCGCACGAATAACTCACATGCCGTCCCGCTTCCCGCTCTGACACAATAAAATCCAACAGTTGCCGGAACTGCCCGTCCGTCAGTATCAGTTCAGGGTGCTGCGCTGCACGCCCCATCGGGTCTATTCCAAATACCCGCCAGTCGCGAGCACCGAGGCTCCAAATCAAATCGCGTATCTCGCCCAGACGCTCTATATTCCTCTGGTTCGCACACGTTACCACATCCCATGCAAGGTCTTTCTCGCCCGCAGCCAAACGTATCGCTCTGCACGCCCCCTCAAAAGCCATAGGGTGCTGCCGCAGCCATATATGGTCATCTTTCAAGCCATCCAGACTAATTGCCATGGAGCGCAATCCCGCCTTGCGCAGCGCACGAAAACGCTCAGGCGTGAGTGCCAGTCCGTTGGTTACCATTCCCCACGGATAGCCACGGTCGTAGAGCGCACGCCCCACCTGCTCCAAGTCCTTGCGCATCAGCGGTTCGCCTCCAGATATGATAACCAGCACCTTGTGCGGATCCACGTGCGGCGTAACCTCGGTATCTATCACGTGCAGAAAATCCTCTGCAGGCATATCGGGCTGCGTTACCGACGACACACAATCGCTGCCGCAATGCAGGCAATGTACATTGCAGCGCAGCGTACTCTCCCAGAACAACTGCTGCAACGGGTGGAGGCTCTTCAGATTGCGGCGTCGCAACTGCTCAAGCCGCAGTGCCAGTCGAAGACGGAAATCCATAGGAACTTGTCAATTTACGAATTTACACACTTACAAATTTACAATCCTCCTATCAGTCCCTCGGTATCATAACCCCGTATTTTACCATTATCTGCGGGTCACGGCGAGGCATATCGCCTACTTTGGCCGAGTCCTGCGTCTGCGGAACAGGCTTAATCGAATCCGATTTGGCTGTATTCTCCGCTTGCTCGGTCACCACAGGGCGGTAATCTTCCACCTGCACGCCGTACAACGCCACCACACCATATTCGCCATTCGTGGCACTCTTCTGCGTATGACAACCCGCCAAAGCCAGACTGATTGTTCCCAACAGCACATTAATCTTACTCAGTATCTTCCGTTTCATATCTATTTATATTTTGTATCTGCAAAATTAATGGTTAATTAACGGCTAATTATATGTTCTCATAATTAGTGTTCTGCAAAGGTACACCAAAATCGCGGTTCCTGCAAATTTATTTGCCGTTTCCGTTTTTTTTGCGTACCTTTGCGACCTAATCAACACGTTTTCACTATGAAAAAACTGTTTATTCTCTGTTTGCCGCTATTCCTTTTTTCCTGCCAAAAGCAAATGCAGGTTGTTTCCGTCTCCACAGAAGCCATACCGGTGGATTCTTCATTGGATGCTATTCAGGACACGGCATATATTGCTTATTTAGCCCCTGTCAAAGCCGATTTGGAACGTGAAATGAGTGTTGTTCTCGGCTATGCACCCGAACCGCTGAAGGTCTATCCTCCCGAGTGTCCTATGCTCAACTGGGCAAGCGACGCCCTGCTGACCAAGGCACGCCAACTATACCCCGGCGGACGTGTGGATATGGCGGTCGTTAACATCGGAGGTATGCGCTGCGAATGGAAAGCCGGCAATATCACACGGCAGGATGTCTTCCAACTGATGCCTTTTGACAACGAACTGGTCGTACTTACTCTGCGTGGAGAGGATATTCTCGAATTATGCCAGGTCTTTGCCGAAGACTACGGACAGGGTGTAGCAGGATTGCGTATGTCCGCCGAGGACAGGCAACTCATTGATGCCCGAATCGACGGGCAATCCATCGACACGGAAGCCTACTATACCGTCGCCACCAGCGACTATCTCTCCGGCGGCACCGACCATATGACGCCCCTCACACACTATATCGAGATATGGCGTTCCGACCGTCTCATTCGCGACCTATATATCGAAGCAGTCCGTGAACAAGATACCATCGTCGCACACGTGGACGGTCGTATGGACATTCATTGACATCATATATACTTTACGTTGATTATATCGGGTGATTATCGGGTGATTAACGATAGAATATTATGAGAAAAGCATTACATCTTCTTATAGCCGCTTTGTCTTTTTGCTGCTCTGCAGCACAAGCCGTCGACCGGGATACATTGCACATCCTGTGTATCGGCAACAGTTTTTCGTGGGATGCCGTAGAGCAGGAACTCGCGCCGATATGCCAATCCGCAGGGCAGCCCGTCGTGATCGGCAATCTATACTATGGCGGCTGCTCATTGGAGCAACACTATCGCTTTCTTGACAAGGACACCGCTGCCTATAGTTTCCGTCTGATAGAAAACGGAGTGCGCACAATCCACGACCCCTATACTATGCGTCAGGCGTTGCGTTTGCACCGGTGGGACTATATCTCGCTCCAGCAAGCCAGCCACGACAGCGGCATCCAAGGCAGTTACGAACCCTATCTGAGTCGACTCATAGACAGCGTACGTCTCTACCAACCACAGGCACAACTCTGCTGGCTCCAGACATGGTCGTATGCACAAACAGCCACCCACCCCGCTTTCCCACGTTATGCACACAGCCAATCCGTTATGAACGACAGCATACTTGCCTGCACCCGTTATATCTTGCACAACCACCCCACTCTATTGCTCATACCATGTGGCACCGCCATACAAAACGCACGCCATACCCTCGGCGACACCCTCTGCCGTGATGGCTACCATCTCAACTACATATACGGACGCTACACCGCATCGTGCGTATGGTACGAGATACTCACAGGCAAAAGCAGCATCGGTATCCCCTATTGCAATCCCGATATGACTAAAAAACAACAAAAGCAGACTCAAAAAGCCGCCCACCGGGCAGTAAAGCACCCGTTTGAACAGAAAAATACAAAAAAATCACGCTAACATTTGCATATATCAAATAAAAGCAGTAATTTTGCACCCGCTTTTGAGAAGAAAGCCTTTCGGTTGAACGAAGCATAAAACAAATGGTGCGGTAGTTCAGTTGGTTAGAATACCGGCCTGTCACGCCGTAGGTCGCGAGTTCGAGTCTCGTCCGCACCGCAAAAATTCAACCGAAGTAAAAGGAGCGAGTATCGGTGCTTTGATTAAGTATCAGTCCTTGCTCTCTCTTTCGAGAGGGTCCATTAGCTCAACTGAATAGAGTACCACACTACGGATGTGGGGGTTGCAGGTTTGAATCCTGCATGGATCACATAAGAATGCTACGACATTGCAATAAATAAGCAAAGTTGTAGCGTTCTTTCTTTTATTTTGACACAGATTAGTGTTTCTTTTATTTTGATATGGATTAGTGTTTTGAAGGGATTGGTAGGCAGTGCTGCTCCTTACCGTTGTGCGCGGATATACAGCACTACACCGATGGCAAGGAATATGAAATTGGGCAGCCACGCACTCATAAAGGGTGACATCACGCCATTGACGGAAAAGGTCGTGCTAACTGTAGAAAACAAAATATACGCCGCTGTAAGCACAATACCGATACCGAGATTCTTTCCCATACCGCCACGTACTTTCCTGCTGCTCATCGTTACACCCAGCAACGTCATAATAAATGCCCCTATAGGCGAAGCCCAGCGCTTGTGATACTCTGTCTCAAACGCTTGTATATTACCTGCTCCGCGGGCAGCCTGTTTCTTCATATAGTCGCGCAGTTCGGGATTGGTCATCTGCTGTGCCTCTTCGGCAGTAATAAACAACTCGTATGGCTGTATCGGAATGATGGTATCCAGACGCGCACCACGTGTCATCTGTTCGCGCATACCCTCAAAATCACGGCGGATGTAGTTCTCCAAATGCCAGCAGTATGCCGAATCATACCGGATACGGTCGGCAGTAATACGCGAGGTGAGTGTCTTACCCTCAAAGTGCTCCAAAGATGCACGATAACCTACATTGCTGCGTTTCTGAAACGACTCTATATAGAGTATTGTCCCCGGATCCACCTCCATCTGTACATTACGGGCATTCTCAGAGGTAAAATGCTCAATATACTTGTCCGTAAAATTGAGCATCTTACCCGTAGCAGGCGGAATAACATATCCGCCGAGGTAGAACGAGAACAAGAACAAGAATGTGGCGGAAACAAAATATGGTACCATCAGCCGATGATAACTGACCCCTGCCGCCATCATAGCAATGATCTCGCTGTTACCTGCCAGTTTGGATGTAAAGAATATCACCGAAATAAATATGAACAGCGAACTGAACATATTGGTATAATACGGGATAAAGGGCAGATAGTAGTCCAGAATAATCTCTTTGGTCGGCACTTGGTTCTCAAAGAAATCGTCCATCTTCTCCGTCAGGTCGAAGACGATGGCAATACTCAAAATCAGTACAATCGAGAAAAAGAATGTACCCAAGAACTTACGGATAATATACCAATCAAGCCGCTTCAGATAATTATGAATGAATAATTATGAATTATGAATGACACGATGTGCCATTTACCAATTTACACACTTACAAATTTACAAATTTCCTCTATAGCCGTGTCATCACGCGGCGGAGTGTATCTTCTTTCCACGAGCGGAAATCACCCGCAAGGATATGTTGGCGTGCTTCACCGACCAGCCACAAATAGAATGCCAGATTGTGAATAGAGAGTATCTCCAAGCCCAACATTTCGTCCGAGTGAATCAGATGGCGTACATACGCCCTCGTATATTGATGATCGACATACGATGTACCGGTAGGGTCTAACTCCGTAAAGTCGTTTTCCCATTTCTTATTGCGCATATTCATCACGCCGTTGCGGGTGAAGATCATACCGTTACGCCCATTGCGAGTAGGCATCACACAATCGAACATATCCACCCCGCGTTCGATACCCTCAAGTATGTTCCATGGCGTACCCACGCCCATCAGATAGCGCGGTTTGTTCTCAGGAAGGATATCGTTCACCACTTCTATCATCTCATACATTTTCTCTGCAGGTTCGCCCACAGCCAAACCGCCGATAGCATAACCGTCCCTATCGAGGTCGCGCAAGCGTTTGGCAGCCTCCTGACGCAGGTCAGGATAGACACACCCTTGCACAATAGGGAACAAGTGCTGGTGGTAATCATAGACATCGGGCGTCGAATCAAAGCGGACGATACAACGGTCCAGCCACCGGTGCGTGCGGTTCATCGACTCGGTGGCATACGTGCGGTCTGCCGTACCAGGGCAGCACTCATCGAATGCCATCATAATATCCGCACCTATTTGCCGTTCTATATCCATTACCGACTCGGGTGTGAACATCAGTTTGCGCCCATTGATATGACTGGAGAAACGTACTCCCTCCTCGGTCATCTTACGTATCTGTGTGAGCGAAAACACCTGATAGCCGCCGCTGTCGGTCAGTATAGGGCGTGTCCAGCCCTCAAAGCGGTGCAGACCTCCTGCTTGGTGCAAGATGTCCGTACCGGGGCGGAGATAGAGATGATAAGTATTACCGAGAATAATCTGTGCGTGAATATCGTCCACGAGGTCTCGCTTATGCACACCTTTGACAGTACCTACCGTACCGACAGGCATAAAAATGGGCGTAAGTATATCGCCATGGTCGGTATGCACCACGCCTGCCCGTGCAGCCGATTGCGGGTCGGTATGTACAAGGTCGAAGAAAGCCATTATGCCAGGTGGTTATTTACAGGAAAAACAATGCTCGGGCGGAACGTTTTCTGTTCTTCGGGCGTCATCATCGCATACGCCATAATGATAACCGTGTCTCCTACGTGGATCAGGTGTGCAGCAGCCCCGTTCATACAGATGCAACCGCTGCCGCGTTTGCCTGGAATGACATACGTCTCAAGTCGTGCACCGTTATTGTTGTCCACCACCTGTACGCGTTCACCTGCCACAATAGCCGCAGCGTCCATCAAGTCCTCGTCGATAGTGATACTACCGATATACTCCAAGTTTGCTTCCGTCACCTGTACGCGGTGAATCTTCGATTTGAGTATCTGCAAAAACATTGTTGTTGAGATAAATTTTAGCCTGCAAAGTTACTGCTTTTCTATGGAATATGCAAACAGGGAAACTTTTTCACTTTCACGTATGCATAAAAAAGTGAATATTCTGCATAAAAAGGTATCATATCCATCTCTTAAAATCCAATCTCGTTGCCGTGTCGTTGCCGTCTTTTTGCCGTAATTGCTATATAAAGATACCGAAATGTATAATGTGTATAACAACTGCATAATGCGATATTGGATTGAACGCTCCGCATAAAATAAACATCGGCTACCCGAAGAACGGATAGCCGATACCTGTATTATAATAATATTCTTTACTTAATCAATGCCTCATACGCAGCAGCGTCAAGCAGGTCATCCAATTCCGCTGCATCCTTAATGGCAATTTTAATCATCCAACCTTCGCCATACGGGTCGTTGTTTACCAATTCGGGTTGGTCATTGAGTGTCTCATTGAACTCCAATACCTCACCGGTAACAGGGATATTCAAGTCCGAGACGGTTTTTACAGCCTCTACCGAACCGAAAGTTTCACCTTTGGCTACCATTTCGCCCACCGTATTCACGTCCACGAAAACGATTTCACCTAATTCCGATTGAGCATAGTCGGTAATACCGACAAAGGCTTCATTGCCTTCCACACGAATCCACTCATGGTCGCTCGTGTAGCGCAGATTTGTTGGGATATTCATATATTATTGTATTAGAGATTTCTTAGTTCTGTGTAGCCGTACCCGGTATCTGGTCGCCCAAAGTGGACATTGCACAGCGGAAGCCGATTTTGCTGGAGCATTGGTCTTGATCCAGATAACGGCGTGTGGAAGGATTGAGCCAATAGATACGATCAGCCCAAGAGCCGCCCTTGTAAACACGGGTCTTTTTGGTAATTCTCGGTGCAAGGATATCCGTCGGGTCGGTCTTAACCTCGGTAAGATTGGCTACGCCGACCGTGTCCAGAGGATAGTCGGTATCTATCAGTGAAGCGAAATCACCGTCTCGCACATCACGGCGGTCGTCCATACCGCGATAGGTAACTTTGATGCAGCCTACCGAGTCTATTTGGTACGTTCCTTCTTCGCTTAGAACAGGTGTGGTATAGATATTACCACGGAACGAGTTGTACTCAGACACTTCTTGGTTGGTAGTCTCACGATAGACATCAAGCACCCACTCATTGACATTACCTGCCATATTGTAGAGTCCGAAATCGTTCGGCGCAAAGGCGTCCACAGGGGCAGTAATCACATAGCGGTCATTCAATGCACCACTTACACCCATCATATCGCCTCGTCCGCGCACAAAGTTCGCCTGCATCTGACCAGCATTTTTCTTGCTGAGGTCGCGCGGGTGATACCCGGACCAAGGATAGACTTTCCCCTCAATAGTCAGACCATCTTCGCCTGCGATAGGTGCATAAGCCGCAAATTCCCACTCTGCCTCCGTAGGCAGACGGTAGCCCGTTACAAAAATACCGTCTGCACGGTTCACCTTGCGCTCTACGCCATAGGAATCGTACATCGGCTTCTTGCCATAGTCAGGATTATACGTATCATCCAACAGATATTTCTCGGTATTGAAAACGAACTTATCACGGATATACTCATAAGAAGGGCGATACATCGTAATCGTTTCTTCAGGGTCCTCCGGACTTACCTCCTCATACGAGTCCATCTCATAGCCTGTAGCGGTCTCCCACTCGTCTTTGTAAGCCTCGTCATCGGTCGGCTGCAAGTCAGCAAACGGCGGTACTACGATAGCACCGGCTTTCACCAGTGCCATCTCGTTAACACGGTCGGTACGCCATTGGCAGTATGCCATAGCCTGCTCCCATGTAACACCCACTACAGGGTAGAAAGAAAATGCGGGGTGGGTAAAATAGTTATCCTCGTAGGGGTCGTTGTATGCCAAATCCTCACGCCATACAGTATGATCAGGACGTGCTTTTTCAATCAATTCGGGAGCAGATGCCCCAAACACGATTTCCAACCAATGCAGGTATTCGTTCCAGTTGAGGTTGGTAACTTCGTACTTATCCATATAGAATGAACTAACCGTCAGCGAACGATTGGCATTATTACGCGGGGCGGTAAGGAACTCATCTTTCTCACCGATAGTGAAAGTACCACCTTGCACAGGCACCATGCCGGTAGGGTTCACGTTTCCCACTCCCTCTTTTGCCTCAAAATTGGTAGTCGCCACATCGTAGTAATTCCAACCCGTAGTGTTGGACACTTTGGTGTTCAGTTCACGCGAGTTGCAGGCACTCAGCACTACGAGCGAAACCAGGAACAGATACTTAGATACGTTATTCTTCATATAGGTATGAGTTGTATTTACGATTTTCAGCCTGCAAAGTTACAAAAAAAAAGTTATACCAACCAACAAATGCAAGAAAAAGTGGAAAAAAAATGTATTTTCCACGCAAAACACAGATTTTTATACACTATTTGTTATGTAAGTACCTGTATTTTCAAAGATTTTTCGTATCTTTGTGGTCGTTATGAACACTGATTTCTTGAATATCAACGGCAGGTTGCTTTCGATAGAAAAACCCATAGTGATGACGATACTGAATGCCACGCCTGACAGTTTTGTTCCATCCACCCGTTTGGCAGACGAAGATGCCGTACTCCGGGCTGCAGAACGCGCATTGCAAGACGGAGCGGCTATCCTCGATATAGGCGGCTACTCTACCCGTCCGGGGGCACCTGAAGTATCCCCTGAAGAAGAATGGCGACGTGTAAAAATGGCGGCATCGGCTATCCGACGGACATTCCCGAAAGCAATTATGTCAGTAGATACATTCCGTGCCGACGTGGCACGGCGTGCGGTGGAAGAAACAGGTGTTGCAATCATCAATGATATTTCGGGCGGACAATTAGACAAAAAGATGTTTGAAACAGTAGCCGACCTGCAAGTACCTTATATCCTTATGCATATGCGCGGCACGCCCGCCACTATGCAAACTCTCACCGACTATGATGATTTGCTATCCGAGATGGTCGCTTTTTTCCAAAGCCGATTGGATACATTGGCGCAAATGGGTGTAAAAGATGTGGTGTTAGACCCCGGATTCGGTTTCTCGAAGACCATAGAGCAGAACTATCTGCTCTTGTCGCGTATGCAGGAATTGGCGATACTACAACGCCCTATTTTAGTAGGATTGTCCCGCAAATCGATGCTATACAAAGTATTAGGAATTACACAAGAAGAGTCGCTCAATGCCACCACGGCAGTAAATATGCTTGCTTTGGAGCGGGGGGCAAAGATACTGCGCGTACACGATACGAAAGCCGCAGCAGAGACTATCGCCATCTATAATCAGTTTAAACACAATCAATAGAATATGGCATTTCAATTCGGATTCAAGGATGTTATAGACATTTTGTGCGTTGCCATCATTCTCTATGAGGCATTCCGCCTGCTGCGCCGCTCGGGTGCCGCAAATCTGTTCTGGGGAATTCTGGCGTTCTTGGTGGTTTGGTTCCTGGTCAGTTTTGTATTCCAATTAGACCTGACCGGCGCATTATTCGACCGCATCATCAGTGTAGGTGCCATTGCATTGATTGTTATCTTTCAGGAAGAAATCCGCAGTTTTTTCTATCGCGTGGGCGCACGCTTCAGTACATTCCGCTTCCGCCACCAGCGAGACGAACAGAAAGCCACAGACCAGCGTGTGCAACAGATAGCACAAGCCTGCCGCCATATGTCGCAATCGAAGACCGGTGCACTGATTGTATTTGCAGGGAAACAGGATCTGGGAGAATATGCTGATACGGGAGAACGATTGGACGCACGTATCTCAGCGCGGCTGATAGAGAATATATTTTTCAAAAACACGCCTCTACACGACGGAGCACTGATTATCAAAGACGGGAAACTGCTGAGTGCGGCTTGTATATTACCGGTATCCAAAAACCAAAACATTCCGCAACATTACGGTCTTCGCCACCGTGCCGCTTTGGGACTCACAGAGAAAACGGATGCTATGGCGATTGTCGTCTCCGAAGAGACCGGACGCATATCCGTGGCACGCGGAGAAATCATAGAACAGATCAGTGAAGAACAATTGTTCCTATATCTATCTTCCGCTTTCTCTATTGTTGGATGAGAATCCTGTGTAGCCATCGCGACAGATGATACACCCTTTGGTTTGCGGCAACTCGAACAATACGGTAAACTTAATGCCCACTAACAGATTATTGACCACAGAAGCCACATTCTCAGTAGAGAGTATATTGTGCATTTGAAGTGCATTTTCACTACTGCCCACGTTTTTAGAATTAACGACCACGGAACTGAAACTCTGTGCCTTGTGCAAATCCGTCACGCCATAATCCGCAAATACCGCCAAGCGGTACTGCACTTTGGACTTAGGGACATCGAAACCCGTATGGTCGGTCATAAAGCCCAAACGTGCGCCAATCTCTACAGAAACATCCAGATTAACATTGAAAGATGTTTTCTCGTTGCTTTTCAGTTCACGGTTGGCAAAGAATTCATCGGTATAAGGCGGAGTATCGAAGAAACGGTCGAACATATACACTTTCTGCCCGTTTACGTATTGAAAATACTGCCCATAAGCAGAGAGGTTAGCCGTTATAGCGGTTTGGGTAAGTGCATTGAAACTGAACTTAACCCCTGCCAGAGCATAAAAACGCTTGTATTGTCCGCCCAACAGCAACGGTATCTTTACCGCCAAATTTGAATACGCATCGGTGCGTTTGTTTACCGAGCAGACATAGTCGAACATATCCCCTTCACTATCGGTCTGATCAGAAAAGGTGTAGGACCAATCCGGTACTTTGAACGTGGTTTGCCCGCCCGTGATTCCCACACCGCAATCGAGCAGGAAATGCCCTGCCTGCAAATCATAAACAAACCCGACGGAACCCGCTCCGCCCAAGGAGGGATTAAGAGTGCTATTTTGTGGAAGCAGCGACCATTCACCGACCTCGGCGGAGACACCCATCAAGTGTTTCACTTCCGTATTGCGAGCCGCAGCAAAAGCGGAACCGATCAGCAGCCAAACGGCAATAAGACTATATTTGAGATTATTCTTCACGTCCATCAGATTTACAAGATTTGATATAGCGCAGGGCTATCAACTCTGCAAAGCAAAAACACCCGCGCAATAATTTCGCCACAAAGTTACAGAAAAAACGCTGAGTATACAAGTATTTAGTAAAATCTACACATTTTTATCCAAATTATTCCACTATAAGCATCAGGACTCCGAACAAAAAGAGGCAATCCGGTATGTATCTATGCGAATAGATAACTCGCTATAATACAAGCAAAAACAGCCGAATCACATACGAATCACATACGAATCACATACACCTGACAGCATAAGGATACGTGGAGGAGCGTATCAATAAATATCCAACAAAAGAGCCTGCTTGACTATACATCAAACAGGCTTTTTGTCAGTCGAGAAGAGGCGACTCGAACGCCCGACCCCCACGTCCCGAACGTGGTGCGCTACCAACTGCGCTACTTCTCGGATGCCTTTGCCTTCTGCAGCCTAACCACACTTGCAAACGGTCAATAACAACCTTTTGCGCAAAAGCGGGTGCAAAGGTACGGCATTTTTTTTATTTACGCAAATTATTTTGCACTTTTTCGCTTAAAACCCCGTTTTTGTCCGGTAGGAGCAGTTGTGTTGATGATTTGTTGGCAGTCTGCCTCTGTCAGGTCTTCCGCCTTGGTACCCTGTGGAATCTTATAATTTCCGCCGGGGGCTTTTATGTATGCGCCAAAACGACCGTTCAGCACCTGTATATCGCCATATACGTGTATCGGATCTTGCCGGTGTGCTTTTTTTTCAATCAGTTCTTGCGCTTGTTCCAACGTAATCTGTATGGGGTCAATTGTCTTCGGGATGCTGGTAAATCCGCCCTTATAGCGCAGGTATGGACCGAACTTGCCTTCACCTACGACCACATCTTCGCCCTCTAATTGTCCCAAGGTATAAGGCATTGTACTCTTGAACAGATCCAATGCCTCTGACAGGGTAATGGAGAAAATAGATTGTCCTTTTTTAAGCGAAGCAAAGCGCGGTTTCTGCGTATCATCACCGCCGCCGATTTGGATACAGGGTCCCACCTTACTGATTTTAGCCACTACCGGTTCGCCCGTTTCGGGATCTTTGCCCAGTTCGCGTCCTGCCACTTTACCGGCAGGTATTTGCAGCAGTTGCGGGTGGAAAGTCTTGTAGAAGGTATCCACTGTCTTCACCCAATCGGCTTTTCCTTCGGCTATTTGGTCAAAATTCTCCTCTTCATGCGCCGTAAAATCGTAACTCAAGATGTCCGGAAATTGGCTCACTAAAAAATCATTGGTGATACGTCCGAGGTCGGTAGGCAACAGTTTTTGCTGATCTGCCCCATACATTTCCTGTTTCTGTTCTTCCGTTATCTTACCTTTCTTCAGAGTCAGTATGGTATAGTTGCGTTTTTGCCCCGTTACGCTCCCGCGCTCCACATATTTGCGCGTCTGGATAGTCTCAATAATAGTGGCATAGGTAGAAGGGCGCCCGATACCCAGTTCTTCCATTTTTTTCACCAGCGTTGCCTCGTTGTAGCGGTAAGGCGGCTGCGAGAAAGTCTGTTGCGCCGTGGTGTCTATGTTCTGCAACGGTTCACCTACAGACACCTGCGGCAGTACGGAACTATCTTCTTCGGGGTCGTCATTCGACTGAACGTATGCACGCATAAAACCGTCAAACGTTATCACTTTGCCTGTGGCAACAAACAGATAATCGGTATCGGATATATTCACCTCGATACGGGTGGTCTCTATCTCGGCATCCGCCATTTGGCAGGCAATCGTGCGCTTCCATATCAGTTCGTAGAGGCGTTGCTCGTCGCTTCCGTTGCCCGCTGTACGCTTGCTCATATAGGTAGGGCGGATAGCCTCGTGTGCCTCTTGAGCCCCTTTGCTGGAAGTGTGATATTGGCGTGTGTGCGAGTATTGCTCTCCGTATTCGCTCAGTATCTCATCTTTTGCAGTGGCAAGAGCCAAAGTACTGAGGTTTACCGAGTCGGTACGCATATAAGTGATATGCCCCGCCTCGTAAAGCGATTGCGCCAGACGCATGGTTTTGGATACAGGGAACTTCAGTTTACGTGCCGCCTCCTGCTGGAGCGAAGAAGTGGTGAATGGCGGAGCCGGTGTACGCTTGGCGGGTTTCTTTTGGATGTCAGAAATATGAAAATCAGCCGCAGCGCACTGCTCCAAAAAAGCATACGCCTCTTCCTTGGTGGCAAAACGGTGATTGAGTTCGGTATGCAGGAGCATTCCCTCTTTGCCGTTGGTAAAATCCGCCAGAATGCGATACTGCGAACTCGTCTTGAAGTTCTCTATCTCGCGTTCGCGCTCCACCACCAATCGCACGGCAACCGACTGCACGCGTCCTGCACTCAAGCCGGTAGTAACTTTCTTCCATAGCACGGGCGACAACTCAAAACCGACAATACGGTCGAGTACACGGCGTGCCTGCTGTGCGTTTACCAGGTTGTAATCTATATCCCGCGGTTGCAGTATTGCCTGCTGAATAGCCGTTTTGGTTATCTCGTGGAAGACGATACGTTTGGTATCTTTCTTGTCCAGATTGAGCACCTCTTTCAAGTGCCATGCAATAGCCTCCCCCTCGCGGTCCTCATCGCTCGCAAGCCAAACCGTATCGGCTTTCTTCACCTCGGTTTTGAGGGTGTCCAACAGGTGCTGTTTTTTCGGATCTACCACATAGTTCGGGCGGTAATTATGCTCGAAATCAATGCCCATACTGTTTTTACCCAACGGCTCAATATCCCGAATATGTCCTTGTGAAGACAGGACATGGTAGTCCTCTCCTAAAAATTTCTCTATGGTCTTTGCCTTGGCAGGAGACTCAACAATTACAAGATTCTTGCTCATATATTTCTATATTATTAAGGTGTATCCGATAGCAAACCGGCACACCCGTAATACGCCTGAAAACGAAAACGCGGGCAAAAGTACTGCTTTTTTTTTGTTTGTGCAAATTTAGCCCGCATCAACCTTTGCAATGGCTGTTCCTTTCATCGCAAATAATCACATCAGTTCAATATAAGCAAAATTGTCTTACTTTGCCCGCCATAGGCGATAAGATTTATGGCAATTTATGAATGTAAAAATCCAGTATTTACTTAGATTTCTTGCCACTCTGTGGCATAGGAGGTTCGGACTGATGAAAACAATATGGTTATTTCAAGGCTCGATAAATGCCGCCCGGAAGCGATTTGACAAAACCTTGCATCTCTAATAGCATCAAGTCGGCAGAAGCCTGCGAGTATGGAATTTGCGTCTCCAACACTACCATATTGATATGCATACCATCCTCCTGCTCGTGCAGTTTGTCAATCAGCGTACACTGGGTGGGTGAAAGCGTTCCGAACAGGTCGGAAATCTCCGTCTGGACAGGCTGTTTCTTTGCCGTAGCAGTCTCCCACTGCATAGAATATATCAGGTCGTCCGCCGACTGGATAAGTTGTGCTTTCTGGTTGCGTATCAACATATTACAGCCTTGCGCACTCTCATCGGTCGGGCGTCCGGGGAAAGCAAATAGGTCGCGGTTGTAGTCGCAAGCCATCTGCGCCGTAATCAGCGAACCGCCTTTCTGTTTCGATTCTGCCACCACTACCGCATCCGCCAGACCCGCAATGATACGGTTGCGTGCCACAAAGTTGAACGCATCGGGTTTCGTACCGCTCGGATATTCGGTCAGTATGCCCCCGTTCTCCAATGCCTCAACCGCCACAGGACGGTGCAACGGCGGATAAATCCTGTCCAAACCGTGTGCCGGCACGATCACCGTCGGCACCCCCGCTTCTATTGCCGCATGGTGGGCGGCAATATCTATACCATACGCCAATCCGCTGACAATAATAACATTCGGTATCTGTTTTGCCAGGTCTAGCACCAGTTGCCGAGTCTGTTCCTTACCGCGGTCGGTCGCTACACGCGTACCCACCACCGACACTACCTTGGTATCCTCAAAATGAATATTCCCTTTGGAATAGAGGACAAGAGGACGGTCGGGGCTCTCGCGCAACCGGAATGGATACTGCGTATCCCCGCACCATAGCATTTGAATCCGGTGTCGGTCTATAAATTCCAGTTCACGCTCCGCACGCTGCCATACCGCCTGCATATCCGCTTCGTCCGTATGCTGCCACACCTCATAGGCGGAGCCGTAGTGTTCTATCAACTGCAACGCCTTGCGCAGGCGGTTGCGGAACAGGATACTCACCGCAATTTGATACAATCTGTCTTCTTCCATATCCAATACCCTATATATGCCAATAACACCCCTGCCAAAGCACCAATCATATCGGCATACCAATCATACCAATCGCCCGTACGGGTAATAGTACACCATGCCTGCAACAACTCCATCAGTCCGCCGTAGCCCATAGATACCGCCCACGAGCCAACGGCATATCCCCACGACCGGCGTTTATCCAATAGCATTCCGCCCGTCAGCACAAACGACAATCCGACATACATCATCGTATGCCAGAACTTGTCACCATATTGCCCAGGCAGAGGCATCTGCGGGTTCTCTATTAGCGAGAACACCGCAATCACCACCGCCACTGCCGGCGTGGGCGCATAGAGCCAACAGCGTCTTATAGTTTCTGCCCGAAACACAAGTCGCCTGCGTCGCCCAAACCGGGGACAATATATTTCTTTTCGTTCAGAACCGGATCTATCGCCGCGCACCAAAGTGTGATATGGTCTTCCGGTAGCATCTTTTTCAGATATTTCACCGCCTGCGTCGTACCAATAGTGCAGCAAAGATGCGTGGTGGCAGGCGTACCGTGTGCCAATAGTGCGCGGTAAGCCACTTCCATCGACATACCCGTTGCCAGCATCGGATCCACCAGTATCAGCGTCTTGCCGTCCAATCTCGGCGCAGCCAGATACTCCGCCACAATCTCTATCTCCTGTTGCCCTTTTACATTGCGCCCCATACGGCGGTAAGCACTCAAAAACGCATTCTCCGCCCCGTCAAACATATTCAGAAACCCTTGATGCAACGGCAGTCCGGCACGCAGTATGGTCCCCAAAACGATCCGGTTGCTGATCGTCTGCACATCCGCCACACCCAGCGGGGTCTGCACATCCTCTTTTTGGTAATCCAATACCTTGCTCACCTCATACGCCATCAGTTCCCCGATGCGCTCTATATTACGGCGGAAACGAAGACTGTCCTTTTGGGTATTCACATCGCGAATCTCTTTCAGGTACTGGTTCAGCAGAGAATTTTTCTCCGACAGGTTAACTATCTTCATATTATTTCTTCATACTGGCTTTTACGTTCTTCAACTCCGCTTTTACAGACTCCTTGTGCACCTTCAGCGTGTTCTCCAACTGGGTCAAATCCACTTCCTTGTTCTGTATCTCCATATTGAAAGTCGCCAAATCGTCTTGGTCGGCACGCACACGATCCAACATCGCTGTCACGCGTTTCTGGCGTGCCAACAACTCGTCCTGCAGGCGTATCACCTCTTTCCTCTCGCCCTGCAAAGCGGTCGTACATAAGTCCGACGACTGGCGGTTCAGCAACGATGTCTTCTGCACTTTCTTCTGCGTCTTTTCTATCGACGACTGTATATCCGACAATGCTTTCTGCTCCGTCTCGCAGGCCTTCTGCAAACTTGCAATCGCCGACTCGCGTTCTTTCAGATATGCAGCGACATCTTTCGCATGCGCTTTCTCGTCTTTCAGTTCCCTACGGGCTTGCGACAGGGCTTTCTCATTCGCGTCCTGTACATCCTGTATGCGCTCCAATTCCGCACGGTACATCAGTGCATCGGATGCATATACAGTGCGGAGAGAGTCTAACGAAAAGTCCGGCAGGTTGATGTCCAGCGGAGTTACATGCTGTGCATTCAAGGTAGTGCATAATGCCACAGAGGCAAAAATAAAACCAATCTTTTTCATTATTTTAATATATTTGATTGCGCTGCAAAGGTACAGAAAAATTTGCATATCCACAAATTTTGTCGTATCTTTGCACGATTTTTAAGTCGCGTATGGAAGAAACAAAACATTTTGTATATCAAGACGCTACCATCGAGTTTGTTACGGTGGCGGCGCAGACCTGTCTCTTTCTGGAGCATACTGCCGAGACCGACCGGCATGAGTTCATCGAGAAAATCCTCTGCCTGCTCCCTTTGCTATATCTCAAAACGCGCCTCCTCCACCAACCCGAAGCCCTGCTCGATGGTGAGCCGCAGCATTTCGTACAGGAGGAGGACTACAACTATATCCAATCGGGGGTCAAGAACCTTCTCGGCACCGACGATGCCTATCTCGAGGTTTTCCTCAACGACATACAGTACAGCGACCAACCCATCACCGCCTATATATCCGAGAACCTGGCGGACATCTACCAGGAACTGAAAGACATGGCAGCCGCATTCCAAACGGGGCAGGAAGAAGTGATGAACGATGCCGTCCTGGCGTGTCTCGTGGCGTTCCGTGAGCATTGGGGGCAGAAACTGCTCAATGCCATGCGTGCCCTACATGCCCTCTCGCTTCTATCCGACGAAGACTGATGAAAGCGAACAGTTACATACATCATATTGCCAAAGACCTCATCCAGTGGATGCCGCTTGCCCAATTCGACGGCGAGGTGATTATCGTCGACACCCCGGACAAAGTGCCGGCTGCGGTCGCCTATCTCAATCAACAGGAGGTCTTGGGCGTCGATACCGAGGCACGACCGAGTTTTACGCGCGGTGTCCACTACCCTACCGCCCTCGTCCAGATTGCCACCGAGGAGCGTTGCTACCTCTTCCGTCTCACCCACGTGGGTATGCCCAAGGAACTGGCTGACCTCTTTGCCAACCCCGCTATACGCAAGGTCGGACTCGCTTTCAAAGACGACATCAACGGCTTGCGCCGACGACGCGATTTTAAGCCCGCCAACTGCATCGACCTCCAATCCATCGCCGGCAAATACGGCATTATGGACCTCGGCTTGCAGAAGATGTTCGCCATCTGTTTCGGCAAGAAAATTTCCAAAGCGCAGCAACTCACCAACTGGGAAAACTCCGTTCTCACTCCCGAGCAGGCACGTTATGCCTCCACCGATGCATGGGCTACCCTATTGATTTACAAAGATTTAATCAATACAAAAACCCTCTCACGCAAGGAAACGGAAGCCCTACGCCGTGCCGACATCGAGGCGCAGATCGCCCACCAGCAGGAGGTAATGGCTGCCCGCAAAGCCGAAGCACACAAAACCGCTAACTGAGCAATCATAGTGCATACTTTCCCGCCGCAAGGCAATAAGATTTACGGCAATTTATGGATGTTAAAACAAAGATTTATTTAGATTTCTTGCCGCCTGCGGCAAAGGATATATAAACCCGCTAACTGATTAAAACCTGACAATATGAAACGCACGACATTCCTTTTAGTCGCCATTCTCTTTTCGGTCTTGAGTTTCGCTCAAGCCAAGTACATATTCTATTTTATCGGCGACGGTATGGGTACCAACCAGGTACTCGCCTCCGAGATGTATCTCGCCGAACTGGAAGGGCGCATCGGGCGCAAACCGCTGCTTATGACACAGTTCCCCTACTCCGGACAAGTGACTACTTTCTCCGCTTCCAACGGCATTACTGACTCTTCCGCTGCGGGCACCTGCCTCGCCACCGGTACCAAAACCAACAACGGCACACTCGGTCTTTCCCCCGAAAAAGACACCCTCCGTACGGTAGCCGAAATCCTGCAACAGCAGGGCTACGGCATCGGTATTATGACCACCGTCGCTATCGATCATGCCACCCCCGCTGCCTTCTATGCCAAAGTACCCGAACGCCACATGTACTACCAAATCGGTACCCAACTCGCATACACCGGCTTCGATTTCTTCGGCGGAGCAGGCTTCCATCAGCCCGTGGATAAGCACAACACGAAAGCCCCTAATCTCTACGATCTCTGCGAGAAACAAGGCTACACCATCGCACACGGCTATGACGATGCACAAACCAAATTAGATGCCCCGAAACTCATCCTTACCCAAGCCACCGACGGCATCGACCGCACCAAGAAAGCCGACTGCCTCCCTTATGCCATCGACCGCACCGCCGACGCGCTCACGCTCCGCCAAATCGTATCTACCGCTATCCCATATCTGGAGAAAAAGCACGACCGTTTCTTTATGATGGTCGAGGGAGGAATGATCGACTATGCCTGCCACGGGCAGGACGGTGCCACCGCCATAGGCGAGACACTTGATATGGATGCCGCCCTCGAAGAGGCATACCGCTTCTATCTCGCCCACCCCGACGAGACCCTTATCGTCGTTACGGCGGACCACGAGACGGGCGGTCTCGCTATGGGCAACGGTGGCTATGTACTCAACCTACAAGCACTCCAACACCAGCATTGCTCCTCCTGGATCCTCTCCGACCAACTCTCTGCGCTCTTCAAAGACCAAACCCCTACTTGGGAAATGGTCAAAGACCTGCTTTCCAAGCAACTCGGTTTCTATACCTCCGTCCAACTGACCGCCGACGAGGATGCCCGCCTGCACAATCTCTACAACAAAGCCCTGGCACACAAGGACGGCAAGGTCAAAACCCTCTACAAGACAATGAACGAACTCGGCAGCACCGCCATCGGTCTCCTTAATGCCAAAGCCCACCTCGGCTGGACAAGTTACGACCACACAGCGCATGCCGTTCCTGTCTTCGCCGTCGGCGTCGGTGCAGAGCACTTCACAGGTTGGCACGACAACACCGAAATAGCCCCACTTATCCTCAAAGCCGCTGAATAGTTAAAACACTATAATAAAAAGTACGCCTCTTCCCTATAGAAAAGTAAGGTGGATGACGGGTGGATGTCGGGTGGATAGGCTTACTTTGATACACTTTGAATTTTTACTTTTTTTTAGTATGATATACAAAATCACTTTTTCGTGCGAGGAAGGCGACCAGAACTTCCGCCGCGTGTTTGAGGCCGACAGCGAAGCCACATTCCTGGATCTGCACAAGGCTATCCTTCAGAGCGTCCACTATACCGACGACCAGATGACCTCCTTCTTTATGTGCAACGACGACTGGGAGAAAGAGCAGGAGGTTACTCTCGTGCCTATGGACTCCAACTTCGAGTACGACAATATGGTCATGGATAGCACCCGCCTGAGCGACTTGCTCACCGAGCAGGGACAACGCCTCATCTACGTCTTCGACCCGATGTTCGAGCGCTACTTCTTCGGCAGCCTCAAGAGCATTAAGCCCGGCACTATGGAGGGCGTCAAATGCGTGGAAAGCACCGGTCGTGCACCCAAACAACTCAAGAGCGAAGACCCCCTCAAAGACCTCACCAAAGAGGCGAAAAGCGTCGATACAATGCTCGATGACGACGATTTCTACGGCGACAGCCAGTACGACGAAGGAGACATCGATAGCGAAGGCTTCCAAGACCTCAGTTTCGAGGATGGCTCTATGTTCTGATGTCTGCCCAAGACACCTCCATACAGCCAGTTCTGCTTGTTCTCACAGGTCCTACCGGCGTGGGCAAAACCGAACTGAGCCTGCGCCTTGCCGAGCATTTCGGCTGCCCTGTCGTCAGTGCCGACTCAAGGCAGATATTCCGTGAGATACCTGTCGGTACGGCGGCTCCTACCGCCGCCGAGCAGGCACGGGTGAAGCACTACTTCGTCGGCACCAAGTCGGTCGCGGAAGACTATAACGCAGGGCAGTACGAACGCGATGCCCTCGCATTGTTAAATACGCTTTTCCAAACCCACCGCACAGTCGTCCTTACAGGAGGTTCTATGCTATATATCAATGCCGTATGCAACGGCTTTGATGACATCCCCTCCGTACCTGCCGACCTGCGCGAACAGGTCAAAGCGGAATACAACACAAACGGCTTGGCGTGGCTGCAATCGGAAGTGCAGCGTCTCGACCCCGCCTACTGGACGGAAGTGGACAGGCAGAACCCGCAACGGCTCCTCCATTGCGTGGAAGTCTGTCGTATCGCAGGCAAACCCTTCTCCTCGTTCCGCTCCCGTACACGCGCACAACGCCCCTTCCGTATCGTCAAAGTGGGACTTACCCGCCCCCGCGAGGAATTATACACACGTATCAATCTCCGTGTAGAGCAAATGATGGCACAGGGTTTGTTAGAGGAAGCACGGAGCGTCTATCCCCTCCGCCACCGCAACAGCCTGCAAACGGTCGGCTACCGAGAACTCTTTGCCTACTTCGACGGGCAGTACACTCTCCCCGAAGCGGTTGAAATGATACAGCAGAACTCACGCCATTATGCCAAACGGCAGATGACATGGTTCAACCGCGATACCACTATTCATTGGCTCAATGCCAACTTAGATTATGAAACGCAACTACATACTATTACTCATTGGCTGTGCGCTCATAGCGTGCAATAAGACCACCGTCGATTTCTCCTACTCCCCCTCCGAACCGCGGGCAGGGCAGTCAGTCTCGTTCAGCAACCAGTCCTCCGACGGCGAGGAATGGGCTTGGTCGTTTGGAGACGGCTCCACTTCCACCTCCAAATCACCCGTACACACCTACCGCCAGCCCGGTACCTACACCGTTATCCTCAAAGTGGACGACAAGTCGTCGCTCACCCGCACACGCGACATCACCGTCTATGACACCATACCCAATTTCACCTGCTCCGCCGGCGATACCATCGGTATATACCAAGATGTTACCTTTACGGCGTTGGTTTACAATCCCTACAACTACTCCCTTTCCTACGAATGGACGATAGGTAGCAACCGCCTCTATACGCAGTTGAGCGAGACCAATACGAAGAGTACCTACCAACTGTTTTTCGAGCAGGCAAGCAGCAACCCCGAGACAGTACGCCTGCAAGTGGTGCTTAACGGGGATACTACTGTCATCGAACACGAATATACCATTCGCAACACCCCTGCCACAGCAGTACTGCTGCGTGGCGAGCAGAATGACTATCGCCAGCGTATCTTCGGTACCCGTGCCGAGAGTCCCGGACGATTGGATTATGCCGAAGGCAAAGCCCTGTTGGACGCCGCACAGGACACCGTGCAGGTCTTCAACGACAGCACGTTCACCCTCCGCACCCTGCGTACTACCTTCCCCGACATCGAAGGTTTCCGTATCGCCAACCGCAAACTCTACTACCGTGCCGGCGGACTCTATGTAGCCAATATCAACGGCACCAACAGCGTCTGCATTGAGCCGCAGCCTACACATGCGCTCTGCGTGGATATAGTGGACAACCGTCTCTATTGGGCGGTCAGCGACAGCGTACGCTATATGCCCCTTGTAGGCTCCGAGAACAACCAATTCACCACCGTTCCAACCACTCTGAACACCCTCAGCGGTATTCGCAAAATCACCATTGATTCTACACCGAGATGATACAACCCGACTATATTTTTGAAACAAGTTGGGAGGTATGCAACCGTGTGGGCGGTATCTATGCCGTCCTCTCCACGCGTGCCGCCTCCATGCAAAAAGAGCACCCCGACCAAGTCGTTTTCTTCGGTCCTGACTTCGGTGCGCATAGCGACCTCTATTTTATGGATTCCGCTCGCCAAAAGAGCAAGACCTTCCTCCCTGCGTGGCTGACACGCTGGGCTGCAGAACGTACAGAGACGGATATCCCCGTCCGCATCGGGCGCTGGAACGTACCCGGGCAACCGCTTGCCATTCTCCTGCGTGCCGATTCACTCTGGAGCAAGAAGAACGAGATCTACGGCTGGGCATGGCAGAACTTCGGCGTGCAGAGTCATGCCGCTTATGGCGACTACGACGAGTCGTGCCTATTCGGCTATGCCGCCGGTATGGTAATGGCATCGCTGTATGATGCAATCATAGGACAAAGAACAAAGAACATAGAACAAAAGACCGCTTCGCTGAAAGACAAGAAACCGAATGTGGTAATGCACGCCAATGAGTGGCAGACCGCATTCGCTATCTTCTACATCCGTTACCACCGCCCCGCTATCGGCACGCTCTTTACCACCCATGCCACGGGTATCGGACGCTCCATTGCAGGCAACGGCAAACCTCTCTATGACTATTTCGAGGGCTACAACGGCGACCAGATGGCTGCCGAACTGAATATGGTTAGCAAACACTCGGTGGAAAAGATGGCTGCCAAGTGGGCGGACTGCTTCACTACCGTGAGCGACCTGACCGCCCGCGAGTGTGCGCAACTGTTGGACAAACCCGTTGACATCGTTACGCCCAACGGCTTCGAACCCGACTTTGTCCCGACGGGCAAACTGTTCGACAAGAAGCGTGCCGCAGCACGCCAAGCGTTGCAGCACGTTGCCTCGGAGCGTCTCGGCGGTGTCGTACCCGAGAACGCCCTGATGCTCTGTATTGCGGGGCGTCTGGAGTGGAAAAACAAAGGAATTGACGTCTTCCTGCGTGCTATGCAGCGTCTGGGTGAGAAAATGTACCAAATAGTGCCAACCGAGCGCGAGGTGGTAGCATTCGTGATGATACCCTACCTCGACCGCCCTGTTGCCCGCATCGGCAAAGTGAGTGTGGTCTTTGTCCCATATTATCTGGACGGACACGACCCGATGTTCGGTAATCAGCCCAATGCCATAGGCGGCAAAGGTTTTTCCTACTACGACCTGCTCATCGGTATGGATGCCACCGTCTTCCCCTCCTACTACGAACCGTGGGGTTATACCCCGCTGGAGAGCGTGGCATTCCACGTGCCAACCATAACCACCACCCTCGCAGGCTTCGGAGTATGGGCAGAACAATGCATAACGCATAATGCACAATGCACAATGCACAATGGATTGGAGAATGGTGTGGAGGTAATCAACCGTACGGACAGCAACTACTCCGAAGTGGTGGAGCAGATAGCGGACAGCCTGATCCACTTCCTGCAACTCTCCCCTGAACAGGTGGCAGATGCCCGCAAGGCGGCAGCGGCTATCGCACACAAGGCGGAATGGCGCTTCTTCTTCAAGTACTACCGCCAAGCCTATGCCATCGCTCTCAAGAAAGCCGCCAAACGGTAAAAGAACACTACTCATCCAATGCGGCAAGAATATCCCTGTATTCAAAACCGCGCTGAAGGAGAAAACGTATCTGCTGTTCACGCGATACGTTTTTTTTCTGCTTCATTACCTCGCGCAATATGCAATTATACTCGCTTTCATCGATATTTTCGATAGCCGATGCGATACATTCCTTGGGTAAACCATGTGCTTGCAGCATCATACGTATCTTCACCTTACCCCAATGCCGGAAAAGCAGTTTGTCGTGTACATACGCACGGCAATAACGCTCATCGTCCAGATAATGATTCGCATAGAGTGCGTCTATAACCGCTTCGGCTGTGGCGGTATCGCCTCCCCAATCGAGTATTTTCCGTTGCACCTCATCGGCACAATGCTCCGCCCTGGCGCAATACGTCTCGGCTTTCAGACGCAATTCTTCCGTTGAATACGAGGGTTTATTGTATTTGTCCCGAGACGATACGCGGTTTGCCATAGATGTCATTGATTAGGTGAATATCCGTATAGCCGAAGGCACGGAGAATCTCCGTTGTCTCCCTGCTGTATGCCTCATTGATTTCGAAGAACAGGAGCGGTGCTTTGCGCAGCGATGCGATACGGCGGTAGAATAGCAGCGGGTCGCTGTCCGGCACAAAGAGTGCCGAAGCGGGTTCGTAGTCCAATACATTGCGCTCCATACTCTCTTTCTCCTGCTCGCAGATATAGGGAGGATTGCTCACAATAATGTCAAAATCCCCGATTTCATCGGACAAAATATCCTTTCTACTGAATAGCACCTCCGCCTGATTATGCGCTGCATTCCGTTTCGCCACTGCCAAAGCCTCTTCACTGATATCCAGTCCATACACTTTCCACATCGGGCGGGCTTTTTTCAGCGCAATGGCAATACAGCCGCTCCCCGTACCTATATCCAGTACCTTCATTGAACGTGCGGCAATATCCTGCGTGTTATGAAGCACATATTCCACCAGTTCCGCCGTCTCGGGGCGGGGAATAAGGGTAGCGGGGGTAACTGACATATCCAGTCCGTTCCAGAGCGTATGCCCGAAAATATACTGTATCGGTTCCTTTTGCCGCAAGCGGGACAAAATAATTTCGAGGTTTGGAATTATTTTCGTATCTTTGCAGCCACAAAGCAGTTGCGTACGCGACATACCGGTCGCCTCCTCGGCAATCCACCATGCCATATCGCGACATTCCTCGGGCGGATAGATGCCGGACAGGCGGGAAGCGATATATCGGATCAGATCGTTCATGCCGCAAAGTTACACAAAAAAGATGGATTATACAAACTACATAGCCCGCTGTATCGAATTGGCACGCTTGGGCGAATACTATGTAGCCCCGAACCCTATGGTGGGGGCGGTGCTGGTGCGCAACAGCGACGAGACCATACTGGGCGAGGGGTGGCACAGGCAGTTCGGACAAGCCCATGCCGAAGTGAACTGCTTCGCCGACGCAGAGCGCAAAGAGCAGAATATCAACTATAAGGATTGTACGTTGTTTGTCAGTCTGGAGCCTTGCAGCCACTACGGAAAGACCCCGCCTTGTGCCAAACTGCTCATAGAGAAAGGCGTAGGGCGCGTGGTGGTTGGTATGCAGGACCCTAACCCGCAAGTATCGGGACGGGGCATAGAGATGTTGCGCAGGGCGGGCATAGAGGTAGTAGTAGGCGTACTGGAAAAGGAGTGCCGTATGCTGAACAAACGTTTCCTCTGTCTGCAAGAGAAACATCGCCCATACGTAACACTCAAGTGGGCGCAAACTGCCGATGGATACGTGGATAATTGCAGGTCGGGAAAAGCCGATGGAGGGGCGTTGGTCATCTCCACTCCGCTCACCAAACAACTGGTACACCGGATGCGGGCGGAGAATATGGCGATTATGGTAGGTACACGCACCGTACTGCTGGACGACCCGCGTCTGCTGACCACCCGCTGGAGCGGCAGAAACCCGGTACGTATCACCTTGGACAGACGCAATGTACTGCCTGCCGACAGTCGTATTTTCAGCGATGAAAGCGAGACTGTTGTCTATCGCGGGCAGACCGATTGGGCATATATTCTGAGCGATTTAGCGGCACGCAATATACACTCCGTGTTGGTGGAGGGCGGACCAACACTACTGCGCTCCATACTGGACAGCGGTCTGTACGACGAGATACATATAGAGGTGTCCCCCGTATGTATAGGCAACGGCGTAAAAGCCCCGTGCGTAGTACTGCCCGCCGTATGCGAACAGATAGACGGACATACATTATATACTATATGGCATAGCGATGAAAAGGAATAAAACAATGAAGATACACACCTTCTGCGTTGTACTGGCAGCAGGTGTCGCCTTGTCCGGGTGCAATGCCTTCCACAGAAAACACCAGGCGGGTACAGCGGTGGAACTGAACGGATATGCGCTGTATTGGGAGACGCTGGATTCACTTACTATGGGTCTGGCGGCGGAAGACAGTGCAGAGGTGGCAAGCGCATATATCCGGCAATGGGCAACCGACATATTGGAGTACGACAAAGCCAAGGATATGGACAATGGTGAGATAGAAGCATTAGTGGAGGATTACCGCCGCTCGCTGTACGTACACGCCTACGAAACCCGCCTGGTGGAACGCCGTATGCCCACCCATGTGGCAGATACGATAGTGGAACAGATCTACCAAGCGCATATCAATCAGTTTGTTCTCAAAGAGGGTATTATCAAGGGGCTGCTGCTGGTAGTGCCGCAGAATGCGCCGCACCTGAAACGCCTGCACCGGTGGTTAGAGCAACCGGAAGAGAACATCGAAGATATTGAGAAGTATGCCTACCGCTATGCCACGGGGTATGAGTTGTTTACCGACCAATGGCGGACGGCACAACAGGTATTGCTGCATATTCCGTTTGAGAAAGACGAACTGAACAGCCTGCTGAAGCAGAAAACGCAGATCGAGGTGAGCGATTCCACCTCGCTGTATATCCTGCAAATCACCGAGAAGCACCTGGCAGGGGAACCGATGCCTATCGACTATGCCCGCCCCGAGATAGAAAAGCGGGTGCTGAGCCACCGGCAAGTGGACTTCCTGCAAAACGAGCGCAAACGCCTGTACGACGATGCGGTGCTGTTCAAGAAAATACAATTCTACGAAAAGGACTGAGGGGGAATTTGTAATTATGAATTATGAATTACGAATTATGAGTTCAAGAAGATTGTTTCTTTTGTAATGTCTCCACTTTGAGACGATTGTCTTCCACGCGGAACGCTACCGCCCAGCCGGCATAATCGAGATGATAGACGCGCATAGGGTCGTGCTGGTAAGCGGGACGGGGGTCTTGGGAGAGTATCTCTTGCAGTGCCTGCCACGGGCAGCCCTGTACCAGAGCAGGCTTCAATACACCTGCGGGCGCCTCCACCGCCAGCCGGTAGTTGCGTGTTGCCTCGCCGAAGCCGTTACGCGCATCGGGGTGGGAGTCGGAATAGGAGAGGTAGGGTTTGATGTCGTATATAGGCGTACCGTCTAATAGGTCGGCTCCGCTGACCACCAGCACCGTTCCGTCCTGCGGGGTATCCTCTATGCGCAGAAGGCACACGCTGCTCAGTCCCAGCGCATTGGGGCGGAAGGGGGAACGGGTGGCAAAAACGCCCATACGGGTGTTGCCGCCCAGGCGCGGCGGGCGCACGGTAGGCGACCAAGCGGGAGTCTCCGTCACGCCCTTTGTCCTTTGTCCTTTGTCCATTACGCATTGGCTGAACCCCCATATCAGCCACAGGTGCGAATAGCCCTCTATGCCCCGCAGGGCTTCGCGCACACGGTAGGCGGGTTCGAAGACGATACGGGTCTCTATGCACGATTCCTCGTGCGACTGGCGCGGGATACCGAACTTGTCGGTAAAACCGTTGCGGGCAACGGCAATAGGCGTGATATACATAATCTGTCTGTTGTCTTGTTATCCACCCGACATCCACCTGACATCCACCAGTGTTTGTAAGGGGGGGAGTATCTTATGCCGTATGCATCAATAATGCCCCCTTAACTTGTATATTGCCACTACCTTTTTGTCTTCCTGAATATCATAGAGTATTCTATGCTCGCTATTGATACGCCTGCTCCAATAGCCGGTAAGATCGAAACGCAGTGCCTCCACTTGTCCCGTACCTGTTGCGGGATGACATTCCAACTCCGCCAATAGTTTGTCTATTTTCTTCAACAAGGCAGCATTGCCCAACTTCTTGAAATACTGAATATCTTTCAGTGCCTGTTGGGAGAAAGTCAGCGTATAGACAGGATTTACTTCCATAAATCCTCACGCTTGACCGCCTTAAAAGCGGTTCTGTCCATTGACTTCACTTCTGCCACATAGTTGGGGTCATAGGGGCTTTCTTCCACCCTGAAAAAATCCATCAGTTTTAGTGTCTCCACGAACTGCACCGCTCTCTTGTCTTTCGGATTAAAAAACAATGTAAGCGCCTGCACAGGTGCCGTTACTGATGTTTTTGCTGCTGTTGCCATAGTCGTAACGTATTAGTTGTTTACTGATTACGCTGCAAAGATAGTACCAAAAATTGGATTTTGCAAACCCGAACAGGTTTTTGCCTGCATAATCAGTCGTTTTGGGAAACAAGCGGAACATACCGGGGGAGTAGGTATATGAAGCCGCCCATCGGGCTTCCAATGCGCATATAAATTACCCGGAACGGGCGAAAATGCACCCCAAAAGTGCAGATTTCTGCAAAAAGTGCATTTTTGGGGTGCAAATTTTGGTAATACTAAAAACAACACAGGCTGCCCTTTTGCGGGACAGCCTGTTGTTTTATAGGGCAGCGGGGATTACTCTGCCGCTTTGCCGTCGGAGCCGAGCACGTTGATGATCTTGTGCTTGTAGAGTTGCTCCATCAGGTCGCGTGCAGGACCGCAGTACTTGCGGGGGTCGAACTCGGCGGGTTTCTCCCAGAATACCTTGCGCACAGCAGCGGTGAATGCCAGACGGCTGTCGGAGTCGATATTGATCTTGCAGACAGCGCTCTTGGCAGCCTTGCGCAACTGATCCTCAGGAATACCTACGGCTGCCTCCAGTTTGCCTCCGTATTTGTTAATCATATCCACATACTCTTGCGGTACAGAAGACGAGCCATGCAGCACGATCGGGAAGCCCGGCAGTTTCTCCATAATAGCATCCAATACATCAAATGCCAATGGAGGAGGAATAAGGCGACCGGTCTTGGGGTCAACCGTACACTGCTCGGGTTTGAACTTGTATGCACCGTGGCTGGTACCGATAGAGATAGCCAGCGAGTCGCAGCCCGTGCGGGTCGAGAAATCAATCACCTCTTCGGGCTTGGTGTAGTGGCTCTCGGCTGCGGAAACCTCTTCCTCCACGCCGGCGAGTACACCGAGTTCTGCCTCTACCGGTACATCATATTGGTGAGCGTAGTCCACCACCTTGCGGGTCAGAGCGATGTTCTCCTCGTAGGGCAGTGCGCTACCGTCAATCATCACGCTCGAGAAACCGAAGTCAACACAACTCTTACACAGTTCGAAACTGTCTCCGTGGTCGAGGTGAAGCACAATCTGCGGGTGCTCCCAGCCGAGTTCCTTGGCATATTCCACTGCACCCTGTGCCATATAGCGGAGCAGGGTTTGGTTGGCGTACTGGCGTGCGCCTTTCGATACCTGGAGGATAACGGGACTCTTGGTCTCTGACGAAGCCTTGATGATAGCCTGGAGTTGCTCCATGTTGTTGAAGTTGAAAGCCGGAATAGCATATCCGCCTTTGATGGCCTTGGCAAACATATCACGGGTGTTCACCAGACCCAGTTCTTTGAAACTTACCATAATTGTTAAATGTTTGGTTATATGTTATTTTGTAACTTTTCTACTCGCACAAATAAAGTATATAATGAGCAATAAGTATGCCACGAGTCCCACGATAGCGGCACCGTTGCTGCTTGCCCAGCCGCTCAGGTAGCACTCTGCGCCGCAGAACTTGATCACCGCCGATACCACGCCCATCAGTGCGCCGCCCGCAATAAAACCGCTGGCGATAAGCGTACCTTTGTCCTGACGCTTCTGCGCCAGTGCCTCCGCCTCCGCACCGTCTTTCGCACGCTTGCGCCCGACGAACCACGATATAGCACCGCCCACCAGAAGCGGCGTATTCAGGCTCAGCGGAATAAACATACCCAGGGCGAATGCCAGCACGGGGACGCCCATAAAATTGAGCACCAGTGCCAGTACAGCACCCGCCAAATAGAGCATCCATGGTGCGCCCTGACCCGACATCAGCGGCTCTATCACCGCCGCCATAGCATTCGCCTGCGGTGCCACCAGGGCATTGTCGCCAGTAAAGCCGTAGGTCTTGTTCAGTATGATCATCACGCCGCCCACGGTAGCCGCCGAAACGAGCGTGCCGAGGAACTTCCACGTCTCCTGCTTGCGCGGCGTGGTACCGATCCAGTAACCTATCTTGAGGTCGGTGATAAACCCGCCTGCCATCGACAACGCCGTGCAGACCACGCCGCCTATCACCATCGCGCCGACCATACCGCTTGAGCCTTTCATACCCACTGCCACAAAGATTACCGAAGCGATGATAAGCGTCATCAGCGTCATACCGCTCACCGGGTTGCTACCCACGATAGCAATCGCGTTAGCCGCCACGGTGGTGAACAGGAATGCAATCACCGCCACTACCACGAATGCCACCAGTGCCTGCCAGAAATTATGCAGCACGCCGAGCCAGAAGAACACCAGTGTAATCAGGAGTGCCGCCACCGTAGCCAGCACGATAAATTTCATACTCAGGTCTTTCTCGGTGCGGAGCGACGCCTGCGCCACGGCTTTGCCCTTACCGCCCAACTCCTTGCCCGCCAAGCCGACTGCCGACTTGATCACCCCCCAACTCTTGACGATACCGATCATACCCGCCATGGCGATGGCGCCGATACCGATGTTGCGACCGTAGTCGGTAAAGAGCAACTGCGGGTCAGCCGCCTCCATACCCGGCACACTGCCCAGCAGCGGCAGCAGCACCCACCATACGAAGAACGAACCCGCACAGATCACCGCCGCATACTTCAGCCCGATGATATAGCCCAGACCCAGTACGGCGGCACTCGTATTGATTGAGAAAACCAGTTTGAACTTCTCCGCCAGCATCTCGCCCCAGCCCGTCATACGCGTCGTGAGGCTCTCTGTCCACAGACCGAAAGTGGACACCACAAAGTCGTACAATCCGCCTATACCCGCTGCCCAAACCAGCGGTTTGACCTGACTGCCGCCCTCCTCGCCAGACACCAGCACCTGCGTCGTAGCCGTCGCCTCGGGGAACGGGTACTCGCCGTGCTTCTCCTGCACGAAGTACTTGCGGAAAGGTATCAGAAACAGTATCCCCAAGCAGCCGCCCAGCAGCGACGAGAGGAAGATCTGCATGAAGTTGACGGTGATATCGGGGTATTTCGCCTGCAATATATAGAGCGCAGGCAGGGTGAAGATAGCCCCCGCCACTATCACGCCGCTCGACGCACCTATCGACTGGATAATCACGTTCTCGCCTAGTGCGTTCTTGCGCCTCAGTGCCGACGACAAGCCCACCGCCAGGATGGCGATAGGGATAGCCGCCTCAAACACCTGACCTACCTTCAGACCTAAATAAGCGGCGGCGGCGGAGAAGATCACCGCCATCAGCACACCCATCCCCACGCTGTAGGGCGTTACCTCGGGGTAGTGGTTCTCGGGTTTGAGTATCGGTTCATATTTCTCACCGGGCTTCAAAGGGCGGTTCGCGTTCTCGGGAAGAGACATGGTGTAATGTGTAATTTGTAATTTGTAATTTGTAATTTGGATAGATCTTCTAGATCTTCTAGATCTTCTAGATCTTCTAGATCTTCTAGATCTTCTAGATCTTCTAGGTATTCCGGTTTTCTTGCTGCAAAGATACTGCTTTTCCGCGGAAAATACAAATACACTCTGCGTTTTGCACTCTCTATTTAGCAGAATTGCGCAACAAACGCATTTGGATATTCCGACAAAAAGCATTACCTTTGCCGACACGATACAAACTATCAGTCCAATTAGACCTATTAGACCTATTAGACCTATTAGTCCAATACCATGCCCTGCGCATTACAAATAGTGGATTGGGTACGGGTGCCGTATTTCCCGTGCGGAGTGAGAGCAGGCTTGCCTGCCCTGCCCGGCGACGACACCTACGAGACCATAGCCATACCCCGCCAATACGCGTGCGAGGCGGCTTTCGTCATACCCGTACACGGGCAGTCGATGCGCGACTTCGATTTCCACGACGGCGACGAACTGATTGTCTCCGCCCGCACCTATGCCGACAGTGGCGAATTCGTCATCGCCTCTATCAACGGCGAGATGACCGTCAAGGTCTATTACGAGGACGAACACGGCGAACGGTGGCTGCTGCCCGGCAATCCCGACTACCAACCCATACACCTCCGCCCCGAGGACGACTGCCGTATTATCGGAGTGGTAACGCGCGTTACCCACCGCCAACCGCACGTCACCCTCCGACAATGCGCACGCATACTCCGCTCCTATACGCAGCCCGACACCCACACCGCACACAACCTCTGTACCTATATCGTACCCGACGCACCGAGACCCGTAGAGGACATCGAAGCCGACCTCGTACGTACCGCCGCACAGAGTGCGTCCGTCTTCGCCAACTGCCTGATGCGCCTCGAGAGGCAAGGCTGTCTCGACTTCGGCAACGATACGGTGAAGACCATCTTCCTCTATCTCAAAGACCGGTACGGTATAGGTTACTCCTACGCCAATTTCTCAGCGGTGTTCTCCCGCCCGCAAAGATAGATTTGATTATTACTTGACCGCCATTTGACGGTCGTTTGATTGCCGCTCTCCGCACTTGCGGGGAGCGGCGCTTTTCCGTACCTTTGCACCAAGAAAAACGATAACCGACTATAGATATTATGGCAAAGGAAAAAGAAAAAACAAAAAAGAAACAGGCGGAGAAAGAGAACCGCCAGCAAATCGCCACCGACTGGATCACGGACAACTACCTCCAATGGAACCGTCTCCGCACAGACACCGTCCGGCAGCGGGTACAGATCGCCGGGGATGCGGACGCCTCGTCCGCGGTTGGTTTGGCACAAACCACAGGACACAGCGATGCGAGTGTTACCGCGGGCGAGGTGCCCGCGTCCCCGGCGTGGCGAGACCTCTGCGACCGAGACATCAACGACATGGTGTGCCAATGCTGTGCCGAGACGGGTGCGGCGGTAACGAGCCGCGAGGTACTGACCGTGCTCCATTCGTCTATGATCCCCCGTATCAACCCCTTGCGCGAGTATGTGGAGCAACAAAACGACTACAATGCGCAGAAAGAACCCAACTGGATAGGCGAGATGGCAGACCAAATCACCCTCGTGGACGAGACCAAGCACGACCTCTGGCGGTGCTGTTTCAGCAAGTGGTTCATCGCCATGGTCGCCTCGTGGCTGCGGGACGATGCCGTCAACCAGCAGGTGCTGGTGCTTATCGGCAGGCAGGGTATCTACAAGACCACATGGCTCGAGCACCTCATACCGCCCTTGCTCAGGGGCTACACGTGCAAGATGAGCAACACCCAGTGGACGAAAGACGACCGGTTGCGCTTAGCGGAGTTCGGACTTATCAACTTAGACGAGATAGACGCCATGAACAGCAGAGAAGTGAACAGCCTCAAATCGCTCATCACCGCCGTGGACATCAACGAGCGTGTGGCGTACGGCTACACCAAGGAGCGGCGTCTGCGCCTGGCATCGTTCTGCGCCAGCGGCAACAAACGCGAGTTTTTATCAGACATTACGGGTAATAGAAGATGGCTTCCCTTTGAGGTGGCGTCGATACAGAGCCCTTTCACCCACACGGGCTTCCCCTACGGGCGTATGTACGCCCAGGCGCGATACCTGATAGAGATGGGCTACCCCTACTGGTTCGAGCAGGACGAGATAGCGGAGATGGCGGAGCACCAGGACGAGTTCCGCGCACAGGACAACGAGGAACAACTGCTCACCGTCCTCTTCGACATCCCCGCCGAGGGCAGGGGCGAGTTCCTCACCACGGCGCAGATAAGCCAAAAACTCATCGATTTCGGTTCTATAAAACGCCCTATGCCGCTCAACAAATTAGGTATGTTGCTTACGCAAAAAGGCTTCCGAAAAGTGATGCGCGGGCAGCAGCGGCAACGGGGATGGCTTGTATATCAGCGCAGTACGGACGAAATGAAAACCGATGCACAATTTTTTGCCCGCCAGCAGGAGTGAGCAGGTGAGCAGGTAGAGCCGGTAACTTGACTATATACACACCCGCCTGCGCACGCACAGGTATAGAGTTTTGAAAAAGTACCTGCTCACCCGCTCACCCGCTCGCGGGGAGACAGGCTATCCACAGGACATCCACAGGACATCCACAGGACTTTTTAATTATGAATTATGAATAGAGATACCTATAAGATAGAGCGACGCAACAAGGCGATTTGCGAGACTTATTACGGACTGATACGGGAGGGTATGCCGTTTATGCGGGCGTATGCCGAGACGGGGGAACGGTTTTGGCTGTCGGAGAGCCATATACGGCGTGTGATTGCGCACTATGCGCAACAAAAGGGGCGGAAATGATGTATCTTTGCATTGTCTTTCGAAGGATAGGGGCAGTAAGGTCTGTAAGGACTTTAAGGACAATAAGGATATGCCCCGAAGAAGGTATTTACAAATTTACTAATTTACAAATTGTTTTATTTTATGGCAAAGTATGTTCCGATGGATTTGCTGCAATCGTTGCACGGGAAAGTATGCGGTCACAGCGATGTGTATTTTGCGGAGCGCAACGGTACTCGTTACACGGGTAAGATATGCAATCCTCGCACGAGTGCTCCGAGCGAAAACGAGATGGCGATGCGCACGAAATTCGCAAGCGTAAGCGGCAAAGTAAAAACGGCGCTGGCGAGCCCGACGGAGGCGTCGAAGTACGCGGCGGCGTTCCTCAAACAAAACCGCTACAAGACCCTCAGAGGGTATGTATTCTCTGTACTGTACGCTCAGGGCGCGTAAGGGGCGGAGGCGGGTAGAACTAGAAGAACTAGAAGAACTAGTAGATCTAGAAGATCTAGGATAGGATCCGCAAGGCATGTTAATTGTTAATTGTTAATTGAAAAAATGGCAAAAGTAGATTACTCCTATCCCGTTGAGGCATTGCACGGGAAAGTAAAGAAAACGCACACCGTGGGCTTTGCGCTGCGCAAAGAGACCGGTTGCAAGTTCACCCAAACCTTCAGCGCAACCGTAGCCGCACCCACCGAGGCGCAGACCGAGGCGCAGCAGAAGTTCGCCACCGCCGTCCGTGCCGCCCGCGTACGTATGGCAGATGCGAGCAAGCAGGCACAAGACCTGGCGGCGTTCAAGAAACAGAGCAAGTACAAGACGCTGTACGGGTATGTGTTCTCGCAAGTGTATGCCGCCTAACCGGCAGTTGCTCCTTGCCGTGGCGATGTGCACCTTCGGGTGTGCATTGCTCACGGCGGGGATTTGTATTCCGCCTGCCGGGGTGATAGACAGCAGCGTGCTGGTCGCCTTCGGCGAGATACTGACGTTTGCAGGGAGCCTCGTGGGGATTGATTACCACTACAGGTACCGGAAATAAAGACCTTAAGGACTTTAAGGTCATTAAGGACTTTAAGGTCATTAAGGACTTTAAGGACTTTCAAAGACTAATTGGAAATGATTTTGATTATGATTTTGAAACTGATACGCAAGCAGCCGCAAGGCAATGCCATACGCGGCGAACTGTACCTTGACGGTGTGCTATGGACAGAGGTGCTGGAACGGCGCGGCGTGGAAATACTCGCCCTATGGTACACGGTGAGCGTAACGATGTCGCCGAAGTTCAAGAGGCTGCTGCCGATAGTGAACAGCGTACCGGGGCGGTCGGGGATACGTTTCCACGTAGGCACAAAGCCCGAGCACTCGGCGGGGTGTATCCTCGTGCCGAGCCGAGAGATAGAAAAGCGTCTGACGGAAACCCTCTTACAAGCCCAAAGAAAGCATGAAACGATCTATCTGGAGATTTGCGACCCGAAGGCTCCTGCTCCTCTGTATGGCGTGCCTTGTCCTGCTCACGAGCGGATGCGCTACCTCGAAGCGGAGCGCATCCGGCAGGAGTACTACCGCCACCACCCGGACGAACTGCCTCAGGCAGGATAGCACGTACCACTATGTGCGGGACAGCGTGGTGGTGTATGTGGGGGCGACCTCCCCACCCCCTCCAAAGGAGGGGCTTTCAGAGTATCTGCAAGCCCCCTCTCTGAGGGGGTTGGGGGAGTCGCACTGGCATACCGAGTATCGCAACAGGGTGGTGACCAAGACCGATACCGTCTATTGCGACCGAGAGGTAGAGATACAGTTACCGCCCGAGAGGTATGTCCCCCGGGCGGTAAAAGGTCTCGCCTACATAGGCGGAGCAGCGATTTTGCTCCTGCTGCTATGGATAATATACAACCTCCCCACCCCCTCCAAAGGAGGGGTTTTCAGAGTGTGGAAAGGTCTGTAAGGACGTTAAAGTCTTTAAGGTCTTTAAGGAAGCCCGTATCCGTCGAGCCCCTCCTTTGGAGGCGCTGACGCTGTTGGGGAGGTCGGTTTCCTCACTTCTATTCCTCTCCCATCTCTTGATCGACGAGGATACGTCCGCAGAACTCGCAGACGATGATTTTCTTGCGCTGTCGGATGTCGATCTGTCGCTGTGCCGGGATCTTGCTGTGGCATCCGCCGCAACTGTCGCGCTCTACCTTGACGACTGCCAGACCGTTGTGCGCATTCTTGCGGATACGCTTGAAAGCGGCGAGGAGACGCTCGTCGATGGTCTGCTCGATCTCAGCGGAGCGGATCATAAGCGCTTCGGTCTCGGCTTTGGTCTCGGCGAGGATAGAGTCGAGTTCGCTCTTTTTCTGGTTGAGGTCAACGGTTTTGTCCTCGATGTCGGAGACGGTTTTTTCTTTCTCGGCGCGTCGTGCTTCGAGGTCGGCGGTGTAGTTGTGTATCTTCTTTTGGCAGAGTTCGATGTCGAGTTGCTGGTACTCGATTTCCTTGTTGAGGTTGTCGTACTCGCGGTTGTTGCGGACGCTGTTCTGCTGCTCTTTGTAGCGTGCGATAGAGGCGTTGGCGTTCTCAGAGCGGACGCGGTAGTCGGAGATCTGTGTCTCGCAGTCTTTGATACTGTCCTCGATGTTGTGGAGACGTGTTTTGAGACCTTCGATCTCGTCGCCCATGTCCTTTACCTCCTGCGGCAGTTCGCCTGCGAGGGTGCGGAGTTCGTCGATGCGCGAATCGACTTGCTGTAGTTCGTAGAGGGCTTTGAGTTTCTGCTCTACGGTGAGTTCTTGTTCTTGTTTCGTAGCCATAATAGTATATGATTTTTATGTATGTTCGTTTACTCCTTTGCCGCAAAGCGGCAAGAAATCCAAATAAATCTTTTGTCTTTTTTGTCTATAAATTGCCTTAAATCTTATCGCCTGCGGCGGCAAAGATAGTAAAAACAAAACTTGCAAAACCTGTCTTGCGGGGCAACACGCCCCGCGCTTTTTGCGCTTTTTACAATATATGTATCGGGGTGCAGTCTGTCTCTGATATATAGGTCGTTACTTTGTCTTGCAGGAGGTCTTTGAATATGTTGCGGGTGAAGTGCTCGCTGACCCAATGATCGATGTCGATGAGCCCGATGCGTCCTGCGGCGGCTTGCATGTCGTGGTATTTGCAGTCGGCGGTGAGATAGACGTCCGCGCCCTGCCGGATTGCCTCTTCGATGAACTCTGCTCCCGCGCCGCCGCACATAGCGATACGCTGCACGGGGTCGGCTTTCGGCTCGGTGTAGCGCACGTCGGTTGCCCCGAAACGGTCTTTGACCCTTTGCAGGAAAGCGGTGTATGCGCCGGGTTCGGGTAGCGAGCCGATGACGCCGAGACCGTGGTCCGCCCCGGGAGCGGCCGGCACGAGGATGCGATAGTCTTGCACGCCGAGAATGTCTGCCATACGTCCGCTGACGCCGTGGAGGACGGAATCCATAGCGGTATGGCTCGAATAGATAGCAATACCGTGGCGGATAGCGAGCGAGACGCACCGTTCCTGCGGGGTGAGCCCGCATATATGCCTGAGGGGGTGAAAAAGGAGGGGATGGTGGCTGATGATGAGGTTGCAGCCCTTATGAATGGCTTCGCTGACGACCGACTCCGTAATGTCTGTCGTCAGCAGGGCGGCGGTGATGTCCGTCGCTGTGTTACCCACCTGCATACCCGAGTTGTCCCAACTTTCTTGGTAACTCAAGGGAGCCGCAGATTCTATGATATCGATGATGTCCTTTAGGATCAACCTTTGCGTGCGCCTACGCCTGTCTTGACGGAGGTGGCTGCGGATTTCTGTGTTTTGACCTGTGCTTTCTTGGCGGCAGGTTTCTTCTCCTCGGCTTTGGGTGCCTCTACGGGAGCGGCTTCGTCCGAGGCGGATTCCTCCTCGATGGTGAAGTCGGTGATACCGGCATTGACGAGGATATTGTACCACTGGATGAGTTTGCGAATGTCGGAGGGATAGACGCGGTCGCGGTCCCAGTCGGGCAGCACGGAGTCGAACCACGCACGGAGCGCATCGTTGTCGGCTTTCTTGGCGTCGATAGAAGCGGGTTTGAGGTTCTCTTTGGCTCCTACGCTTGTCAGTACGCTGCTCAGGCTGACGTCGTCGCCGGTGGTGAACATAGATACCTCGCTGAGGGCGACGATCTTGTCGCGGGCGTAGGTAGGCATACGTTTGCCGTCGAGGAGTGATTCAACGATGAGCATATTGTTGCCGCGGCTGACCAACTTATACAAACCGGGTTTGCCTGTGATGGAGAGGATATTGTTGAGCATAGTTTTTTATAGTTGATGAGTTGATAAGTTGATGAGTTTATAGTTGAAATTTGGGCAAAAGTACTGCTTTTTTTGGAGATATGCAAATTTTGTAGTAATTTTGCGGTCTAAATTCTTATTATGGGCTTATTAATAGTATTCTTGCTGTCTGCGATGACAGTGTCATTTCTGTGTTCTCTGCTGGAATCCACGTTGTTGACCACCACGCTGAGTTATATCACGATGCGCGAGGAGGAGGGTTACAAACCGGCTGCTCTGATGCGCCGTTACAAGACGGAGACGGAGCGTCCGCTTGCCGCCATACTGTCGCTCAATACGATAGCGAACACGATAGGTGCCGCGGGTGTGGGTCAGCAGGCGAACATCATCTTCGGTTCGCAATGGTTCGGTCTGGTGAGTGCGATAACCACGGTATTGATACTGGTATTTTCGGAGATTATCCCGAAGACGATCGGTACGACCTATTGGAAGTCGCTGATGGGTTTTGCCGCCCGTACGATACAGGTGCTGGTGGTGGTGATGTACCCTTGTGTGCTGTTTATCAAGTGGATAACGCGTATTTTCAAGCGGAATAGTGATGAAGCGACGGTATCTCGTGAGGAGGTGCTGGCGATGGTGAACGTAGGCGAAGAAGAGGGTGTGATAGAGAAAGACGAGAACAAGATCATCAGCAACGTGATGCGGCTTGACAGCATCAAGGCATCGGATGTGATGACTCCGCGGGTGGTAGCGAAGACAGCCCCGGAGACGATGACGCTGCGTGAGTACTACGAGTCGGACGAGTACGACCATTTCTCGCGTATACCTGTTTACAACGAGGATGCACCGGAGTTTATCACGGGTTATGTGCTTCGGGACGATGCATTGGAGGATTTGGCGGAGGATCATTTTCAGGTAACGCTCGGTTCGATCAAGCGTTCGATGCCGTCGTTTGAGGAGAGCAGTTCTCTGGCGGAGATCTTCGATGCGATGCTCAAGCAGAAATCACAGATTGCCTTGGTGATAGACGAGTACGGGTGCTTCCAGGGGATATTGACCCTTGAGGACATCATAGAGACGATTTTCGGGCTGGAGATCATAGACGAGAGCGACGACATCATCGATATGCAGCAGTATGCGCGTGAGCGTTGGCAGCAGCGTCAGAAGAAGTACAAGCGCGTGGAGATAAAGCCGTTGCCTCCCGCCGGCGGTCAGGAGAAAGAGGCAGGGACGAAAGATGAGACTGAAGAGTGATGTAAACATAAAGAACCGCCGTGCGGGTTTCGACTACGAGATACTGGACCGCTACGTGGCAGGTATTGAGTTGTTCGGCACGGAGATCAAGTCGATCCGCGAGAGCAAGGCCTCGCTGGCGGATACGTACTGCCAGTTCGCGGGCGGCGAACTATGGGTGAAGCAGATGCACATAGCGGAGTACCGTTTCGGGAGTTATGCGAACCACGAGTCGAAGCGGGATCGGAAGTTGCTGCTGCAGAAGAAAGAGTTGCGCAAGTTGGAACGTCTGACGCGCGACACGGGGAAGACGATCATTCCGCTGCGCCTGTTTATCAACGAGCGGGGGCTGGCAAAGATGGAGATAGCACTCTGCCAGGGCAAGCACACCTACGACAAACGTCAGTCGCTGCGGGAGCAGGACGACAAGCGTGAGTTGCAGCGTGCGATGCGGAACGCGGGGCGGTAAGTGCTTTCTCCGTTGATTGATTGTTAATTATTTCTCCATTAAAGTCCATTAAAAGACCGTTAAAGTCCACTAAAAGGCTCCGTTAATCGGTGGGAGAAGTTCTCCGTTAATTGCCGTTAATCAGACGTTAATTCTCCGTTGAAGATCAGGGCAACCGCATCAAAA
>DKEG01000007.1 GCA_002452095.1 Bacteroidales bacterium UBA6828 | reverse complement strand
TCTCGTCTGCACGCAGGGGGCGTATTTTGATGTTGTCCATTGTTCTTGTCAAAGGTTAGAAAATAATTTCGGGATAATAACTGCTGCAATCGCATTCGAATACCTTTTCGGCTGCTATGTGCAACTCGGAGCAGAGTGCGTCATACTCGTCCTCGGTCATATGCAAGTCCTCTGCATCGCTGCATATCTCCAATGTCGCCGAAGATAATACAGGAGCGTTCTCGCCGTCCCACGTGGCGGAAACGCAGAACTCTATGCCGTCAATGGTGATGTATTGGTTGCTCAACTCAAAGCCGCAGCAGTACTCGTAGTCGTCGCACGGGTCGAACCCTGCGTGTCCGTCGCAGTGCGTACCCGCACCACTGTTGCAACCGCCATATACGGGGGTTGCCCATTCGAGTGCCTCTTTGGCTAACTGCTGCATAATGGCTTTTGCGTCATATCTCATTGGCTCGTTCATAATCTTTGATTTTGTTATAGGATGGTTATAGGATAGTTATAGGTTGCGCTTATTTACCTTGTATAGTTTGGTCAATGCCGAATGCGATAGCCGCATTGACGGCTGTGTACATTGCTATGCCTGCTATGAGGCTCGATACCCCGCACTCCTGTGCGTGCCACTCGATAACTACCATTGTGCAGATGGCGAGTGTGATTGCCGCCCATATAGCAGCGTTGATGATACGCTTGGTTTTCATTGTCAGTCCTCCCTGAGAATGTCTTTGTATTGCTGAATGATATACATTACGAAATTCTTTGCGTCCGTTACGCCGTTCAGATGTGCTTCTATGAATGGATTGCGTTCTCTGTTTTCCGATAACATCGGACACCTCGCCCAACGCTCCAATTCGTCAATACACTGTTTTGCTGTCATAGTCGTGCTATTTGATACGTGTTATCCGCGTGTAATCGCCCAAGCGCTTTTTACTGCAACTCCACTCACCCAATCCCATTAGTTTCAGTTGGTGTGTCGTGGTCTTGATGTTCCGATACTTGGCTTTGCTTGCAGGGAGTATTCTTTCCTCTCCCTCAAACATTGACAGCAGCCATTTTCTGCTCTGAAAAGTCTCCATAATGTTTGTTTTTGATATGTTACTGATTAAAAACATTTGGTAGAGTTATATTTTTTATGTATCTTTGCAGCGAATTTCTTGCAAAACACCTTATAATAGAAATTCTACGCTATAACTTTGTAAGTTATACTTGTAACCGCAGACGCTTCCGCTGGTAGCCGTTTCGAGTACGCTTTCTGTATAACTCTACCAAATGACGGTGCAAAGGTAGTGTATTTTTGCAATATATGCAAATTTTCGCAGTAGAAATTTGCGAAAAAGTGCATTTTATTGCGAAAAATAACAATAATAGCAAATTTAATAGTAAAAAATTATGGAAACTGACATTAAGAACAGGGTCAAGGTTGCACTGCGGGCATTGGATATAAGTCCATATTCGATAGCGAGGATGCAGAATTTGAATGAGAGAACAATATATGACCAAATCAACGGCAACTCCAAGATAGGAGTGGCTACTATCGAAGCATTGCTTTCCTATCGTCCTGACCTATCTGCCGAGTGGTTGCTCCGTGGTACTGGCGATATGCTCATCACCAACAAGCCCACGGAAATCAATATCAACAACTCCAACATGGGGCACCATAACACCAACATTGGTTCGGGTACACAAACGATAACCACTTCCGACCTTGCCGAACTCAAACAGCAAATCGCCGAACTCAAAGCCGACAAGGAAAAATTGTACCAACTACTGCTCAAGCAATAAACAATGGCTTTACCTATAAACATAGATTATCTTATCAATCAAAAAGTAGAATCCAATCGCATAGAATTCAAAGCGAGTTGGAACCCCGATAAAATATACCATACCATCTGTGCTTTTGCCACTGATATTGAGAATACAGGTGGAGGGTATATCTTAATAGGTGTAGAGGAAGAGAACGGAGTTGTCAAGAGACCTGTCAAAGGATTAGACATAAACACCATTGATGCCATACTGCGAGACATGGTCGGCTACGATGCCAAGATTAAGCCTACTTTCCGTTACATCACTTCCGTGGAAGATATAGACGGACAAAAGATATTGGTGCTATGGATTCCCGCCGGTCCGAACAGACCCTACTCTGTTCCTGAAAGTGTAGTAGCAAAAGGCGCGTCCACACCGAAGTACTACATACGCAGCAAATCGTCCACTATTGAAGCAAAAGGGGCGACACTTGACGAGGTGCATCTGCTTGCCAACAGAGTTCCGTTTGATGAGCGAGGCAATGAGACTATCGCTTTGAGTGATATTTCGGCAGTACGGGTTTATGAACATCTGCAGGCAGTCAAAAGCAAGTTGGCTGACGACTTTTCACCAAGTGCACTGATGGATATTCTTGATAAAATGAACTTGCTTACAGGACCGGTTGAGCATAGACTCATCAAGAATGTGGCGGCAATGATGTTTTGTGACAACCCCGCAAAGTTTTTCCCTTATACGCAAGTCGATATAGTACATTTCCCGGGCGGGCGCGTGGAGAACCCTGATGTAATGGTAGAAGTACCGCCCATCAGCGGTCCGATACCCAAAATGATAAATGAGGTACTTTCCTACTTACGCACCAACGTAATAAAGCAACATATTATCAAGCCTTCCGATTCGGAAAAATCGAGCAGAACATATAACTATCCATACCAAGCATTGGAGGAGGCAGTGGTGAATGCTTTGTATCACAGAGATTATCAAGAAGCAGAACCTGTGGAGATTGCTATTGAACCGACAGGGATTGACATATTGAGTTATAGCGGTCCGGACCGTTCTATCAGCGAGAGTGCTATTAAGGAAGCCAAAATACTCAAAGCACGGCGGTATAGAAATCGTCGTTTGGGCGACTTCCTGAAAGAATTAGACTTGACAGAAGGACGGGCGACAGGCATACCTACTATACAGAAACACCTAAAACAAAATGGTTCAGCGGCTGCCACCATCCAAACCGATGACGAAAGGTCGTATTTCCTCATTACCATTCCTTGCAGGGAGGATATGATAGAAAGTGAATTTGTGTCGAAAAACGAAACGGAAACTACCATTTTAACGATACTTGAAAATGAACTTAAAAATGTAGATTTTCAAGTTTATCTTACTGATATTGATAACGTTATAGCGGTAAAAGAGCAACTTAAAAATCTCGTTTTACAAGTCTGTTTACAAGTCGGGGATAATGCAAAGGTAGGGGTAGAACTATTGACTAAAGTTGTTGTGGAAACATTGGGCAAGTTATATCACAATGAGAAGTTGTCGGCAGGGGAATTGGCTAACGAAAGTCCGATAGGGAGTTTGTATAAGTTGCGTCGCTATATCCTAAATCCCATAATAGATAATGGCTATGTGGAGATGACACAGCCCGATAAACCCACAAGTTCAAAGCAGGGGTATCGGCTTACGGAAAAGGGGATTAAAATGTTCGGAGGAATGAAAACCGATATTTCATAGCAAGTCAGCATGGGTGATTATTGATGCAGCCGTAGCACTATTGTTCGCATATAAGACATACTATTATCATAAGAGTAGAATATAATAAGAATATGAGATTTACAAAAGCAAAGGTTGCAGTCCTCGAAGAAGTACTGAATGACGGCTACTGCGAGTACTGAGGAAAGGAGTATCGGGGAATCACGCTGTCGTATGACTGCCGCAAGCCAAAGGAGTGCCTCGTTCTGACAGCGTGCTGCGAGCAACGCAAGCAGAACGCACAACGGAGAGTGAACGACTGTCTAACAGACAAAAGTGCAATGAATATGCCGGATAGCATTGTTAAAAGGCGCGGTAGTAGCGGCGGTAAGGGCGAATGACTTTGTCTGCCAGTTTGCTATAAAAGTGAACTCTGTCCCGCTCATTATCGTCAGGATTGTCTGATAGTGCCGGCACAAAACTATGCACGATACACCGGTCCAACGCAATAAGACGGTTTGTCCGTTTCTGCAACCTGCGTAACAACCATATATGTATGTTCAGTACACGAAAGATGATGCCATACCGCCAAGCCAATTGCAATATACGTTTCATAATCAATGAGTTTTAGTATTAAAAACAAATACAAAAGTAGTAATAATAATTGATATGTACAAAATATAGTATGAATAGTGAGCCTATCTACATAGATAATCTGCCTTTCCCCGAGCAACTCGAATACTACAAGGAGGAGAACAGGCGGCTGCAAGGCTACATTTCTGCCTTTGAGCGCGAGTGCAGCGACACTTGTGGCGATGTATTCACCGGCGCTTGCCAGCGTGCTATCGTGCGTATGAATAAAGAGGTAACACCAGAGAGCGTGGGGAATGATGGTGCTATCGGCAACGGCTTTACACCCTTTGAGGTGCTATCCGTTTCTGTGTGCCATTTGGGCTATGATTATGAAGAAATCAATCCATATCTGCCAAACTATATCTCGGACATATTGGAGGACGAGTGCGATAAATTCAGCAGTAGCGACCTGCTCGTAATTGAATACGGAGAATGTATATACCGCGAAAACTACGACAGCCATACGAAACTCCTAAATCGAATGACGGACACATTCTATGGGCTGCTTGAGGACACATACAATTCCGATAGGGTTCAACAATTTTGCAACACCATATAACCTAATTCCACGCATGACTACAAAAAACAATACGGCACTTACTCCCGCTTCTTTGGAACTGCTGGCACGAGTAAAGCAAGCCAAGCAAATCAACAGGCTTACCATTATGCAGATAGCCAAAGAGGCGGGTATGCACCAGCCTACAGTTACCAACCAACTCAACGGACATTTCAATCTGGACATCCGTGTAGTTCTTGCCGTAGCAAAATTGTGTCCCAACGTTTCCGCGGAGTTTCTGCTTCGCGGCGATGGGGATATGCTAACAGACAGCAATAACAACGCCAAACAGGCGCAGTTGGAAGCCCGCGTCGCACGTTTGGAGCGGCTTATGGATAGTCAGCATAGCCAAACATAACCTTGCAATAACCTTGCAACAACTTTGCAAATATAACATAAGTTATTGATATTCATTTAGTACTCATTTGCCTCATAATCAGGGGGTCGTAGGTTCAAGCCCTACTGAGACCACAAAGGGGGATTGTCCGAAAGGATGTCTCCCTTTTTTGTGCGTATTTATCTCTTTTATGGGTTTGGCGTGGTTTTTGCACGGATAATCTGCATTTATAAATTTGACAAACTATATGTATTCTCTTTCTACAATGATGCTAATTGCTGCACTGATAATGAGTATTCTGGTATGCCTTGTTCCGAATATAATATGGTTTCTGTGGTGGGCAATAGCAGAAATATCCCGTTTCTCCGCTCCGCGTTATGCGCCTTTTGCGTGGACGGCGGTCGGTTTGGTTGCAGCCGTGTGGCTCATTATGGCATACGGTTTCTTTGTCGGGCGTTTCCAACTGGAGGTCAAACCGACCACCTACACCAATGCACAACTGCCCGAAGCCTTCAAGGGCTATAAGATTGTTCACATCAGCGACCTGCACCTCTCTACGTACGACGACCGACCTGCGGCATTGCAACGCATTGTGGATTCAATCAACGCACAGCAGCCTGACCTGATCTGCTTCACGGGCGATCTGGTAACAATCGGCATATCGGAAGCGGCACCCTATACCGACATCTTGCGCCGACTGCACGCCACCGACGGGGTAGTGAGCGTATTAGGCAACCATGATTTGCTGATTTATACCCACCTGACTGAGCAGCAGCGTCTCGCCGAAGTGGAGCGTTTGGCTGACTATGAGCGCACGCAATTAGGCTGGAATCTCTTGCGCAATGAGCATCGGACTGTCGAGCGCAACGGACAGCATATAAACATCATCGGTGTGGACAACTGCTCCTGCGAGGGGGAGGGTTTCCGTACTATCTATGCAGGCGATTTACAGAAAGCCAAGGCGGGGGCTGACGGGTTCTCCATTCTCCTCTCCCACGACCCGAGCCATTGGCGTGCCGAGGTACTGGATACCGATATACCACTTACCTTGAGCGGACACACCCATTCGGGGCAGATGCGGGTGTTCGGTTGGGCAGCATCAAGTATCAGTTTCCGCGAGTCGGCAGGCTGGTACGAGCAGAACGGACACTCCCTGTACGTCAATTCCGGTATCGGTTGCACCCTCCCCGTCCGTCTCAACTGCCCCTCGGAAATAACCGTCATCACCCTGCAATAACACCCATAGCGCAACTCGCTATACTACAAGCAAAAACCGCCTAATAACATACCAATCACATACACCCGATAGGATAAGGATCGGGAGTCTATACCTACTTTTACAGTACAAACAACCTCGGTTTCCCACAGTAGAAAACCGAGGTTTGTACATACAATATGCAGAAAATTATTAGGGTATATCTACCATATCATCAAACATTTTGACAATCAAATCATTTGCCTTCAGATATAGTTTGTAGGCTTCCCCTCCAGGATCTTTGCCCTTAAATGCCATCTGCGGATATTCACAATCTGACGATTCTGAATACCGGTATGATTTACAAAAGTCCTCGAAATCTTCGATAAAGGTTTGATAGCCATCACTACCCAAAGTCGGTAAAATAGTTTGTTCTCTTTGTATCTTTTGTAGCCAATCAAGCATCTTTATGAATAGTCCCGAGTTTACATCACAACTTGGATTACCATCTATATTCAAAGAAAAGACAGAATTTATATTGCGATTAAACTGACTCACAAGTTGTTTTTGCCGCTCATATTTTTGATAGGATTCTTTGCGTCTGGCTATTGTGGATGTTAGTGTATAAAATACCCAAACATTCAAACCTGTAAACAGCATTGTGCCTATTGAACCAACAAGAGTGGAAAAGGCTACCCAATCATTGCTATCTGTACTCAAATTACCATTAAATGTCATTCGGTAAAATACTATACAAACACAAATTACAATACAAATGAGAGCAAAGAAGACTCCGAAGATTATTTTCTGATTCTTATTCATAACGTATTTTGATTTGCATGCAAACAATAATACTCGTCTCTAAAACGGCGGGCAAATGTCTGTGCATAGTGTGTAATGGAACGGATTTGCCGCCTATTGAAAGGGTATCCATTTCTATTTGCAAAGAATGATTCTTCCATATCATAATCCACAGAGTTGGGCATGCGAGATAAAAATTGCTCTATTTCTATTGTCCGTGGATTAGGCGGATATGTATAGTCTCGCATTATATAATATGCATAGTACTCGCCCACTCGTTTTAGAAAATCATTCATAAGTTTTTTATTCTAATTCTTGAACAAGACGGACTGCTCGCCCGTAGTCGGAAAAATCTGTACTGTCCAATAACAAA
>DKEG01000034.1 GCA_002452095.1 Bacteroidales bacterium UBA6828 | reverse complement strand
GACTACCGACGAGCAGTTGGCTAATTTGGAGGACTGACCTATGAGCAAGAAAGTAACCTACACCCTCCGGCAAGTGCTACGGGTGGCAGAACGGAAATTATGGTAACGCCCCGCCTGCGGGTTATAATAGCAGGAATTGTTTTTTCATTTGTTGGATTGCCGCCGCCTGCCTGTGATAGGTCGGTGGCGGTTTTGTTATGCAAAGATTACAAATATAGAAAAATACGAAAAAATGTATCAAAGATTTGCACGATACGAAAAAATGTATTATCTTTGCAGTGTAATTAAAAAACAAGCAGTTATGAGACTTACAAAACGAGAAAAAGACCTGATTGAGGCAATACGGAATTTTCAGGCTTCGAAAGGGCGGATGTATTATCAAGACGATTTTTACCTTGATATTCACGAACGGTTAGACAATCTATTATTTGAAACAGGCACCCCCTATTAACAGGGCGTGCCACAAAAAAGATACAATTATGGAGAATGAAGTAAAAACCAAGATGCAGGACATCCTTTGCGACATCGCCATCGGCAGATTATGTATGCGTTATTTCGACAAAACTCCCTCGTGGTTGTACCACAAAATCAACCAAGAGGTGGTAAACGGCAAGCAGGTAACGTTCACCGAGGAGGAAAAACAGCAACTCAAAGGCGCACTCTGCGACCTCTCCGACCGCATACGCCGCACTGCCGACACGCTTTGATTATGAAGCAAGTTACAGCATTTATCGAGTAAAACAAAGACGGGTTCTATTCGGTCTATACCGATGAATATTTCCCGTTTGGTTTCTTCGGTGAGGGCGATACCGCGCAAGAGGCTATCAATGATTTCAAGGCAGTATATGCCGCAATGAAAAAACATTACGAGCGAGAACACTGCACTCGAACAGAGGACGTGGAATTTACTTTTCGTAATGCAGCCCCTATACCATAAGGCTCACAACTCTGTTTGTTCTTTTAATTACACCCGCCGTTCTCTTTGAGCCGAGAGGACGGCTTTTTTGTTATGTGGAGATTGCAAAATACAGATATATTGCAATTTTATCATATAACATTTGTGTAATATAAAGAAAAGCAGTATCTTTGCGTCGTCAAAAACAAAAGATAATGAAAACAAGTGAATTTGTCAAATTTTTACAGCAAAACGGCTGGATTTTGAAAAGGCACGGCGGAGGGCACGACATTTATTACAATCCGCAAAAGCCGAAATCGCAAGTATCAGTACCACGCCACGGCTCAAAAGAGATACCGAAAGGCACGGTGGAAGCAATCAAACGGGAGGCGGGGATTTAATCCCCCCTTCTTTGCAAAAATATCAACACACATAACAAATAACACACAAGACAAATGAAAACAAAAGTACGCATAGAGCGCGGGAAAGATGGCGCATATTGGCTCAACAGCGAGGGGTTGAGTAATGTATTGGTCGGCACGGGCGATACATTGGAAGCAGCAAAGGTGGATTTTCAGGAATGTCTGTCGGAAATGAAAGCCAGTTACACGGAGAATAACGAACCCGTCCCCGAGGAATTAGAGAATATAGAGTTTGAGTATGAATACGATACGGCTTGCGCATTGACAGAACTCTCCCGCTATATCAATATGGCGGCACTTGCCAAAGAGGTTGGTATCAATGCCTCTTTGCTCCGTCAGTACAAACAGGGGCAATATATATCCGCCACGCAAGCGCAAAAGATACAAGCAGGTATCAACCGCTTGGGTAAACGTATGGCAACATTCACCATTCTATAAGGCTCGTTTTCATTATAGTTTTTGACATCCGCCGTCCTCTTTGAGCCGAGAGGACGGTTTTTTTGTGTCTGTATGTATGCAGAGTATGCATTATTCGGAGTGCATACGGTGCATAAAAACACTGCATAAAAGCCCTTTCTTTCTACGTCTTTTCTACGTCTTTTCTCCGTAATGGGTATATGGAGGTACGGAAAGTGTATATTCTGCATATAATTATCATTTGCTATTGCTAATTTTGTGATTTGCGTAAAATAATATGCAAATTATTTGTATATTATCAAAAAGATAAGTATCTTTGCAGACGTATTGAAGTAATTGCCAAGGAGACCCTGTTGTGTATATCACTCAAATTATCACACAGCAAAGCCGTTGTGCCGTACTACAACCACAAGTCTATTATGTTCGACCAAGTCTCACCTGCGGCGCAACGGCAATGCTCCCGCCTGCAGCAATGCACTACGGGAGCCACCACGATACGGATAAACTGCCAGAAGCGGCATCGCCCTCTTGGGCAGGAGTAAAACCGGGAAGCAAGACCGTATCGTTTGTATCTCCAAGGCTAAACCACGCTATCTATGTCTGCAAAAACGAATTACGGCAAAAACGGCAATCTCCGCGCTCCCAGCACGAGCCAAGCACGGGAACGCGGACGCAAAGGCGGAGAGACGACCGCCCGCAGAGCCCGTGAGCGCAAGTCGCTGCGTGAGGCGGTGGAGTTGCTGCTCTCTATGCCCTGCAAGCGGGGCGACTATACAGAACAACTTGCCGCTATCGGTTTACCCAAGGGGGAGCAGACGAACCAAATGGCACTTACTCTTGCGCTCTTCAATGAAGCTCTCGACGGCAACGTGCAGGCGTTCAACTCGCTGCGTGATACGGTGGGCGAAAAGCCTGTGGCACGCACCGAACTGACAGGCAAAGACGGCACACCGCTCTGCAACAATCAGCCGCTGACCCTGTCGCAAGCCAAAGCCTTTCTAAGACAATTAGACGACCTATGACCCGCACCGACATCATACGTTCCAAGGTAGCCACCGACACGCTCTTTGCCTGCCGTTATTTCTTTCGGCAGAACGAGGGGCGGTCGTTCAACGTGGGCGACCACCACAAGCGTATTGCCGCCGCACTCGACAGAGTGTTTGCGGGCGAATGTCGCAGACTGATCATTAACTGTCCGCCACGCTACTCCAAGACCGAAATGGCGGTGAAAGCGTTTATTGCCAAAGGGCTTGCGCTCAACCCCGCAAGCAAGTATATACACCTTTCCTATTCCGCTTCGCTCGCTCTCGACAACTCGGAGCGCACGAAAGACATAGTCGCCTCCGACTGGTATCAGGAACTGTTTCCTTATGTACAAATCAAGCCTGACAGCAAAGCCAAGCAGAAATGGTACACCACGGCAGGCGGTGGGGTGTATGCCACCTCATCGGCAGGGCAGGTAACGGGTTTCGGTGCGGGTATCGTAGAAGAGGATTTCCCCAATGGCGACAACGCACACAAGTGGGGCGGTGCGATAATCATAGACGACCCTCTCAAGCCCGAGGACGCATTCTCGCCCGTGATACGCAACAAGGTAAACGACCGCTTCGAGAACACCATCCGCAGCCGTGTGAACAGCCGAAACACGCCTATCATAGTGATTATGCAACGCCTGCACCGAGACGACCTCGCAGGTTACTTGCAGGCTCTCGAACCGAACGAATGGGAGGTGCTATCCTTGCCTGCTCTCTCAGTCGATAGCGAGGGACACGAGGTAGCACTCTACCCATTCAAACACACGGTGGAGGAACTGCACAAGATACAAGCCGCCAACCGCTTTGTATTCGAGACACAGTACCAGCAGAACCCGCAAGCCATCAACGAGCACCGATGGCTCTTTGCTTTCAGCAGAGAACGCCACACGGGACACGTGGAGTACGACCCCGCCGAACCGCTGGTGATGTCGTGGGATTTCAACCGCAACCCGATGACCTGCACATTGTTCCAGCATATCAACGGACAGGCACGGGGTATCGACTGCATACGTATAGAGAACGCCACCACACGAATGGTCTGCGAGGAGATAGACCGCCGATACGGACAATACAAGCCCCTCTACCTCGTTACGGGCGACTGCGCAGGTTCGAACCTCACCACGATGTCGCTGCTCAACAACTACGATGTGATAAAGTCCTATTTCGGACTATCCAAATCGCAAATGCAGTACAGCGGCAGCAATCCGCGTCTTGCTGACAGCCGCTATTTTATGAACTCGCTCTTTGAGCAGTACGACATTGTCTTCGACAGCGAGCGTTGCAAGCCTGCTATCTTTGATTTCGAGAACGTTATGGCAGACGACGAGAACAAGCCAATCAAGACGACCCGCGACAACGTAGCACAGCAGGCAGACTTTCTCGACAACGTGCGCTACTATTTCCACCGCTATTACAAACAACTGACACAAATACAATAATGCTTGAACAAATCGTAATCATTAGCCTAATCATTACGGCTATCTACATCAGTATGTCAGACGGAATGTTGCTGCACTCCGTGCGGCGGTTTATCTGCCAAGTATGCGACTACCTGCATTGCCCGACCCTCCGCAAGCCATTGTGCGAGTGCGTGGTATGTATGGGCGGGATATACACGCTGGCTATCTATCCGCTGCTATACGGGATATCGTGGCAGGTTTTGCCCGTTATGCTCGGCGTAATCGGTCTGAACACAATAATCTCTACACAATTATGCAAAATAATAGAGTGATACACGCACTATCGCTTATTGCCGTGGTGCTTTTCTGCTGGGTGATATATCCGTACAAGTGGATACGCAAGGCGTTATTCCGCGTCCGCAAGCGCAACGCCGTTCGGGAGGCAGACCAACTCTGCCGAGAGACAGGCAAAGCCGCTTATGTGGTACAGGCAGGCACGCAGTTCTATGTCGGCAACAGGGCGCAGTTCAGAGAGTGGAACAGCAAAGCACGGAAAGGCAAACGCCGTTTCCTTGATATAGACTATCGGCACGCACTCATTTACAAAGCCACCCCTCACACATTGCAACGATGAACACTACAACCGATATGGAGCAGGTGGCAAGAGAGCACGGATACACGTTTTGGAAAAAGGGTTGTCCGTGCAGCGGTCTGCCGCTTATCTACCGAAAGGCTACATCCGAGGGAAATCTCGAACTATATCTGTATCCCGCCCGCACTATGTGGCGGCTACAAAGAAACTACTATATCATTGACAAAGGCACGGACAACGTGCTGAATACACAATTACAACAATGGGACTGATCAAAGAACTGGCAGAGGTATGGCGCACGCAACTCGACCGCAAGCGTCAGCAGAAAGAAAAGTATCGTATCGAATACGCCTTTACCTCGGGCGGCACAAAGTACTATCAGTTTGCCGACATCACGAACCTGCCGTATGAGCGGGGTCTGCAAGCGATGTATATTTACAACCAAGTGGAGATGCGCTGCTCGCGTGATTTTCTCACACGCTACACCGAGGCGGTGTACAAGGTGTTGCACGGAAAGGACATAGATATCTATGCGCTCAACCAAATGAATGAGATACTCAAACAGCGACTGTCTATGCCGTGCGATGTGGAACTGCTCTACCAACTGGCTTCGGTTTGTTTCTTTGATAAGACGGAGAACCCCGCTGTCTTTGAGCAAGCATACGCAGAAAAGAAAATAGCCAAGTGGCGGAAAGATAAAGAGGTGGCGGCTTTTTTTTCGCAGAAGCCTTTGACGGAGTTAATGCCGTTCTTGCGCAATGTCGGGGGCGATTTAAGCACGTATTCCAAACTCAACGAGGAACTCAACAAGACCCACTCGGAACTGCTCCGTATGTTGTCCTCAATCAAAGAGCCGACCAGTACGAAAGTTGGAAAGACATCGTAGCCAAGGACAACCGACAGAGCCTGCGAGACCTCACTCTGTTGGAGTTTCTCTACCGTCTTGACAAAGAGATAGATCGCATAGAGCAGCAAAACAAGATACTCAAAGAACAACAAGCAAAACTCAAAGCACGCAATGGACGAAAATAACGTAATCATCCGTATCACGGGCGAGGCAGACCTCTCCAATGCCGAGGAGCAGGTACGCAGTCTCAAAGACCGCAACAGGGAACTGACCGACCAACTCAAACGTTTGCAGGAGCAGGAAAAGGCGGACGCAAAAGACATAGAGAACACAATCAAAGACCGTGCGCAGTTGTCGGCTAAACTCAAAGAGAACGCCGACTACTACAAGCGTGAAGCGGGGTTTATCAACCAAGACATAGACGCAAACAAGAAGAACATTAAGACGCTGCAACAGTCGGTCAATCAGTACAACGCATTGTCGGGAGCGGGCGTAAAAATGCGCCAGCAACTGATGGCTATGCGTGAGGAGATGTTGCGAATGGCTGAGGCGGGCGATACCACGTCGGCACGTTTCATTGAGTTGGCAGACCAAGCGAGTACGTTATCCGATACCATCGGAGACGCACAAGCGGTTATCACGTTGCTTGCGTCCGATACCAAGAACCTCGACGCTGCTATGCAGGTCGGTGGTGGTTTGGTAGGTACGTTCAACGCTGCCACCTCGGCTATGGCATTGCTCGGCGGGGAGAGCGAGGAATTGCAACAGGCATTTCTCAAAGTGCAGGCGGCTATGGCTCTGTTGCAAGGTGTGCAGCAAGTGATGACGGTACTCGACAAGCGGAGTGCCGCCAACGTGGTGATACGCACAGCGGCTATCAAACTGCTGAACAAAGTCAAAGGGCAGCAGGCGGTAGCGGAGACTGCCACCACGGCAACCACTACCACCGACACGGTGGCACAGACAGCCAATACTGCTGCCACGACGGCAAGTACGGTGGCTATCAAAGCAAAGAACGTGGCAATGAAGATACTGAACAAGACCATTCTCGCCAATCCCGTGATGTGGCTTGTAGCAGGACTTGCGGCACTTGCAGCGGGGTTAATGGCAATCGTCAGCCATTCCAAGAAAGCCGCCGAAGCGCAACGCAATTTCTCGGGAGAGTTGGAACGCACACGCAGAATCAATAGTCAGTTAGCCGACGACAGCGATTTTGCGGCACGAATAGCAGAGGCAGAGGGCAAAGGTTGGAGAGAAATTTTGGACATTCAAAAAGAGAGCGCAAAGAAACAACTCGAAAACGCCGATAACCTAATCGAGGATTTGCACGATAAGCAACGGAAAGCCGAAGGCGAACTCTCCGACAAAGAAAAAGAAGCACTGCAAGAGGCACTGGATATGCAGAAAGAGGCGTATGATAAACTGAACAAATTGAACGATGACTACACTGTACAGGAAATCGCAGAACGCACGGCGGCAGCCAAACAGCGGGAGGAAGACCTCAAAGCCGAACTCGCCCGCCGAAAGGAGTTGCTCATTCAAGCCGCCGAGGACGAACGCACGGTGAAAGAGGTATTGTATAACCTCGATGCATCCAATCGCCCCAAAGACAAGTTTGATGCACAAGTGGAGTTGCAAAACTACAAAGCCCCCGAGCGCGAGCAGGAGGAAGAAACAGATGTGGCAAGTTTCCAGTCTGTGATTGAGTACAACACCAAGCGTATGCAGTTGGAGATGGCAACCGAGGACGAGATATATCAGTATCGGGTTGATATGGAGATGAAATACTGGCAAAAGAAACTCGCCACCGCCGAGGTCGGGTCGCAGGAGTACATAGACATCAGCAACAAGATAGCCGATATGGAAATCGAAAATAACAACCGTGTGGCAGAGTCGAATGCGCAGAAACTACAAGATATAATCAACATAGCGGGGAATATATTGCAGACCCTCGGACAGATGACGGACGAGATATTCGGGGCTGTCTCCGACAATATACAGGCGCAGATTGATCAACTCGACGAGATGTACACCACGGACGCAGAGGAAGCCAAAAATGACGCAAGCAAGAAATACATCAGTGAAAAGGAGTTGGAGGAGAAGAAAGCCAAGTTGAAACTCCGACAGCAGAAACTCGACAAGGCGAATGCAATATTCCAAATCGGTCTCTCTACGGCTATGGCAATTATGAGTATTTGGGCGCAAGTGCCGAAAGTCGACTTTGGTGTAAGTACCATAGCACTTACTGCAACGGCTGCAGCACTCGGCGCAACGCAACTTGCCATAGCGGCAGCCAAACCGCTCTCGCAGTATGCCAAGGGTCGTAAAGGCGGGCAGGGCGAGTATGCTCTCGTGGGCGAAAAGGGGGCGGAGATTATGTACGTGCCACAGGGCGCAAGTATTATCCCGCACAACAAGATAGACCAGCCCGGAGCGTGGGGAGCATACGGAGTGCCACAACTGCCTATTCCTGCAAGTGCGAACATCAATCCTGTGCTGCTCGACCAAGCGGTGGCAGCAAGCCAATGGCAGCCGATTGATTATGACCGCCTCGGGCAAGCGGTGGCAAAGGCTATGCCCAGACAACGTGCCGTGAATGTGAACGTGGACAGACACGGAGTAACCGTGCAGAGTGGAAACGATATACGTACATACCTCAACACTAAATATCAAGCGCAATGGTAATCAAGCATTATCTCAACGGGACGGAGATTGACGAGCCTATCGGGTTCGACAGTCTCAAAATGACAATGAAGCGTGGCGAGTACCACGGAATGAGTGCCGAGGTGAGCGAGCAGACATTGGAGTTCTACAATACTGCCGCCGACCTCATTCGTGCTGCCTACCAGACCGACCTCGACACGGAACTGACCTATCGGGTAACTGCCGACGGAGAGGAGATGTACAGCGGTGTCCTCGACCTATCCACCTACGAGGAGCAATACAGCGACTACTGCTCTGTGTCCTGCAAAGTGGGGGAGGTGGGAGTAAAGACCACGTTCAACAACCGAACCGATGTGGAGATAGACCTCAACGGCACAAAGACCATTGACGGCAAGAGCCTTGCACACTCGTACCCGTGGCAACGGCTTGTACTCCCGCAACGGGTTATTCAGTATGTAAATTATATCAAAGAGGCAGAGCAATACCAGTACGACGGTACACTTCCCGACGAGTTCCGATGGGCATTCATAGACCTCGTATATGATACGCAGTCATTGAATGAGTTTGGCTCTCTTGCAGACAAGTGGTTCCAAGCGTCCAAAGTCGGTGAAAATAAATTCGGAAGTAGTCAAAACCACAATACAATACCGAATATCGCCAAGACATTCTCCTCTTATTATACGCCAGCGGATAGCGATGATATGGACTATGACGATAGTTCGTACATTCATATCAGCCTGCAACTCAAAGGGAGCATTGTGTTTGATACATCGCTTTTTACAAATACAGGGTCGGGTACAGCAAACCTGTATATATACCCCCAACTCGTACTGAATGGGAATGTTAGTACAAGTGGGCAATACATCGTAGCCAGCAATAGCAACTACTCCACCAAACAGACATTCAGTATAAGCATTGACGAGTATATACAGGTAGGACAATTAAACTCATTGCTTTTTGGTCTGTTCATACGGAACGACAACTATCAGTACTATTCAGGCGGCATTCAATACCTCAACAATCTTGCGCCGTTTCATATCGTGATAGACAGCGATTCGTCTTTGAAAATGGAACTCAAATCGAACCTCATCAAGGAGGTATCTGCCGACACGATGTTTGTACACGAGGCATTGAACAAAGTGGCGGAAAGTATCAGTGAAAACAAACTGACAGTCAAGTCGGAACTATACAGCCGATTTGATAGTATCCTCAACCCGCATACCGCCACAAGCGACAATCAGTACCAATACGGGTACTACTTTGGAGATAGTGCACTCAAAGTCATAACAAACGGCTATAAGATACGTGGGCTATATACGACCACGGACAAAGAGCGCAATATGCCGATGTCGTTCAAGACACTTGTCGAAGCACTCGATGCCATAGACTGCATAGGGTGGGGCTTTTCCGAGGAGAACGGCAAGACCTATGTCCGTATGGAACGGTGGTCGTGGTTCTACAAAACAGGCGACCCGATACTGCGCATAACAGCACCGAAAGAGGTAAAGACAGCCATTGATACATCGCTCATTATTTCCGAACTGACTATCGGCTACAAGAAATACGCCACAAGCGAAGACATCAACTCTATTGACAGCATTATGTCGGAGCGTACGTTCATCACCTCAACGAAAGCCGTAAGCCAGTCTGTGAGCAAACTCTGCTCGTTCATAGCCGATAACTACGCCACGGAACTGACCCGCCGTGCGGCACTAAAATCAAACCCGGACGAAGAATACAAGTACGACGAAAATATATTCCTATTCTCTGTCTACTGGGCAATGCGACAGGAAGGGAACTCTTACGGAATAGGCTCTGACGAGAATGCAGGCGAGGTCGTAGGTGGCGGAACAGGAACAAGCGAGAACTACAACTGCAAAATATCCCCAGCACGCAATGCCTACCATTGGATAAACCGCCTATTCTGTGTGGCTGGCATTAAACCATTTGCCTGCACATCGGGAACGATTAACTATAAAGCACAGATTGAAACTATCCCCACAATGTTTCTCGGAGATGAGGAACGCTTTTATACTATCCCCGATAGCGTGAACGCAATACCAGCCTATACACAAATACTCCCCAGTGGTTCGCAGGTTGCAGGCATAAAGCAAAATACAGAGAACTACACTCTCCGAGAGCGGTACTACAAGACCTATCAGTTAGACAACACAGGGCAAGTGAATACAGGTGTACCCTCATCGGACGATGTAATTATTCCGAGAGTGTTCAAAGCCGAGACTATATCATTCACCTATCCGCTGTCGGTGGCAGAATACAAGAAAGTAAAAGCCAACCCATACGGACTGATAGAGGTGGATGGAGTACTCGGGTGGATAAAAGAATTTACCTACTCCTTTGCCGATGGCGAAGCGACATTCAAACTCATACCAAAAGCAGACTGATATGTTAGAACAACAATTTATCCAATGGAGCGACAGCATTGACCCGCTCAAAAAAGAAATACCGATACCCGTGTGCGACAGCATACCCTTGTGGTTCTTTGCGTATATGGATAATCATAGTCACTTCGACCCTGACGAATACAACGACTGTTATGCGCGTATAGACCTCGTACGAGCCAATGGAGATGTGGTTCGGACAAGCATTACCATTGGTAGTAGAATGTCGTGGAATGGGCAAAGAACATATGGCTGGAGTAAACTTTTAAGACTTGCCACATATCTTGCTCCGCAGGAGTGTTTTCGCCTGCGGCTTGTGGGACTATGGATTGACTCAGACGAGGAGAATGCAGATGTAGAGATACTTGCCTATTCCAATCTGCTGCGCTATGTGGGCAACGAGGACGGCTATCTATCAAGGCTTACCTACTACTGCAATGAGGAGCAGTTTGGCTTTCCGTTTTACAAACATAACCGAACCAAATCAGCTATACAACTCGCTCTGCCTATCCGTGTCAGCAAACCGCAATACAAGCAGACGGACAAGATATACGAGAACCGCAACGGCGAACAGATAGTCCTATATGCTACGATTAACAAAGAGTACGAGGGCGAGACGGACTATATCCCCGAGGAGTGGCACGAGAAGATAGTTGCCGCTCTGTCTTGCGATGAGGTCTATATCAACGGCGAGCGTGTAACCAAGTCGGATAGTTACGAGATAGACCAAGACAACTACACCTATTCCGACTGCGGTATACGCCTCACACGCGCCACATTCAAAGTGAAAACCAACGTTACACAACGCAACTCTAACTGCTAACAATATGCAAACCGACAACACTATCCTAACGCCCACCAACGTGAAACAATTCGCAGCAGGCGTAACGTACCAAAACCGCATTCTCTGCACCACGCTGGCAAACAAACTCAAAGTGCACGCCTATGGCATTATGCCGAAAGACCTTATCGAGGAACGCCGTCCGTCCGAACCCGAGGAGATAAAAAAGTACAGGGCAAAGATTTACGTACCAATTACGAAGAAGAGTATCTCCAAGGTCATTTCCTCGCTTGAGAAGATACGCCGCTCGCAGGACTGGTCTATCCAGTACGACCCCGAGAACGTACCAAGGGTGATTGCGACAACCGAGACGCTGGAGCAGTATTGCGAAATGGATTACCCTGTATTCCATAGTATCACAAACTGGGCTTTTTCGGAACTGCTCCGCAAGTACCTGCTCGACGCAAATGGTATCATAGCCGTTGTACCAATGGAGATACCAGAGAGTAATGCCGAGTATGTGCGTCCCGTGGCACAATTCTACGACAGCAACCAGATTATGGACTATGCCGAGGGACAATACATAGTCCTCAAAAGTCGGGATACCTCTACCTATCGTTCCACCAACGGGCGCATAGTTAATACCAACGGGGCTATTTACTACGTTATCACAACTACACAGATTGCCCGCTATGAGCAGGTAAACAGCAAAGGCGATGTGCAAGCCGTACAGATATACGACCATAATATGGGTTACCTGCCAGCATTCAAGGCGGGAGGTATATTCCATTCACGCACCAACAATGAGACTATTTTCGAGAGCCGTCTGTCGGGTATGATACCCTCTTTGGACGAAGCCGCCCGAGAGTACTCCGACCTGCAAGCCGAGATTGTGCAGCACATACACTCCGAGAAATACGCCTATACCAACTCCGAGTGTTCCGAGTGCCACGGAGCAGGAACGGTACGGGACAAAGACGGAAATACCCATACCTGTACCAAGTGCCACGGCACGGGGTCGGTATTGCAGGTCAGCCCATACGGGGTACACCTCATCAGCGCAGCCAAAGCGGGAGAGCAGCAACTGCCTGCACCGCCTATCGGCTATATACAAAAGTCCGCTGACATTGCCCGCCTGCAAGACGAGCGGGTGCGCCAACATATATACGATGCACTCTCGGCAATCAATATGGAATTTTTGGCAGATACGCCTCTTGCGCAGTCGGGCGTAGCAAAGGCTTTCGACCGGGACGAACTGAATAACTTTGTCAATGCCATAGCCGAGGACATCGTGCGTATTCTCGATGGCGTGTACTTGCTTGTCTGTGAGTATCGGTATATGAATATCGTGCCGAACCCCGAACAACGCCGTGCAATGTGTCCGAATATCAACGTACCGACCAAATACGATATACTCAATACTTCGAACCTTATGGCGGAACTCACAGCGGCACGGCAGGCGAACATCAACCCTGTGGTATTGCGCGAACTCGAAATAGACTACGCCAAGAAGCAGTTTTGCACTGACCCTGATGTGGCACGTATGGCGGAAAGCACTTTCGACCTCGACCCGCTTTTCGGTGTCAAAGAGGAGGACAAGATGACTATGCTCTCCAACGGCGGTATTACCGAGCAGGACTATATCATTTCCTGCAATATACAATCCTTTGTGCGCCGTGCCGTCAATGAGGACAGGCAATTCTACGCCAAGACCTACGAGCAGAAAATGGAGACTATGCGCAAGTATGCCGAGGAGGTACAGACCGCCAACGAACCCAAGCAGCAGGCACAGCCTATTGACTTCGGAGGGTTAAATAACCTACCCACGGACGAACAGAACGACAAAGACAACGCCCACGGCGAAAACGACAAACAAGATGGCGAACAGACCGAAAAAATAAAACGACCGCTTAAACGGCAAGCAAATGGCTAAAATCGGCATAAAAGACATAATCGCCACCTCTGACCACGCAAGTGCGGTTTTTGACAAGGCAGTCAGCACCTCCGAGCAGAAGATGTTTGAGGAGGTACTGCTGCTTATCAAGAACCTCGAAACCACTCCTCAGGGCAACATTAAGACGAGCATTGCCAACCTCAAACGGGTGCAGCAGATACGCTCCAAACTCTACCGCCTCGCCAACAACAAAGACTACCTACAAGCCGTGCGGGAGTTGGTGGGGGTGTTCGATACGATCTATCGGCAGCAACTGTCTTTCTATGCCGTCAAAAATCAGTCGTCCGTGGCAGAGCAGAAGCACAACCTCGTCAAGAACATTGCACGGGAGAACACTATTGCCGCCCTCACAGGGGACGGACTGGCAACCAACGTAACCGCGCAACTCGACAAGATGTTGCTCCGTGCCGTTACATCGGGGGCGAGGTTTGTCGACCTGCAGCAGGAACTCTCCGACTATCTGCTGACCAGTGCGGGCGGCAACGGGGCATTGTCCCGCTATGCCAAGACCTATGCCGTTACGGCTCTGTCGCAGTATGCGGGGCAAAATAACAAACTCTTTACCGATGACCTCGATACCGAGTGGTATGAGTATGTAGGCAGTGAGATTGAGACCACACGCCCGTTCTGTGAGGCGTGTCTCAAAAAACGCTATATCCATCGTTCCGAGTTCCACGACCTGTTGCGGGGGCATATCCATATTGTCGGCGGGGACGACATAGATGTCAAACTCTACGACAAGACCGACCTGCCTTATGGAATGATAGAGGGAACAAACGAGGAGAACCTGCAAATCAATGTGGGCGGGTGGAATTGCCGCCACCAACTCATCCCCATTGCCGCCGAAGCCGTCCCCGAGAACATACGGAAGGAGATAGATTTTGCGACAAAGACACAGAAGAAACTTGACGAACATAATGCAAAGAATAGCGAGTTAAACCTACCGACAGCAAAAGGAAAACTACTGGCAACTACTCCTGCCACAGCAGTTGCTATCGGTACTTATGAACAATTAACAAACGCCATTCAAGCAATATATGCAGCAAAGACAAGGTATGAGAAAAATAACTTGTTACGTTCCATAACACAGGCAGAAGAATATCAACCTATCAAACAATTTTCATTCAAAGAGGGAAGCGTATTTGGCTACTCTGCAGAGCAATATGATTTCAAAAATGAGAATGAAATTCCAAAGAATATACACCTTGCGTCCAAAATCGCCAAAAGCGGATATAATACCTACCTTGTACCAAATATCGGTGGTTCTGTAAGTGCGGACTATATTTTGAAACGCAAAAATAGTTTCTTGTATGCAGAGGGAAAAATAACCAATGGGAAGCAGGGAATATACAACGCAATACACAATGGTTCGCACCAATCAAAATGCATAATCATTGATGTACAAATGAATGCCACTGCGCAGTCTGCAAGTGGTCAATTACAAATCGGTTTTCAGCATAATAAATCAGTAATGGAGGTATGGCTATACAAAGGAAGCAGAAGAATTATAATTAAAAGGCAATGGGCAGAAACAAGACGATTTGATACAGAATTTAGAAAAGAATGGGACAAAAAATGAGAGTAGCGGGAACTACTCTCAATAAGCAAAATCGCAACGCGTCTTACTTTCACGAATTTAATCGGTTGTTACGATGTGACCCGTGCAAAGGTCATCAAAGCAAAATAGAAAACAAACTTGCACATTTGTTATCTGCCGCAAAATTACGACTTTTTTCTCACATCTCCAAACGTAACCAACTATAAAAATGTATTTTACGCACGATTAATTAAAGAGGCAGTATTGCCTTGAGCGTATTATTATCTTAAATGGTAGGAAAATAACTAAATACAAAATAATCATACTAAATTATTTGTGTATTATCAAAAATATACGTATCTTTGCACGGATATTAAACAATAACCATTCATACATACACGCTATGAACCTCAAACGCTACATCAAAGTAACTCCACAGGACGAGCCGCAAGCGGTCATTCTGCTGGCGACCAACCGAGATTTTTACCTCTCGCAGGGTGCGAAAGTAGAGCAACCTACCGAAGAGGAGGTACTCGAAGCATTCCCCGAACTCCGTCCGCAGTATAACGCCGAACAGGCACAGGCGGCAGCACAAGTCCACGCCACCGAGCAGGACGCACGTATTGCCGACCTCGAACAGGAACTTGCCACCCTGCAAGCCGAGAACGCCACTCTCAAAGAGGAACTCGCTGCGCTCCGTGCCGCCAAACCCTCCACCCGCAAAACAACCAAAGACGATGAGTAAGGATAGCATTATCGTATTGTCGGGCGGACTGGATTCGACCACAATGCTTTATGAATACAAAGAGCGTATTGCACTGGCATTGAGTTTCAATTATGGCAGCAACCATAACGAGAAAGAACTGGCTTTTGCAAAAATGCACTGTGAGCGTTTGGGTATTCCGCACGTGGTCATTCCTTTGGATTTTATCCGTCAGTATTTCCATTCCTCATTGTTAGAGGGTGCAGACGCAGTTCCCGAGGGTAACTACGATGACGAGAATATGCGTTCCACGGTAGTGCCGTTTCGCAATGGTATTATGCTGGCTATCGCAGCGGGTATGGCGGATAATCAAGGTCTGAAACAGATTATGCTTGCCAACCACGCAGGCGACCACACTATCTATCCCGACTGTCGTCCCGCTTTTGTGGACGCTATGGATAAAGCCGTATCGGCAGGCACTTATGAGGGCGTGCGTCTGTTTACTCCATACACCAACCTCACCAAAGCCGACATCGCCCGCCACGGCAAAGCACTCGGTATCGACTATTCCGAAACGTGGAGTTGCTACAAAGGCGGAGAGGTACATTGTGGCAAATGCGGTACGTGTACAGAACGCCGTGAAGCACTCCGAGAGGCAGGTATCAACGACACCACCATATACGAAGAATAACTATGCAACTGAAAGATTTTTTCACCCAACAGGCAGCCAAAATCGGGCTGCAAGACAATGCCGAACTGGCAACGCTTATTGCCAAAGTAGGAACAACCGAGATCCCCGATGAGTTGGCAAGCCAATTCAATACGGGGCTGATGTCGCTCGACGGAGCGAAAAACAACCCCGCTCTCTTGAACCATTTCAAGCCCACCATTCTCAATGCAGTGGACGACCAATTCCGTATTCTCGCCGAGAAATATGGTATCACGGACGCTATGGCAGCCGAGAAAAGCACCTACAAGAAAGCCGCAATCCTTGAAACGGAACTTGCACGCCGACTTGCAGAAGCCAACACCAAAGCGGGCGACAAAGAGAGCAAAGCCGAAATCGCCAAACTGCAAAAGTCGCTCTCCGACCTGCAAAGCCAACTTGCCAGCACTACCGACGCCAACAACGCCAAGATAGACGAGTTGAACAAAGCACACGCCGCCGAGCAACTCCGTATGCTGGTAGATTTCGAACTCGGTAGCAAGAACTACGCCAACAAGACCCTCGACCGCCGTGTATCCGTTCTCACAGCGCACACGCTCCTTGATGAGGCTCTCAAAGCCAGCAAGGCAGTCATCGTCAATGATAACGGCACACTCCGTCTTAAGCAGGTGGACAACCCGACGATGGACTATGTGGACGCAGGCTACAAACCCGTTTCATTTAAGGACTACACCGACCGCCTGCTTGCGGACAACCATCTTTTGGAGGTTTCCAACGGAGCAGGGCAACGGATAGCAGTCCCCACGCCCCCGCCTGCGGGAGGAGCGCAGATAACCTCTGCTTTCCAATCCGCAATGGAGGCGGCAAAATTAAGTTAAACCACCCAAACAGAAAGGAACACTATGAACCTTGTAGGTTTTGTTAATGCTCTGCTCATTAACATCAATCTTATTGCAGGTCTCAACGACCCGCAGACCAAAATCACCCCCGTGGGTTTCCTGCGTATGCTCTATGAGAACAACGCAGCCACGGACATCAACAACCTTGCCGACCTACGTGCAGGGCATACCCGCGACATCAAAGTACGCTATATGCAGCGTGGCGTAGAGAGCGAGGTATCGAGTACGGACGATTGCGAAATCTCTATCAAGCCCGAATGGAAAGAAACGACCATTCCGAATACGCAGTTCTCCAAAATCGGTATCTTTATCTCCGACGAGGATATGCGCAAGTACCAGGAGGAGGCAAGTCAGACCCTTGCAGCAGGTACGCCGTCCGCACCGCTTATGCGTGCGTTGTACGAGACGCTCCGTGTGAAGATTAACGGACTGCTCCAAAAGATGGATACCAACCTCGTAACCGCACAGAACAGCAAATGGGGCAAGAACATCGCCTACGGCAAAAGCACGGCACAGACCATAGCCCTCGGTGCAACCGCAGGACTGAACAATGGCTACGTGCAACTGCTTGCAGACGCACAGGCGAATGAGATTGCCGACGACCTGCTTATCTGCGGCAGCGGAAAGGTAACGCAGTACGACATCTACCAGCGTATCAAGAACGGCGTGGACGCAAGCGGTATCGCCAGCCTGCCACTCAATGCATACTACGACCCGAAAGCCGCTACTATCTGGGGTGCAGACCACTTTGGTGTGTTCGCCAAGGGTATGATCGGTATCGTGGACTGGAATAAGAATGTCGGTTCGTTTGCAGGCGAAAAGGGCGGCTCTATATTCTTTACGCTGCCTATGCCGTTGCAGGTGGGCGACAAAGTGCTACCTATCACTTTCGATGCACAACTCAAATACGAGGACTGCCCCACGGAAGACCACGGTAGAGGTTGGATATTGCTCATCTCCAAGAACTATGCTCTGTTCAACGCACCGACTGACGCTTTCGCCGAAACCGATCGTCTCAACGGTATGAACGGTTCGCTCCATTACGTGGCAACCGATGTGGACGCAGTGCAGACCGTAGCACCAGCCGCTAATGCTGTATTCACCACCAAGGCACAAGCGTAACCTATGATAGATTGCTTATTCGGCTATATCGGTTTATCGAGCGCATACGACAAACAGCCTGCCGAGAGTGGGCTGTATGTCGATGCCTTGCCCGATATATCGTACGCAAATATCGAACGTTTGACGCACTCCGAGCAGGACGCCGATGACCTTTGGACGGACATCGAAAAGCGGGCGATATACAAGTTCCGCACGATGTTTATCCGTGAGGTAAACAAATGCCACTCGCTGAACGATGTCAGCAAGTGCGAGTGCCTCATCTGCAACAACCGTGAACTGCTCTCCACCGCCCTTTGGTATCTTATGGGTGCGGAGGTGATGTACACACGGCAGACAAGCAGCCGCCAAAACACATACACATCCCTCGACCACGGCAAAGCCCGTGATATACGCACCTATTTCGAGGAGCAGTTCGAGCGGGAGTTGGAGGTGGCGGTACGAGGCATAGACATTCACAACTCGCCCTGTTTTGAGACACCCTGCGAGCAGCCCGACGAAAAAGACGTAATACGCACCATTCCGCCTATTCTATGATTGAGATTAAGAGTAATATCACCGAGGTATGCGACAATGTTATCAAGCAGTTGTCCGCAATGGATATAAGCAAGATGACGCGGTTGCAAGCCTCTACTCTTATGGCTCAAATGCGTAGGCGTATCCACGTGGACGGACTGGCAGCGGACGGCAGACCTATCGGCACGTATTCCCAAGGCTATCTCCGCTATGTGCGCCCCAAGTACGGACGCACCGAGGGGAGTAAGGTTGTGCTTTCGCTCACCCGCACAATGGAGAACGCTATGGTGCTTTATCCGTTGGAGAACGGCACGGGTATAGGTTACGCCACCGCCGAGCAGTTACAGAAAGCCCGCTGGTGCGAGGAGACCTACAAGCGCAAAATCTTTTCGCCCACTACTGAGGAACGGAACACCTGCATACAGATTGGCAAGAACTACATAAACCAACATCTCAATGGAGCAAATCATTAACGCTATCAACGAAGCCGCATCGGCATTCCTTGATTGCCAAGGCATACGCAGCAACGCCCACGGCATAGCCGAGCCTGCTATTATCAACGAGGCAAACGGCGAGGAGCAGATACGCCCTGCTATTATAGACGAGTATGGGGAGATAGATTGCGACTTGTTCGATGACCGCTACCCCGTCAGTTTCTACCACCGACTGAATGGAAAGACCTACACGGGGGCAACCAATAGCGGCTATGGTGATACCATTGCTTACACCGAGGAGAGCGATATGTCTATGCTGGTCTATGGAGTGTGCAGCGTCATTCCCGCTTGCAGATTGGAGGAGAACATCACACATACCATTCAAAGCCTGCAATGCAAGCAGGGTGGCACAAGTGCCTATTGCGTGGTAAAAAGTGTCTCATTCGACAGAAAACAGGTGTTTCTCGGGGAGTATAGCGGCATTCCGTTTTTCTTGCAGCCGAATATCTTTCTATTCCGTATCAATTACAAAATAATCACCGCACGCAGAACGTGCAACTAAAAACACCATACCATTATGATTACCTACAAAGATTGCGACAGCACGGGTAAATCGCTTATCCACCAGTGTGCAGCCTGCCAAGAGGTGGAGATGGGGCGTATCCGTACGCTTATGCTCATTGAGCAGGGTACGAAAATCACCATTCCCCTCGAACTCGAATCGTTTACCAAACTAGTCGAGGCGGGCAATATCATTGTCATTCCGAATGTGCGAGGTTCGAGCGATGGCGGTTCGGCTATCACCTCCGACGGCTTCGGCGACAAATCCGAGCGTCTGCTGGGCTACGACTATACGCTCACTATCAACGACCCAGCATACGCAGCCAATAGCGAGTTCTACGAGGCAGCCGAAAAGAAAACGTGGAACGTGGGCTATTGTACCGACACGCTTTTCCACTACACCGACCAAGAGGTCAGCCTCAAAGCCACCGAACCCGTAGAGGAGGGAACGGACAGCGAGGTAACGTGGAACGTAGAACTCAAATTCCGCACGAAGAATAAACCCGTCAAAACCCCGAAAGCACCTATTGCAACCCTCTTGCGCTGCTTCGAGGTCTCTGGCGATTGATACTCATTCGGGTGCAGGGGCTTGAGTGTCCCTGCACTCACTAACCATTATCACTATGATACGATACCAAGGCGAGAGCATAGATTTCTCGTTGGAGATAGAACAGATACAGCCGACTGATGCCAAAGACTGGTCGCTGTTTGCTGGTGTTGTGGTCTATCTCTATACACAGACGAGTTATATTGCCAAGTTTAATAGTACAGCCACAACGGGATATGGTACTATCACATTGAACAACGACAAGAAATTCTATACCGGCAGGCTCTCCGCCCAAGACACCAAACAAATGTCGGGGGCTTTGCTGATGGATATTTACGTGTACAGCAGCAATGGCTCGTACAAATGTATCAAATCCGTAACCACAGGCATTGAAATTCTATATACCCCAATCAAACAAGAAACATAACTATGGCAGATATTAACGTAAAAGTCAATTTCTCCGAGACGGCGTCTTTTGACGCCAAAATCTCAGATTTGGAAAACACCAAAGCCGACAAAGTACATACCCACAGTTCAATCGGGGACTCTAGTGGTACTTCGGTAGAGGCGGACGGCAGCAATGTGTATATTCGGGACAACCAAGGCAACATTGTCTTCAAAACAAGAAACGGCAATGGTACTAACAGTCTGAGTGGCGTGCAAATAACAAGCGGGGGTATTGATAGTCAGTTGTTAATAGATAACATAGTGTCCGTATTGCGCTCTCCTAACGGCAACAATACTTATTTCCGGGTCGAAGACAATAAAATATCCATAAAGTACGAAAGCCCGACAGATGGTCTAGATCAGGAACTGAAGATGGACGACACGGGGTTCAGAGTGAAACAGCCGGGGAGTGATAAAGTTGCGTTTCAAGCCAACCCCAATGAAACTTCTGTCAAGTTCGACGGCTCTATGGGTTTGCGTCTGAAAGCCGACCAGTCGGAACTGAAATTCAGCGGCAAGGGTATAACCGTAACCAAGACCGAGACGAAAGTAACCTCGGCAGGTGCGGTTGTGTTGATAGCCCCAAGCATAGAGGCAAGAGACAATAGTGACAACCCCATATTCCTCACAGAACGTAAATTCAAGAGTGGCACTACTACAGATGAGCAGCAAACGCATATCTTTGTCGGGAATAAGGAGTACCACACAGGAGACGGTACATCGGCTGAAATAGTGCTGAATGGCGACATAGAGGTGTTCGCCACTCTCCAAACGTTGAAAAGTATCAAGCGTTCCCGCTTCGAAATGCCGATGACTATAGACTGGATTAAACAGGATGGACAACTGTTGAGCAAGGAAATGTGCAAATACCTGTACAGTGCTATATACAGATACATAAAAATCTCCATTAACAGTGAAGATTTTGTAAAAGAAGACGAAGCCTCTTTAATGTTAAGACAGTTGTCGGGTGAGAATATCTACCCTGTCATTCTCTCCAAGTACTGGTTCGACGGGTATGCACAAGCCGCTCACGCACAGCATTTTAAGCCGTGGCTGGTGGAGTTCTACGATGAGATACAATCGTATGACAGCGAAGAGGGTATAGTATCCGTCTCTTTCATACGCATACACATCGGTGAGGATTTCTCACGATGGCTGATAAAGGGACTTAGATACAACGAACTGGACGCAGAGATGACAATCACACATATGCAGTGTGTAATAGGAGAAGCAACAGAAGAGTCAGTAGCCAACATAACCCCTGAAGCGGTAAATTTTATAGTATATGCCACCAGAGGAGAAGAAAAAGATTTAGAAGTAGGACATTTTAATTTAAGGACACAACTATGACACGGCAGGAATTAAGCACATTGCCCCATATAGCGAGCGTTGATGAAGCGTTTTCGTATTTCCTCTTGCGTACAGAGGAGGGCTATCAGATAACCGACTATGCGGAGGGCGACCCGATAGAGGATTTTCACTCGTACCGTAGTCTGTCTTTACCTTTGCGCTATGCGTACCCCGACACGTATCGTGTTATCACGGACGCAGAGGCGGAGACGTTGGCGGCACAACGGGACGCAGCACGCAAAGCAAAAGCAGCAGCGGAAGCAGAAACGACGGAAACACCTGCGGAGTAAATGCGTATCAACCCGATACATATCATTCGCCTGTTGGCTTGCGTGTTTCTCGTGCTGCTCCTTGCGTGGGTGCTGCGTGGTTGCAAGACCTGCGAGTGCCTACCGAGCATAGAGTACAGGGACAGCATAGTAACCCGCTACCGCCACGACACGATACAGACCTACGAAAAGGACAGTATCTATATCCGGCAAAAAGGCGACACGGTGTGG
>DKEG01000008.1 GCA_002452095.1 Bacteroidales bacterium UBA6828 | reverse complement strand
TGAAGCGTAAGGCAGGTGCGCCTATGCGCACTGAGTGCCTGCGGGGTCCCCATTAAGCCCTCGGGCTTAATGGGGTGCTTTCGTAGCGAAAACGAAGCCCTGTGGGCTGAGTAGAACTCCTTGTCGTCTCGCGTCGTCAAAGAGTAACTTGTGTTTTATTTTCTTCCATTTTTTTTCTTGCCGCTTGCGGCATAGGAGACCCCTGGTGTCAACTGCCGGGTAAATCGCCCTTTTGAGGGGCTGATAAGCCGCCTTTGTATGCATAATATACACCATTTTTATACAAATTATGCAAAAAATATACATCATTTCCGCAACCCTCTTTTTTTGCAAAACCTAACTGACAAAATACAGATAATAACGGCAAAATTTCTGTATTCCGTAAAAAAGACGTAATTTTGCAGCCCGAAAGGATAATGGTGCATCATTATGTATTGCACATTGTAAAATGAAACTAACAACTATTTAATTTAATACGATTATGACAAAAGTAGGTATTAATGGTTTTGGCCGTATCGGACGTTTCGTCTTCCGTGCTGCCCAGACTCGTAACGACATCGAGATCGTTGGTATCAACGACCTTTGCCCTGTTGATTATTTGGCTTATATGCTCAAGTATGACACCATGCACGGTGCATTCGAAGGTACTATCGAGGCTGATGTGGAGAATAGCAAACTTATCGTCAACGGTAAGGCTATCCGTGTAACCGCTTGCAAAGATCCTAACGAACTCGCTTGGAACGAGGTTGGCGCAGAGTATGTCGTAGAGTCCACCGGTCTCTTCCTTACCAAAGAGAAAGCACAGGCGCACATCAACGCCGGTGCCAAATACGTAGTTATGTCCGCTCCGTCCAAGGACGACACTCCTATGTTCGTTTGCGGTGTTAACGAGAAAACCTATGTTAAAGGTACACAGTTCGTTTCCAACGCTTCCTGCACTACCAACTGCTTGGCTCCTATCGCTAAGGTCCTCAACGACAAATTCGGTATCGTTAACGGTCTTATGACTACCGTTCACTCTACTACCGCTACACAGAAAACCGTTGACGGTCCGTCTATGAAAGACTGGCGCGGTGGCCGTGCTGCTTCGGGCAACATCATTCCGTCTTCTACCGGTGCTGCTAAGGCTGTAGGTAAAGTTATTCCTGAACTCAACGGCAAACTGACCGGTATCTCGATGCGTGTTCCTACTCTCGATGTTTCGGTGGTTGACCTTACTGCCAACCTGGCTAAACCCGCTACCAAAGAGGACATCTGCGCTGCTATGAAAGAGGCTAGCGAAGGCGAACTCAAAGGTGTACTCGGTTATACCGAGGATGCAGTGGTTTCGAGCGACTTCCTCGGATGCAAACTGACATCTATCTTCGATGCTAACGCCGGTGTTTACCTCACAGATACTTTCGTAAAAGTTATCTCTTGGTACGACAACGAGATCGGTTACTCCAACAAAGTCCTCGACCTCATCGCCCACATGGCAAAAGTTAACGGCTAATCCCGTCCTGACTATATAGTATCATACTATATAAAGTTGCAACAAGGCTGCCCCCTCGGCAGCCTTGTTTGTTTTTAATGTGAATATCTTGAGATAATGTAAAATTTATTTGTATGTTTACAAATAAATTTGTACCTTTGCAGCGCAAAGTTAAAAGACTTTGTGCAAACTGATTAAGTCATAAATGACCAACTAAAACTAACTCTGCCTATGGCATAACCACGCATCGTAAAGGCGATGCAACGACATATATTTAAGCGTTATACAGCAAGTCTTGATTTTTCTGAAAACTTCGACACTTTTTAGAGAAACAAAAAACGTATTCAAGCACAAGCCGATTGACGCTCACGCTTTTGGCGTGGGCTTTTGTGCATATATTTGAATACGTTAGGTAGTCGAAGACCTCAGAAAAATCAAATACATCGAACGAAAGTTCACGCTTTATTTGTGTCTATATTTCTGGCTATTACTTAATTAACAATAAATGTTTAACCCAAAATTCTTCTATTATGATTCAATTGGAAAAAGGTCAAAACGCCAAACTCAACATGGATATGTTCTATGTAGGGCTCGGCTGGGACGTACGAGAGGACAAGACCTCTAACGAAGATTTCGATTTGGATGTTTGCGCATTTATGGTCGGCGCAAACGACAAAGTGCTAACAGATGACTATTTTGTGTTCTACAATTCGCAGAAGCGACTCAAAGTAGTAAATGGACAAACTATCAAAACGATTGTCTCATCTTCACTATGGTTCGACGACAACGAGAAGATGCGCCATGAATCAAGACCTACTGATCCGGAAATCTCTGTCATCGGTTCTATTGATGACGAAGATGGTGCGACTTCTGAAGATGGAGATGACGAAACAATGGATATTGACCTCACACGAGTTCGTTCCGATGTACAGAAGATTGTTATCTGTGTGAGCATCTACCATGCAGAGGAAAGACACCAAAACTTCGGGCAAGTAGAACGTGCTTATGTACGTCTGTATAAACAAGGGCAAGCCGATGGAGATGGTGAATATATCTACGACCTCACGGAAGATTTCTCTGCCTGCACCGCTGTGGAATTTTGTCAACTCTATCGCCACAACGGCGAGTGGAAAGTGAAAGCCCTTGGCAATGGATACAAGGGAGGTTTGCAAGAACTTCTAAACAAATATACTATCTAACCACCAAACAATAAAATATCATGGCTATTCAACTTGAAAAGAAATTGGAAAAAGGACAACGTATTAACCTTGAAAAGGATAATGGTGCCAAACTGACAAACTTCTGTGTCGGCTGCAACTGGGGTGCTATCATCAAAAAATCATTCTTTGGTTTAAGCACATCTGTAGTGGATGTAGATTTAGACCTTAGTTGTATAATGTTTGATGCAGATGGCAATGTGGTGGATCATATTTGGTCTCCTCTGTATAATTTTAACGGAAAACTCCCAAAGGGGAAATTGGATTCCAACGACCATGCACTACACCATACTGGTGATGATTGGACTGGAGACCAAGACGGAGATGATGGATTGGATAATGAAATCATTACCATTGATTTGAATCGTGTCAGTCCAAACATCAACTCTATTGTATTCTTCCTCAATATATACAATAATGCCGATTATAGCGGAGACTTCTCTGGCATACCTTACGCTTCCATACGGATGTTTGAGGGTACACCGGATAAAGCACCAAAGCAAGTATTTGCTCAATATGATGTAGCAACAAAAACAGAATGTGTAGGAAAAAGAGCACTCGTAATGGGTAAACTTTATCGCCATAATGGCAATTGGAAGTTTGCAGCCATTGGCGATTCTTTTGAAGACAAGGGTATCGGCGTTACAATTCTTCGTGTAGCACGAGATTACTCGAAATAACTAACCATATAGCGATAAATTTATGAGAAGATTACCTGTTTACTTGCTCCTTGATACATCAGGTTCGATGTACGGAGAACCCATTGAGGCGGTAAAAAATGGTGTGCAAACACTGATTTCCACTTTGCGTAGTGACCCCTATGCATTAGAGACTGCCTACATAAGTATCATCACCTTCAATTCCTCGGCTCAGCAGGATGTACCTCTTACCGAACTTTCCGCTTTTCAGCAACCGAATATCACGGCAGGTGGTTGTACGGCATTGGGTGAAGCATTGCAGTTGCTGTCGCAGAAAATAAAAACAGAAGTGACAAAAACAACTGCAGAAGTTAAAGGGGATTGGCGACCATTGGTGTTTATTATGACCGACGGAGAACCTACAGACAGCATCACCGCAGGACTGGCAGCATTCAAACAGCAGAAATGTGGTATTGTGGTGGCTTGTGCCGCAGGGCAAGGAGCAAACACCAATACATTGAAACAAATCACAGAAAATGTTGTACAATTAGACACTGCGGATAGTGCCACTATCAAGGCGTTCTTCAAGTGGGTATCGGCATCTATATCTACGAGCAGCAAGTCGGTAGAAGACACTGCTACCGAAAAAACATCTATGAGTGAACTGCCACCGCCACCGGCAGAAGTCAATATCGTCGTATAAGTTGTAAGTGTTTCGGGTGGTGGAACATAATTTCGCCACCCAAAACACTTTTGCTAAACAAACGAAACTATGGCAAGAAGATTACCGGTTTATATCCTCATAGATACAAGTGGTTCTATGCGTGGCGAACCTATAGAATCCGTTAAAGTGGGACTTTCTGATATGATAGCCTCGCTACGTCTTGACCCGTATGCATTGGAAACTGTCTGTATCAGTATTATTACATACGATAATGACATCAAACAGATTTTGCCACTCACGGAATTGGAAAACCTACAACTTCCGGAAATAGAATGTCCGGAATCCGGTCCTACGCACACAGGAGCAGCACTCAATATGCTGTGTGATTGCTACGACCGCGAAGTGAATATGGGTAGCCGTGAACAAAAGGGGGACTGGATGCCGTTGCTATTTATTCTTACGGATGGGAAACCGTCTGATTTACAAGTATATGACCAGGCTATCCTGAATGTGAAAAGGCATCTGTTCACAAACATTGTGGCTTGTGCTGCAGGACCCAAAGCAAAAACGGAACCCTTGAAGAACCTGACGGATAATGTATTCACCCTTGATACAATGGATAGCAATACATTCAAGAAATTCTTTCAGTGGGTTACCATCAATGTACAACAAGGAGGGCGAACAATGGGAGTTACTGACAATGGAGTTGAGTTACCGCCTCCACCGGCAGAAGTAAATGTTGTAATATAAAGTAATTATGAGACGATTACCTGTTTATTTCCTCGTTGATGTTTCAGAATCAATGGTAGGAGAACCCATTCTGCAAGTGCAGGAAGGTATGAAAGCCATAGTGCAAGAATTGCGCACTGACCCGTATGCATTGGAAACAGCGTATATTTCCGTAATAGCCTTTGCCGGTAAAGCAATAAGTCTGTCACCACTGACAGAGTTATACAAGTTCCATCCTCCCACATTTCCAATTGGCGGAGGAACAGCACTTGGCAACGCACTGGATTTTCTAATGGATGACATGGACAACACTTTGGTAAAGACCACATCCGAACAGAAAGGTGATTGGAAACCAATCATATTTCTCTTTACTGATGGCACTCCTACCGATGACCCAAGTGCGGCTATCGCTCGTTGGAATCAGAAGTATCGCCGCAAAGCAAACATGGTGGCTATTTCCATAGGTGATAATGCCGATACACAACTACTTGGGCAATTCTCCGATAACGTGCTACGGCTCTGCAATACTGACGAAATGTCATTCAAAGCCTTCTTTCAGTGGATAACAGCGTCTATCAAATCTACAAGCGCATCCGTTTCGGATATGGGAGATGACAATATAAAATTGGCTCCCACATCAAGTATAAATTTGGAGAAAGTAGATGTATCTGTACCCTGTGAGATAGATGAAAACTTTGTTGTGCTATTGTGCAAATGCTCAAATACAAGAAAGACCTATCTTGCCAAGTATGCCAAGCGCACCAATGAATATCGGGATAGTAACTACAAGCATCTTACATTGCTGAATAATGAGTTTAAGTTGATAGGAGCATATCCTATTGATGAAGATATGTATAACAATCTGAGTGATGGCGCATCTAACCAAAGCATAAATACCACCCTTCTACGAGGAGTGCCCACATGCCCATGCTGTGGCGCTCAATTGGGTGTCGTAGTGTGTGAATGTGGGGGCATAATGTGTTCCGATGGTGGCACAACTATATGCCCATGGTGTGGAACGGAAGGCACATTAGGGGAAATGACTTCCAGTGGTACAAACATAACAAGAGGGAGAGGTTAAACAATGGATATTGATAATATAATACGTGCTTTTTGCAACGGAAAGAATGAAAAACAAGTGGAAGGTTGCTTGAAATTTCTATCCGATAAAATATGGAACCAATACACTGATTATCTTATGGATAAAGTACTCATCATAGAGAATGAAATTAACAAATGGGCGTTCAATTTGCCTAACGCCAAAGAAGGGTATCCTTATGAGCGAACTTGCGACATTCCGCAAAAGTTAGTTACAATACCCGAAGCAGAAATTCTGATAGATAATGTAACCGGACTGAGTCAAGAGCAGCAAGGTCTCTCTATCATAGTGGCTGATGACAAGAAGAGTTTTACTATATCCGGCATGCCAACATTAGATGCCTTTCGCAAGGAAGGAGCCACACCTGACTCTACTTTTGAATTGACATTCTCTTATTCTGTTTTGGGAATGGATATACCGGAGGAGAAGCGTCATTTCGAGCGAAAAATTCCGTTTATTATCAATCAAGACCCGCGCAAATTATGGAAGAACCTGCCTGTCGATTGGGAGAATATGCCGGAACCTAAATATCGAAAGGAAGATACACAGTGTGAGTATGTAAAAGTAGAAAAATCTTCTGATGGTACTCCTCAAAAAGATATTGTGGCAGCAAGTAAGCGGGGACGCAGCCATGCGCAAGAAGCCAAACCGCGAGACGACCATTTCCGCGTAGAATATATGCCTAACGGTTGGTATATCATGGCAGTAGCCGATGGCGCAGGTTCTGCCAAATACTCACGGGAGGGCTCTCACATTGCATGCGATACGGCTGTTGACCATTGCAAATTAAGTCTCATCAACAGTATGCCTTTTGAAACTGCAATTGAAGCATTTCATACCCATGAGGAAGAAAATAATAGCGAAGCCCGCAAAGTAGTGGGAGATTATATCTACCAAATTGTAGGAACTGCGGCTTTCAAAGCACACAAAGCAATTGTTGCGGAGGCTACAATACGCAATCTTCCTGTAAAACAATATGCAACCACTTTGTTGCTGACTATATGTAAGCATTTCTCTTTCGGATGGTTTGTTGCTTCTTTTTGGGTCGGTGATGGTGCTATCTGCTTGTACAACCGGCAAGCACACACTGCCAAAATATTAGGTATTCCCGATGAAGGCGAATATGCAGGACAAACCCGTTTCCTGACAATGCAAGAGATATTCCAAGATACCAAAACATTCTACCAACGTTTACGTTTTAGTATCGTGGACGACTTTACAGCATTGTTCCTAATGAGTGATGGCGTGAGCGACCCTAAATTTGAAACCGATGCCAATCTTAACAACCCGGATAAGTGGGACGCATTGTGGAATGACCTGCATGACAATGGAGTAGAACTCATAGACGACAACGAGGAAGCCAAAGAACAATTACTTAATTGGTTGGACTTCTGGTCGGCGGGCAATCATGACGATAGAACCATTGCTATTCTCTACGGACAAGAACACGATAATACAAATAACACTGCCGATAATATGAACATTCAGCCATCGGACATATCAGATCCCTCTGCTGCTTCTGTTGAGATTGTGGATACAACCAATGATAGTAATGATGGTAATGGACAACAAATGGAATAAATTATGGCTAACAAGGTAACGTTAACGGCACAAGATGGTAGCGTGGTTGAGTTCTATGATGAAATCAAGGCACAAGGCGGTGTCAAAGATGTTTATTTCTCAACAGACAAGACGTACGTAGTTGCTTTCTATCGTAAGCCTATCAATGCCAATGATAAAGCACGTATCAACGATATTGTCAATATACATCGAAATCGCATTTTTACCAACGATGCTGCGGGACAGTATTGGAATTCCTTGTTTGCATGGCCTACCAAGATTGTGGAATGGAAAGGACTGACAGGCATCGTCATTCCGTTCTATGACAAGAAATTTTTCTTTAGTGGCATAAATGCCTCCTGGCCGTTTATCAAAAACGGACAAGAGAAAAACGGGAAATGGTTCTCATCGGCAAAACTTATTAATAAGTTTGTGCCTACAAATCAGAAAGGAACTTTCTTGGACAGATTGCACATGTGCTTGAAAATTGCCCGTGCCGTTCGACGGCTTCATGCGGCAGGTTTGGCTCATTCTGATTTGTCCTATAACAATGTATTGGTGGATCCTCTAAGCGGAAATGCCTGTATCATTGATTGTGATGGATTGGTAGTACCGCATAAGTTTCCACCCGAAGTTGTCGGAACGCCGGGGTTTATTGCTCCGGAAGTCCTTGCTACAAAAACATTGAAAATTGATGATCCACAGAAGAACTTGCCAAAAATAGAAACTGACCGATATGCTTTGGCTGTACTTATTTATACGTTCTTGCTCAATCGTCACCCGTTGGATGGAGGAAAAGTGTGGGATATTGATGACCCGCAAAAAGATGATGATATGCGATATGGTTCCAAAGCCATATTTATCGAACATCCGACCGACAAAACCAATCGCGTAAAAGCAAACCAATTAGCCGCATCGCAACTCCCGCAAGGAGACCCTGCCAAACTGCCATACACAATTTGTGGTCCATACCTGAAAGATTTGTTTGATAAGGCATTTATAGACGGACTTCATAATCCATCTGCTCGTCCCTCTGCTTTGCAATGGGAGGAGGCTCTGGTTAAAACGTGCGATTTGGTACAACCTTGCCAAAATCCTAAATGTGAAGCACATTGGTATGTCTTTGATAATACCACCAAACCACGCTGTCCGTTCTGTGGAACGGAATACAGAGGACAATTGCCTATCCTCAATTTCTACTATGCGCCATCACATGGCAAATACATTTCTGAGCATTATCGCCTGATGGTTTATGACAAGCAAACACTGTACAAATGGCATTCCAACAATCTTGTATCTGCGAATGAGAAAACAAGCCAAGAGGATAAACTACCGGTGGGAGATTTCCATTTCTACAACGGGCAGTGGATATTGATAAATCGCAGACTGCAATATATGAAAGATATTACAGATGATAAAATGATACCTATTGGCAGTTATGTCCCTCTTACGGACGGACGCAAAATACTATTGGATAATCAGCAAGGCGGTCGCCTTGTTATTGTACAACTTATCAACAACTAATCATTATGGCAATCAAAGATCAATGCTTGAAGTGCACACATTATACCAATCATCAATGCGCCATCTCTACCCCTGTGTATGATAGCACATCATGTGCACTATATGGCAAGGGGATCAATTTGGAGAAGGGGGATGCTAACTCTGCCAATTCACAAAGTACACCACTATCACCGATAGTCGCTACACCCGAAAATACAAAACCACAGTCAATGTTTGCCAACCCGTTTTCATTCAAAGGGCGCATTCGAAGAAAAGAATTTTGTTTATCCTATCTCATTTATTGTATGTATTGCTTGCCTATGCAGTTAATGCCGGAAGATACAGATGATACCGGTTGGGGTATATTTGCGCTACTATGGTTAATGTTTCTCATTCCTATGTGCTGGTTTATGATTGCACAGATGGCGAAACGTTGCCATGATAGAGGCAATTCTGCTTGGTATATGCTAATACCGTTTTATATCTATTGGCTGCTTTTTGCTGCAGGTGATGAGGGTGTTAATCAATATGGAGATAGTCCGAAATAATGGTATATATCATTCGTAATAATCAGCAGTTCGGTCCTTATGACGCACACACCCTTCTGTCTTATGTAAATGAGGGGCAGGTTTTGTTGTGTGATATGGTTCTTGACATAAAAACACAACAAACGGATTCTGTGCGCCATTATCTGAATAAAACCCGTTTGAAGCCACGGAGAAAAAGTGCAGGCAATGTATTTCGGCAGGTAAAAGATATAGGCACTACGCTTATTTTTCCCATTGGGCATACATTCAATAAGGCGTATTGGTTTTCAGACAAACGACTACTAATGCTGTCGGCTATAGGATTGTTACCATTGCTTTTAGGCTCAGTCTTACAAGGTTGGTTGATGTTTTATGCCATATCGCTATACTTCGCTTCCGTATGGGGATTATTCTTTTATTATCTGTTTCGTACCAATCAAGTAAGACTAAAAACAACACTCCTGTTATTCTTTGCCACACAAATATCGGTCTTTTTGATATTTGGTTTAGGGTTGAATAGAATAAATCCTTTCTACATATTGAATTCCGAAACTATCCTATTGCGCCTGCCATTCTATATCTGTGCAGTAGGAGTGTCAGAAGAATTGGTTAAATCTATTCCTTTGTATATCGTAGAGCGTACGGCCAAACAGCCCTTAATTCCTCAAACAATGGTCTTCTATGGTCTTATTTGTGGTATTGCATTTGGTGTATTCGAGGGTGTGCAATATCAAACGACCGTTAATATCGATTTCTCATATAGCGAAGGATTTATGTTAAACATTGCACGTTTGACAAGTCTTCCTTTCTTGCACGCTATATGGTGCGGCATAGCAGGATATTTCATTTCTTTTTCTGTACTATACCCAAAATACAGATGGTCATTGCGCATTCTTGCTCTGTGCGTTCCGGCTATCCTGCATGGTGTATATGATTCATTCTGTAGCACATCGCTATTTGGATTATCATTCGCCTTATTCGTATCCATTATGGGAATAGTGCTTCTAATGGTATATCTCAAACAGGGTGTAAATATGCAATCCAAACTCAAATCATAAAAACAAAATAACAATTTCATAATAACTAAAAATTATGGCACAACATCATTACACAGGCTTGTCCGATGCGGAAGTATTGGAAAGCCGCAAGCAGCACGGCTCCAACGTGCTGACCCCTCCTGCAGAAGAATCCGTGTGGGAGAAAATCAAAGATTGTATGCACTTTTGGCTGCTCAAAGTAGATCTTGTCATTTTTGTGCTGGCTGCATTATGTGCTGTCATTCTGCCTGCGACAGGGCTTTATGTACATGAAGGCTTATGGATAGCCCCCGTATTGTCGGCGGTATTGTTTGTTCTTACATATATCGTAGCCTATCTGGGTGGAGACTATGACGGTGATGAGAAGAAATTCAATATGGATCCTCTCTTTACCATCCTCCTTTTTGCGCTTTTGTTGTCTGGTGGTATTTCTTTTTATGAGGGCGTATTTGGCACCGTAACGGGCTGGCAGCCCTATCTGGAGCCCATCGGTATTGCCGTAGCCGTTCTTTTGGCGACTACCGTGGCGCATATATTGGAGTCGCAAAACGAAAAAACATTCCAGAGCCTGAACGAGGTTAATGATGACACACTTGTCAGAGTCATTCGTAATAACAACGTGTGCCAGGTTCCGCGTAAGGATATTGTTGTCGGAGATATTATTCTGCTTTCCGCAGGTGAAGAAGTTCCTGCTGATGCCGAGTTGTTGGAATGTATGAATCTGACAATGAACGAATCTTCCCTTACGGGAGAACCGCAATGTGCCAAAACGACCAATGAAGCGGACTTTGACAAAGATGCGACCTATCCGTCCAACCACATTATGAAGGGTTGTACCGTGATGGAAGGGGATTGTATTGCACGTGTGTTCGCTGTCGGTGATGCCACTGCTTGCGGCAAGGTCTTTGAGGCCGCCCAAGTGAAAGACGGTGATGCTACGCCGTTGAGTGAAAAGTTAGACCAGTTAGCCGATCTCATCACCAAAGCCAGTTATGCTATCGCAGGTCTGATTATTGTAGGGCGTCTTGTCGTATTTGGAATACAAACAGGATACCATTTTGCAGATGCTGATGCTATCATCAACTTTGTTAGTTACCTGCTCAATTCGTTTATGATTGCAGTTACTTTGGTTGTCGTTGCCGTACCGGAAGGACTTCCTATGGCGGTTACGCTCAGCCTGGCATTCAGTATGAAGCGATTGATGAAGCAGAACACCCTGCCTCGTACTATGCACGCTTGCGAAACAATGGGGGCCGTTTCTGTGATTTGTTCCGATAAGACGGGCACACTCACACAAAACCAAATGAAAGTGGTTAATACCGCATTTGCCCAACTCAACAATCAACAACTTGGTACGGACAAAGTGTCATCTCTCCTCAGAGAAGGTATTGCTGTCAATACAACGGCAGATTTGGATTTTTCCGACCCTAAGAAAATTAAGGCAATTGGCAATCCTACCGAGGGCGCACTCTTGCTTTGGCTGCATAATGATGGGATAAATTATTTGGACATACGAGAATCGGTTACTATAATTGACAGACTGCAATTCTCTACCGAACGGAAATATATGGCAACCATTGTACGCTCTGAAGTGACAGGTACCCGTGTCGTTTATGTGAAAGGTGCACCGGAAATTTTGATGAACCTTTGTGTCTTGCCTGCGGATGAGAAAACACACTATGTCGCTTTGTTGCAAGATTATCAGAATCACGCCAACCGTACTTTGGCATTTGCCTATAAGGAAATAGCCGATACCGATGACATCTTTACCGATGGCAGACTGAATATCTCTGATTTGAAAATGATGGGTATTGTGGGGATTGAAGACCCCGTCCGCACAGATGTTCCTGCTGCTATTGAAGAATGTTTGAAAGCGGGTATCCAAGTGAAGATTGTTACCGGAGATGCTCCCGGTACAGCAAAAGAAATAGGTCGCCAATTAGGCTTATGGACATGCCAAGACACCGATGAAGATATCTTAATCGGTGCCGATATGGGCAATATGTCTGATGACGAACTCAAACAACGCTTGCTGAAAGTAAAAATCATTTCACGCGCCCGCCCTAATGACAAAGAACGTGCTGTCCGCCTGCTGAAAGATATGGATAAGGTGGTAGCCGTTACGGGAGATGGCACCAATGATGCTCCTGCCCTCAATGCTGCGAATGTAGGTTTGTCTATGGGTGATGGTACTGCCGTGGCAAAAGAAGCAAGCGATATGACGATATTGGATAATTCGTTCAGTACAATCGCCAATGCAGTGATGTGGGGGCGTTCTCTATATAAAAATATCAAACGTTTTATCTTGTTCCAAATGACTGTCAATGTGGCTGCGTGTCTCATTGTCGCTATCGGAGCCTTTATCGGGACAGAGTCCCCTCTTACGGTAACCCAGATGCTGTGGGTGAACCTGATTATGGATACCTTTGCGGCACTTGCTTTGGCATCTCTGCCGCCTGCAAAATCGGTTATGAAAGAGCAACCGCGTTCTGTCAATGAACATATCTTGAAAGGTATGGGAGTCAATATCCTCGGTGTAGGCGGTGTCTTTACGGCTATTCTATTGGGCATATTGCTATTCTTTCAGCATGCTGATGTTACTTCGTTATGGGATGTCTTGTGCGGCAAGGTCGTATGGGGTGCATACAATGGCTTGTCTGCCTACGAGTTGGGGCTGTTCTTTACTATTTTTGTTATGCTCCAATTCTGGAACCTTTTCAATGCAAAAGCCTTTATGACCACCGATTCAGCCTTTAAGGGTATCTCTTGGAAGAATACCAAATGGTTTGTTATTATTGCATTGGTTATTTTCTTCGGTCAGGTGGCTATGACGGAGATACCGGGATTGCAGGAGATGTTCAATGTGGCGGAAGGCGGAGTTAAATGGCAAGATTGGCTCATTATTATAGTCTCTACCTCGTTAGTCCTGTGGATCGGAGAATTGGTACGTTTAATCAAGAGACTGCAGAAATAGTGTTGTTTCTGCTACGTCAAAATGTGTGTAGTTATGAAAACTGAAATCAATGGAAATTGGCTCGACTATGCCAAAAGATGTCGTTTCCCCGGTAAAAAAGCATTTTTATATCTTCTTAAACATACTGCTGTTCTCTTTGGCATACAGTTGGTAGTGTCTGGTGTCTTTGCTTTCCTGCCTTTGAAGCCTGTTGTTCGGTTGGTGCCTGTATTCTTTGTTCTGTTTCTTGCACTTTCGTACTACATCAAGGTGCATTGGCATACATTTTGGAATGTGGTGTTGGAGGATTCCAAAGGCTTGCTTCCTGATTTGATTATGTGGCTATACTATGTGGTGATATGTCTCATTTCTATAGTTCCGTCTTTGGCGGCTCTGGCATACATAATGTCATAAATATGGATGGGAATACCAAATGTAAGATAGTCAGGGGCTTATGGGCAAATTATTATATGGATATTGTTTGCTATCTTGTACTTTGGAACGGCTTGTTGTATGTAAATCAATAGAACCCTAACTTATATGTCCAAACAACGTTCTAAAAATCAAATCACCATCATCAGTGCCGTATGTGCTATCGCCTGTGTGGCACTGATTGTCGTTCCTCACCTTCGTAAGGACAGTGCCGCCTATGCCGTCGCGCAACCTATCGAGACCAGCCAACCGGCTTGCACACCCGATATAGCGGCTCCATCCGCTTACGAAATCCCTCTCTGCATCGTGGGGCAGCAGGAGCAGCACATTACCCATATCGGCTACCAAGTCAGTTACAATTCCGATTGGCATATTCCCAACTGGGTGGCATACCAACTGACTGCCAAGGAGGTCGCCGGCGAGGAGGAACGGAGCAACAAGTTCCTCCCCGACCCGCTTGTGGACGGCGACCCTGTACTCACTTCCGACTATACCCACTCCGGTTTCGACCGCGGACACATGGCACCGGCAGCGGATATGAAATGGTCGCCGCAGGCAATGCGCGAATCGTTCTATATGACCAACATCTGCCCCCAAAACCACAGCAATAATGCCGGCGACTGGAAGGACTTGGAGGTCTTTGTGCGTGATTTGGCTGCCGCCTACGGCAATATCTATCTCGCTTGCGGTCCGGTCGTGTCCGATACGTCTCGTACTATCGGTTCCGTCCGCCACATAGTCGTCCCCGAGGCTTTCTACAAAGTGCTGTTGCGGCAAAAAGCGGACGGCTCTTGGACGTCCATAGGTTTCGTAATGCCCAATGCAGCGGGCAATCGTCCCCTCATGACCTATATGCTTCCTGTTGATAGTGTGGAGAATTTGGTCGGCATCGACTTCTTCCCGTTCTTGCCGGATAGTATTGAGAACGCCATTGAATCCGACTATACCGTCTCCGACTGGGTTGTCAGCCGTTGAGTAACCTCCCCGCAATCGATACGAATCTATCATCTATCGTTATGCTGTCAAGAGTAGGTGATTAGTAGGTGATTNNAGTAGGTGATTCGTTATAGGATAGGCTTAGGATACCCCATTCGGCAGAATGGTAGTGCAAAGCACCGCTTTGTGCGTAGCACGCACTACCGTCTGCCACTGTTGGCTTTATAAGAATTTGCCCGATATTTGCAGGTTCGGGAAAAAAGGAGTATCTTTGTGGCGATTTTAATTTGTATGACTATGACTACAAAAGGTAAAGTGATTAGTTGCATTTCCGCTATTGTGGTGCTTGCTTTGGCAGTGTTTATCTTCGTAAAATTCTGTTTCGTCTATAGCGAGGGCACCAACGAGGGCGATATCAACTATTTCCAGAAAGAGGGTTTCGTATTCAAAACCTACGAGGGCAAGATGATTCAGACGGGCTACAACTCCAAGAACCAAAACGCTACCATCCAGTCCAACGAGTTCAAATTCTCCGTGGTGGATGACGAGGTGGCACGCCGTATAGACGAATGTAGCAACCAGCAGGTCAAACTGCACTGGAAACGCTATCTCGGAACCTTGCCATGGCGCGGAAAAAGTCAGTTTATTGTTGATAGTGTGATGTCTGCTTCCCCGCGTACTTCCAAAGTGGTTCTGCCACAATAATTGGCTGTTTAGGAGTTTATGTTTTTCATCCATAATTCTCAATTCATCATTCCTAATTAGCAACAATGCTTACCTCCCCGCAGGATAATCTTGTAAAAATTTTTGAGTCCTCTTTACGTGAGAACTGGGTGGCGGAAGCCGTAACCGACTATGGTACGTCGCGCACGCTGACCTATGGCGAATTGGCAACTCTTATTGCTCAAATGCACGTACTTTTCGAGCAGTGCGGCATCCGGAAAAACGACAAAATTGCCGTAATGGGCAAGAACAATAGCAACTGGGTGGTAACCTATCTGGCTACCGTAACCTATGGGGCGATTATCGTACCTGTTCTGCAGGACTTCAAGGCGAACGATGCCATCCATATCATCAACCACTCCGAGGCAAAACTGCTCTTTATCTCCGATGCCAATTGGGAGGGGATTGAGCACGACCAGATACCTGCCGTGATGGCGGTGTTCTCGCTTGCCGACTGGCATCCTATCTCAATGCACGACGATATGATTGCCACTATCACGCCCGATGCCATCTTCGGTATATTCAACAGCCGTTACCCCAATGGTTACAAGCCTGCTGATGTGCATTACGATGAGCGTCCGAACAGCGAAGTGGCGAGTATCAACTACACCTCTGGTACAACGGGTTTCTCTAAGGGGGTTATCACGCCTTGCAATGCCCTTGCGGGGAATATACATTTTGCTTTGGAGTCGCGCCTTACTTTCCGTGGTGCACGCCATGTAACCTTCCTCCCGCTCGCACACGCCTACGGTTGCGCATTCGATTTTCTCTCTTGCCTCGCTGCGGGCGGACATACCTACCTTATCGGGCGTACCCCGTCGGCAAAAGTGCTGCTCAAAGCGTTCAGCGAAGTCAAACCTACCATTATCCTTTCCGTACCGTTGATTTTGGAGAAGATCTACAAGAAGATGATTGCTCCGCAAATCAGCAAAGCCCCCGTCAGTTGGGTGCTCAAAGTGCCGTATCTGGACGAACTTGTATTGGGCAAAATCCGCGAGCAACTGATCAACGCTTTCGGTGGCGAGTTCTCACAAATTATCATCGGCGGTGCGCCGCTCAATGCCGAGGTGGAAGCCTTTCTGCTCCGTATCAAGTTCCCCGTTACGGTGGGCTATGGTATGACGGAGACTGCTCCGCTCATCAGTTTCACCAAGTGGGAGCATTTCCGTGCCAACTCATGCGGACAGGTGCTGGCAGGTTTGATGGAGGCCAAAATAGACAACCCCGATGCGGACGGTATCGGCGAGATACTGGTGCGCGGTGAGAACGTGATGTACGGCTACTATAAGAACGATGAGGCGACACGGCTCACTATCACCCCCGATGGTTGGTTGCACACCGGCGACCTCGGTATGATTGACAAGGACAACTTTATCTATATCAAAGGGCGCAGCAAGACTATGCTTCTCGGTCCTTCCGGTCAGAATATCTACCCTGAGGAGATAGAGGCGAAACTGAACAATATGCCATACGTTATGGAGTCGCTTGTCCTGCAACGCGGTACGCAGTTGGTGGCTTTGGTTTGCCCCGATTTCGAGGCGGTGGATGCCGAACACTTGGCAGAAGAGCAACTTGCCGAGGCGATGGAGCAGAACCGCAAAGAAGTGAACAAACTGCTGGCTGCTTACGAGCAGATTGTGAAAATCAAACTCTATACCCACGAGTTCGAGAAAACGCCCAAGAAATCTATCAAACGCTTCCTCTACACCTCTATGGCAGAGGATTAAGTTTTAGTTTAGTGTTTAGAGTTTAGTGTTTAGTGAAAGGGGTTCCAAGCAACTTAAACACTCTCTGCTTTTCAAACTGCTCTCAACACTCAACTCTCAACACTCAACTCAAACAGATGAATCTCTGTATCGACCAAGGCAATTCGCGTACCAAAGTGGCTCTGATGACCGACGATGGGCATATTGTGAAGAATTTTATCTACAAGTCCTTCCGCTCGTCCGATGTGGAGCGGCTCTTTGCGCTTTATCCTATCACGGACAGTATCATCTCGTCTGTTATCAATATTGAGCCTGCCATTGTCAATGCCTTGCACCGCCTGTCGAAGCACTTTATCCTTTTCGACCACAATACGCCCGTACCTATTGTGAATGGCTACGACACGCCTGAGACTCTCGGACAGGACCGTCTTGCGGCGGCAGTGGGTGCTGTGTCGCTTTGTCCCGGAGAGAACCTGCTGATTATCGATGCCGGTTCGGCTATCACCTACGATTTTGTTTCTGCGCAAGGTCGCTATGAGGGCGGTAACATCGCCCCCGGAGTGAAAATGCGCTTTGTGATGCTCCACCGGATGACCAAGAAACTGCCTCCGGTGGAATTGGGCGAGAACGAACTTATTCCGCTTTTCGGTACGAACACCCACGATGCCATTGCCGCAGGCGTGGTGCGTGGCGTGGCATATGAGGTGAAGGGCTATATGCGTACATTGGGTGAAAGAACAGAGCATTTTCAGACGTTTCTCACAGGGGGGAATGCCCCGTATATTCTTAATAATCTCCGTACACCGGACAGACAGGACAGCATCATCCGTTACGAGAAACATCTTGTCCTCATCGGTCTGAACACTATTCTGCGTTATAATAAGTCTGATAAGTCCGATTAGTTTGATAGGACAATATATAGAAGAGGGTGTCTAACAAGTTAAAAAGAATACCTGTTCTTCAGAAAAAGATTGCTCTTGACGACGCGAGCCGCATCGTCTCCCACCAAAAGAAGAGGCTGTCTATACTTGTTAGACAGCCTCTTATATATTGCATCCTGTTCTATGACTTATTTCACCAACTCACCTGTGGTGGTGTGGGTGTGTCCGTCGCGGAGATATAGGGATATAGAGATATAGAGATTCTATGCAGAACAACCCGATAATCACCCG
>DKEG01000031.1:3426-23494 GCA_002452095.1 Bacteroidales bacterium UBA6828 | reverse complement strand
CTAATAAGTAAAAAAGAAAGCCTATTCTTCAGAAAAAGACCGCTTTTGACGACGCGAGACGACAAGGAGTTCTACTCAGCCACAGGGCTTCGTATCGCTTCGGCACCCAGTGCGCATAGGCGCACCTGCCTTACGCTTCACGTCCCCACACGTTTGCGCTCCCAAATTACCGCGGACGAGGCGTCCGCGTCCCCGGTGGGTGGTGCCAACTCCCGGGTAAACGCCAACAACACACATATACAATAACTCGCTGAAATACAAGCAAAAACCGCCTAATCACATACGAATCACATACGAATCACATACAAATGACATAGACCTGATAGCACAAGGATACGGAGGGGTATGCTGACAGAAATACAAAAAGGGACTACCGCATTAGTTGTCGGTAGTCCCTTTTCTATTCTTCTATATTTCTATTCTTATTCTTCTATTCTTCTATTCTTCTATATTTCTATTCTTCTATATTTTTATTCTTCTATGTGATTATGTGCCATTTTGCACTTGCTATAGCGGCGCAGGGCGTAGGTGGCAGCGGTAAGCAATACCAACAGCCACGGTATATCACCTATGGGCAATTCTTTTGCACCCGGTTCGCCCAAACCGCCCTCGGCACTCACACGGCGCGGACGCGTCATAGCGGCAGGCGTGGACACTTCCTTATAGGGAGATTCGGCACCCACAGCCGACAAACTCACGTTCAGTGCCTGTGCCGTAAAGCGGTGCATATCCGCGGGTCGGACTGACGTTGCTACCGTCTGCACGGCACCCATGATATTCGGACACCCGGCACCCGCCTCGGTAATACGATAGCCGTTGCGCGACGGTGTCCAGATACGATAGTCGCACGAAGCGGTATCGGATTGCCCTTTATTGACGGCATAGGGCGAGGTGGAGGTCATATCTGTCACCAGACCGGTCGTAGAACCCGCATACTGCGCCCGCACAGGCAACACACAGAATAATGCCGCAAGGCAGAACAAAGATAGTTTCGTTTTCATATCAGGTCAGTATCTATGAAATTCAATGAAGCAATGTTTTCAAAATATAGGATTGGTCTCCTGTTGTAACCACCACCGTATAAACGCCAGTCTGCGGCGCAGCCACATCGATGGTCTGTGCACCTGCGGGTGCGGAGAAACATATCCGCCCGAGGGCGTCATATACCTGCACCATAGCCTCGGCGGGCAGGTTGGCAATAGTGAGCATCCCGCTGCGCACTATCAGATAAGGTGCATCGCCATTGACCGGCACGATGTCGGTTACCACTTTCGGCGAGCGGCGTATATCCAGCGTGTAGCCGTCCACAAGCCCTTTGCCTGCAGCGGAAAGGGTATAACCGGCTTGGAGCAGATCCGCCACCACCCTGCCCTCGTAGAGCAGGCAGACCGATTCCGCTTCGTTTACCCGACTTACCGCACGGTTGAGCGACAGGGTATAGTCGCCCTTGGCCGGCACGTATATGCCGAGCGGAACGGCGTGGGCTTGTGCGTCCGGCAGGGCTTGGTATGCCATTCTGCCATAGGGTGCAACGGTGTAGAGTTGCGGTTTGCGGTCGGCGGAGTACATCTTGGTCAGGTCGCGCCCGATCTCATAGTCGGCGGTGTGGTCATCGCCCACCCACAGACCGGCATTGTCTGCCACGCTGCCAGCAGCGAGCGTCAGTTCCACCAGCATATCCTCCCCCGCGTCCTGCAGGCGTTGCGGTGCCAGCAACAGGCGTTGCGTCTTGCTGTAGGTGAGCGGCAGGGTGTTCGACTGCCCGTTAGTCGGGTCAACGGCTTGCACGAAATAGGCGGTGAAGGGGCGCAGCATTACGCCCTCTGCCAGCGACTGGGTGTAGGTATTGCTGTTGCCGCCGTTGGGTATAGAGACATAGATATGATCTATATCCTGCTGTTCGCCTTGGCGGTCGGTGTAGCCCATCTTCAGACCGGTGTTGTAGAGTCCTTTGCCCTCTGCGGCACCGAAGAGGGATATATACGGCGAGCCGACAAAGTTCCACCCGTGGTGGCGTTTGTCTGCCGAGAGGTTGTCCGCCCAGTTGGTGACAGTGGTCTGTTTGCTGTCCGCACTCTCGGTGTAGGCACTCTCGGTAGCAGGCGGGAAATTAACCGATTTCATCAGCGGTTCGTCGGCAGCGGGTACAAACAGCCCGATGATATAGCCCGTATAGGCTTTCAGCAAGCCATTCTCGGGCATCATTGTCCAGTATTTGGACACCTCGCCGAAGGTTGTCTCGCTGTTGCCGTCGCTCTGGCGGCGTTGCCCGTCGTAGTACTTGATACCCCAGTCCATACCATAGACCCCGAGCGGCTGTCCGTTGAGTTGACCGATGTCGGCGATGTTGCAGTCGTAAGGCAGCGAGAACGGGTACCAGTAGCGTCCGTCAATGCGCTTCACGTGGCTGACCTCTTTGACCGAGATAGCCGCATCGGCATCCGTGCCGTTATTGACAATAGCATAGGAGACACTGTCGTTGGTGGCAAACATACGCACTTTGTCGAGCGACATAGCCTGCCCCGCCGGGATAAGGAGACTGCTGCCGGTATAGACATACATATCGCGGAACTGCTGTTTGCCGCCCTCGGTGTGGGAGAGTTGCGTTTTGTTGCGAATGACCACATCGCAGGTTTTGCATATCTCGTCAGTCAGTTTCTCGCCGAAGAACGTGGTATTCTTGGTATCGGCATTTTGGTCGATGATAATGGGTACTTTCTCCTCGCGGGTAGCCAGAATGGTGCCGTTCTTCTTGAGTTGCAGGCGCAGGTTGGTGCAAGCCATCGTATCGAGTTTCGGCACGGGGATGGTGTAGGTGCCGTCCTCATTGCGGTTGCCCTTTATCTCCAAATTGGCAACCGAGTCATAGGTGGTATAATAGTCGTTGTAGTTGAAATCAGCCACGTAGGCAAAGCCTTCGCAAGAGGATTGATCTTTGTCATCTTCATCAACCTGTCGTCCGAGCCACTCTTCCTTAGTAAAAGTAACAAACTCGGTTGTATTGTTAGCAACTGCATTTGCCCCCGACTTTACTTGATTGCTGCGCACCAACAAACAACGATTGGTGGAGAGTTCTATCTCCTCTGTCTTATTTTCTATATTATATCCCTTGCCGCACCAACCCGAATCATCTCCCCAACTGGTGGTACAAGTTCCCTGCAATAAACCGCTTATCGTTCCTGCACCAATAAGATCTATCATATCATCTCCACGAAATAGTGCAATAGATACCTTTCCGCCAAAACTAATTAACGTATTTTCATCCATTATATTGACATCCATTTTTTCCTCTACACAATTATTGAGAGTATATGAACCTTTATGCCATAGGATAATTTCTTCATCAGGCGCAATATATCCTGTTTTTTTCCGTCCATAGGATTTCATAGGAATAGGAGTACCATTACCTATCTTAATTTTAATATCAGTAAGGGGTAATGTATCTTTTGTACCATTATAAATGCCCAATAATTTCAAAGTTCCCGAGGCTTCATAGTATTTGGAGAAGAACAAGTCGTCGGCGATGTTTTGGTTATTGGTGCCGTGGGTCTTCTGACCTTCGACCAGAATGCTTACCTCGTCGGCATCGGTTACTTCGGTATTCAAGTCCACAATAACGGCCTCTTTCTCCCATTCGACGATGCTCACCTCGTTGGATTCCGTCCAAAAGTTGGCGATTGCCGAAGCACACGAACCGTCTGCCAGCACTTGGTAATAGTAGTGCGTATTCTGCTCCAAGCCGACTATTTTGCAGGGGGTGGCAGCATTTTCCATAGTTTTGACAGGCGTTGTACCTTGTTCGTCGGCATAGATACGGACGGTAGCCGTTGCCGCCTTGGCACGCCATGTGATAGTGGCGGTATTGGCGGTTGCCGATACCCAGAGATCGACCGGCACATCGTCGCACGTAGTGGTGGTAAAAGTCTCGGTGTCGAAAGCCGAGCAGTTGGTTTCCCCGTTTGCCACCTTGACGCGGACATAGAGGGTGTACTTGGTATTGGCTGTCAGTCCGTCGAGCGTCCACTTGACCTCGGTGGCTGTAGCGGTGAGGTTAGCGCAATCGTTCCATGTGCTCTCGCCATCTGTGCAGTACTCATAGTCTGTTGCGCCTTCTATAGCCAGCCAACGGAGGGTGACAGCCGACGATTTCAGGGCAAACACATCCATCGCCGGTGCGTCATAGCGCACACAGGTCTTCTCTACGGGTAGTAGGCGCAACGACCCTTGTTGTTTGTAGTTGCCTATCTTGCCTTGAGTGGCATCGTAGGAGAGATAGCGTCCGCTTTCTGCAGCCTGCAAGCGCACGAAGTAGTTGCTGAAATCACTACTGCGCAGTTCCCATGACTGGGCTTGTTCGCTGTTGTTGGAGGACAACCATATATTGGTAGTGCCTTGGGCTGTAGAGCCTTGCAAGTACAGACCATTGGCGTTCTTCAGGCGTATGCCTGTAGCCGCTGTGTTCTTGGTACTGCGGTCGGCTGCGCTATAGACAGCGGTCTTTGGTGCTTCGGCAGCCTTGGTCGGGGATGTCTCGTCGTCCACGGTAATGCTGTACGGGTATTTCACGGCATCGGAAGAACTAGTACCCAGATCGGCGGGGAGTGCCACCCAACCATCGGCGGTCTCGGCTGCCAGTACGAACTCGGCAGGCAGGGAGCGACCACGCACAATGATAGTATCCGTAGCGTAGGTAGTCGTGCCGCCGGTGCGATAGACACGCAGGGCAATCTTGCCCTCTTCAATAATGTTGTCCGCCGTCGGGGTATAGACTACCGTCAGGTTGGCGTTGTATGTGCTGTTGCTATAGCCGGTTGCAAGTGTTACTGTCTTGCTACCGCTGCCATTGGTGCCCGATGTCTTGAGCGTAAAACCGTCGGTAAGGGCTGTAGCGGCAATGGTTACATTGGCTCCGTCGGCATTCTTGTCCAGATTGGTTGCGGTGATATTCAGCGGCTCTACCGCCTCTATCCAGATGCCCTTGGAAGAAGTAACCGTAATATCATCCGTGCCCTCTATAACCGGACTGCAAGAGGGGGAGGTGGTGTAGTAGTAAGAAGCAGCACTATATAATTGAATGTTTTGTACACCAGAAGAAGTGGTATATGCCCGCCAATCAGTGCCTTGGTATAATACCAAGTTTCGTTTATACGTGGACTGGGTCAGTTTGGAATAGGTACCGGTACCTGCTGCAATAGTCCAAACATCGGTATTATTTGTTGCAGACGATAAGCCATTATTATCATTAGTCGTTCCTAATCTATAATTGCCGCTTTGGATAGACCAACCATTGTTTTTCTTGACAAAAGTCCATGCCATATCTTCGGTGGCTTCTTCTGCTACGAAAGTAGTTGTATTCTTGTCTGATCCTGCCGTAGCAAACGCTCCAGCCTTCAGCATATATGCCTTACTCTGGTAAGTAGCAGTGATATAGTACTTTCCGCCATCCACGATGTCGGAAGCCTTCACCTTGGTGGCACCTGTATTTGTACCCTCTGTGTACTTATACACCGCATAGAGGGTGGTGTTGGCTTTGGGTATGGTGTAGGGGAAAGAGACCTTGGTGTAGGTAGTGCTTCCTTCTGCGACCTCGGCGGTTGCCCAACCGTCGAAGACATAGTTGATCGGTTCTGTGCATACGCCCGTCGGGTCAGCGGGTTGCTGTACTGCCGCCCCTGCATAGTAGTTGCCGTAGGTGGTCTTGCTACCGCGGTCGTAGAGCGAGAGGGTGTACTCGGCGGGCGCAATGGTAATGGTCTTGCTATCTGTTCCGCCGCAATAGGTTGTGCCACCGGTGGTGGTGTATGTTTGCGAGGCAGTCAGCGTGTATGTACCCTCTTGGGTGAATGTGATAGTGGTGCCGCTCAATGTTGCACCTGTGGTGGGTGTAACAGCGTATGTAACTGCGGTACCATTACCGCCTGTGGTGTTAAAGGTTACTACAGCGTTGCCGTCTTGACCTAAGTTGGCTGTCTCCTGCGACAGGGTCAATGCCAATGCTTCTGCAGGGGCGGTACAATCTATACATTCGGTAATATAATCAGTGTAGGAGGAACCGGCAGCCGTGGTTTTAATGGTAAATTTAGTAAACTTAACTGTTTCTGTACCACTATATTTCCATGTTCCATCTGTTTGCTTCGTAAAGGTTTTCTCTGGAAACGAGATTACTTCAGAAATAGTACCTCCACTTACCACAACACTACCGCCTTTGTAACTGCGCCAAGAATCGTCAGAAGAATAATACTTACCATCATTGACACCACCTGAATACGTAATGGTAATTGGTGCAATGGTATAACTGGAGTATTGTGTGCCACTATTCCAGTTATTCTCTGCAGCAATATCCCCAACATTAAATACAATGTCTTGACTTCCGCTTGTATTTGCTTTTGTCGCAAATACGGCATAGTAGGTGGTGTTGCCTGTGGGTATGGTGTTGGCAGTAATGAATTCGGGCTTATCGTTGGTAGGTGTTGCACCGATATTGGTAATACTCCAACCTACAAACACTTTGTCCGAACAGCCGCTTGGTGCGGACGGGTCTGCAGGCAATGTACCAATCGCATCCCCCTCTACAACTTGCGTAGTAGTGGTGGTTTTGCCATTCACAGACCACGTGATAGTATATGGTTTGACTACCGTGGCGGTGCCTTGGGTTTCGGTGAAGCAAGTTCCGATAGCACTTTGGGCCTGTACGATATATGCGTAGGTATGCCCCACTTCCAAATCGGAGAATGTGTAGGAACACTCTGTGGTGTTTGCCATATCGTCATTAGTATGGGAGGTGCCATCGGTGTTGTAGTATAGATACAGATTGTATTGTGTTGCACCGGCAACGGTTTTCCAAGAAAAAGTGAGTGAGTTAGCGGTAGAAGTATAAGACACTTCCGGCGCATCCATTGCATCGCAAGGAACTGGAGTGGCTGTAATATCTACGTTTGATGCGGGCATCGTAAACGAAGCATCCTTCAACCCATCCTGTGTGATAGTAACATTGTTTTTGTTATCGTCTTTTGCCGTATAGGTAAGACCTTTGTAGCCTTTACTTGGTGTTCCTAACAGATAGATGGTCGTACCGCAGACGATGTCATCGTAACCGTCCTCCACTCCCGTAGTGCCATCCTTGCTTATCTTCACTTTGCAGTTGGTGGCTACATCGGGTTGTGTTACTATAGCCATATAGGTGGCTGTACTTTCCACCCAATGTGCATATAGAGTGGTATTGGTTGTAGGGGTATATGAAGATTCTACCTTGGTACCACCAGTTTTGGCTGTGTACCAACCATCAAACGTATAGCAACCGTCAATAGTAGGCGTAGGCAAAGTGAGAGGAGTATCTGTATAACTACCGCTTGTAGGACTGACCGTACCTCCATTGGCATCATAAGTTACAGTGATGACGGGTGTGTCATCGGAGACGGTCATAGTGAATGATGTGGTGGCTTCGCAGTAGGTAGCGTCTGCTGCCATAGTGGCATTGATGGTGTAAGTGCCGGCATTAAATGTGTTGAATTTACCTCCTGTAACATCTACATCCGAATTATCACAAGAGTACGTAATTGCACCCGTAGAACCGCCTTTGTTGATGGTCAGGTTGGCAGACATATCATAGTCGCCCGTCTCGGCTTCTGACAGCGAAATCGTCTTGTCCTCTATCGTAAATGTAGGAGTGGTGCAGGTTGCAGTTTTTGTTCCAGAGATAACGACAGTACCAAAATAAAACGATCCACTTGTTGCTCCATACGTAAGTGTCAAAGAGGTTGTTGTCTCTGGAATACTGGAAATGGTGTATTGTTTTTCGCTTTTAGTTACTGTAACATTTCCTGTTCCAGCGGTTGTCGTTATTTTACCCTGTTTTGATCCTCGGCTATAAAACGTCATAGAAATGTCGGAATAACCGCTTAAATCAAGGTTATTAATGGTTATTTTTGCTCCACCGCCACTACTTGCAAAATAAGCGTTAGTACCCTTTTGAGTGAGGGCGACAGACGAAGATATGGATGCGACTCCTTTATTCGCATCATTTCCGCCATCGGCTTTTACTGCTGTATTCTTAGATAATGATTGATTTTTCCAAGATGCAATAGTTTCCGCATAGATATTCATACTCCCTACAGCCAGCAGGGTGAGGAGGGTGAGAAGTAGTCTAAATTGTTTCATTATATAGAAAGTTAGAATTTACAACACAACTATGAGATAGCAAAAAGTGCTTTTTGTTAAGATTTAGGAGCACAAAGAGATAACGCAAAGGCAGCCTATCCTAAGCACATCCTAAGCACATCCTATGCTGTTTGGAACGAAATGGGAAAATGTACGATTGTTAAGATTCTGCACATTCATTCTACTTAAACAGGAACGTTAATTATCGTGTAATTAGACGTTAATTTTGAGAGGAACATATAATGAGCCATTAATTTGACCATTAATACTCTTTCTCCATTAATGCCCATTAAAACATCATCGGGTATCATACTCCGTTAATTACCGTTAATTTATCGTTAATGCGAGGTGTGGTTCGTTTTTAAGAACGTTAATTATCGTGTAATTAGACGTTAATTTTTGAGAGGAACATATAATGAGCCATTAATTTGACCATTAATTTTGTTCATTTCTTCCCTTCGGCTGCACTACATAAAAAGAAAAAGGATTTCGGACACGAAGTCGGAAATCCTTATAACGAAAGCGAATACACCCTACGAAAAACCGGCATACGCATAGCCGACAACGCAACCGCTGTGTTGGCAGCGAACATACGACAGGCAGCCGCATAGAAAAACGTTGTGCGGGCAGGGCGCACTATGTAAGCGAGGTATATCATATAGTGGGATGTTTGCAGGGAGGGGCAATGCAACAATCATCATCACATTCTTGGGTACAAAAGTACTGCTATTTCAAAAAACTCACAATAGCATATAGATAAATTAACAGAAAATTAACAACAATTTTAAGCACCGATAACATATACAGCCGATATACCTATCAAGGTATGATTATCATTAATCAGGCGTTAATTATTTTTATTAACATCTTACTTCCTTTGCGGCATATAGTGGCGCGTGCTTACGCACACAATATGGTATTGTGCGCCACTATATGCCGAGCGAATCAGCTATTTTTATCTGCGGATTTATGCTCTTTGGTATAGTAGCGGCAGTAGGGAGCCAGTCCGCAGCGGTCGCAATGCGGGGTGCGGGCTTGGCAGACATAGCGCCCGTGGAGCAGCAGCCAATGGTGCGCCTTGGGGATGACGGCGGTGGGGATGTATTTAACTAATTGGTCTTCGGTTTGGCGTGGCGACTTGCTGCCGGTGGTCAGTCCAAGTCGCTCTGAGACACGGAATATATGGGTATCGACCGCCATAGTGGGTTGGTTCCAAATCACGGCACAGACCACATTGGCGGTCTTGCGCCCCACGCCGGGAAGGGTTTGCAGGTCGTCGATGTTATCGGGTACCTGCCCGCCATAGACACTGCAGAGACGCTGCGCCGTAGCCACCAGATGGGCGGCTTTGGCATTGGGGTAACTAACGGAGCGGACATAACGGAGTACCTCCTCCGTTGTGGCTTGCGCCATCGCCTCCGGGGTCGGATAGGCGGCAAAGAGAGCGGGCGTAACCATATTGACCCGCTTGTCGGTGCACTGCGCCGAGAGCATCACCGCAATAAGCAGTTGGAACGGATTGTCGTAGCGGAGTTCCGACTCCGCCACGGGCATATTCTCCGCAAACCACGATAAGATATGAGCAAAACGGTCTTTGGTTGTCATAGGTTGCCTCCGTTAAAGTTTTCTCTTTTCTCCATTAATGCCCATTAAAAGCCCATTAAAACATTATCGGAATCATTCTCCGTTAATTGCCGTTAATGGGTTGTTAATTTTTAGGGAACATATAATTAGCCATATAATTGAACCATTAATGGGTAATTCGTGGTTAATTATATATTTTTTCCCAATTCGGCATCGCGGGTGTCTCGGTAGGTGCGGCTGAGGTATTGCAGGAGGCGGGTGGCTTGCTGCTGCACCGCCTCGGTGTCAGCAGAGACGGGCTTGTGCTGCAGGTGGAGGAGCATAATCTGATAGAGCAGCACCAGACACGCCTCGACATCGGACATCGCGGGGCGGTCGGTCTTCGACTTAAGGAGTGCCAGCGAGGGGGTCAGTTGCAGCACCGCCGCCCGATAGGTGGCTTCCTTATCAAGCAAGAGCAGATGCAGTTCTTCCAACTCGGAGAGGGCGTTCTTTGCCAACCGGATATGCCCTTTCTCCACCACCCCCTCGCGGTGCATCATCTCGCTGAGTTGGTGCAACTCAGGCGTGGCTTCCGCCTGTGCGGGAAAAGCCCGCAGGTAATCCTCAATCTGCCAGAGATAGAGGATATACTCGGCAATGTTGTCTTTCTTATTCTTCATAGTCGTCATCAAAATCAATGTCGTCCAAATAGTCGTCGCTCATAAACATCTCTATCTCGCGGCGGTCTTTCTTGGTAGGGCGTCCCGTACCGCGGTCGCGCCCGGTCTGCCCCGCGAGGCGTGCCAGTTCGAGCAGTTCGAGTTGGTCGGGGGCGGTGATGTCCTGCAGATAGTCGGGCACGAGTTTCGCACCGAGGCGGTTCTCCGCCAACTGCTTGATGCGGTAGGTATAGGTAACAGGTCCTTTGCGCACCGAGAAGACATCGCCCGTATGGAACGTGCGGGCGGGCTTGAGTTGCGTACCGCCCATCGTAACGCGCCCTTTCTTGCAGGCGTCCGCAGCGATGGTGCGCGTCTTGTAGATACGCATAGCGAACAGGTATTTATCAACTCTTACTTCCATAATCCTTTTTTAGACATATAATTGCCACAAATTATCCATATAACTGACATCAGTTCGATATAACGAAAAAGGGACTTTGTCGGTCAACAACTGACAACAACTATTAAACAAAGATAATAGTATAAACCACTACAGATAGCAAAGACGAGTTGCCATTGAATGGACTATATCTGCATCATCGGGGCTTTTCCGGACGGACGGCTTCGCCGTATTACCACTAATTAACCATAAAATTTCATCTTTCAAATTATATCGAACTGACGTTAATTAATGCCTAATTACACGATAATTAACGTTCCTCCCTTCCTACGGTCAGCCGGTTCTCCACCATGCGGGAGATATACTGCTGAATGTAGGCTTTGAGGTAGGCGAGCATAGTCTGCACCTCGGCGGTCTGCTCTGCTGCGTTGAGCAGGTTGTGCTGCAAGAGACGGTCAGTGCGATAATCGTACACCGCCGTAACCGCTTGCCCGTCGAACTGCAACAGCAGACTATCGGACAGAATCTGATACACAGGATTATTGTAACATATGGCGAACGGATGTGGCTTAGATTGCGTCAGTACATCTTCGCCAAAGGCAAAATAGGATTTGTCATAACCGAGATATGACAATACGGACGGCATTATATCCGTCTGGCTGACAGCCGTTTGCGTCCGCAGTTCACCCGCAGTGCCCGGGCGGTAGAACGCTATCGGCACCTCATACAGCCCTTTGGCATTGGTGTATTCGGGATGGGAGAGTTGGTTGGTATGGTCGGCAGTCAGGACAAACAGCGTACGGTCGAACCACGGCTGCGTTTGAGCATAGGCAAAGAACTCGCGCAAGGCGTGGTCGGAATAGCCGATACATTGGTGAATAGGGAGTGTCCCCTGCGGGAACACTCCCTCATAGCGTGCGGGGACACGGAAAGGATGATGGCTCGAAGCCGTAAAGACCGCCGTCATAAACGGCTCCTGCATACGGCTCATCGTGCGGGCATAGTACTGCAGAAACTCCTCGTCCCATATCGCCCACGTGCCGTCGAATGCCTCCTCGCCGTCGTACTCATTCATACCATAGTAGGCAGTGAATCCTGCCGAACGCGCATACGCCTGAAAACCCATACTACCATTCGGCGCACCATGGAAGAACGCCGTAGTATAGCCCTTCCGCCCGAGGCAGTCCGCCAGCGAAGAAACAGCATTGGTGGAATAGGGCGTAACGATATACGGCTCTATCAACATCGGTATAGAGGACAGCACCGAGGGCATGGCGTCTATCGACTTACGCCCGGAGGCAAAAGAATAACGATAGGTTATGCTCTGCGAGAGCAGCGAGTCCAGAAACGGGGTATAACCCGTATAGGTGCCGCCGTCAAGGTCGTGGTTATAAAAACCGATATACTCTTTGGAGAACGACTCCAATATCAGCACGACCACATTGAGCGGCTTTGCCTGTGCCGTGGTGTCTGCCTTGTGTACGGGCGTCATCACGCTTTCCAACTCGCTATCCGCATAATAGTGCGGATTGACGTAGGTCTCGTTCTCAAGCGATTTCATCAGCGAGAACGGCGTATTCAATATAATAGCCGTCTCCTGCGGAGTATCGGTGTATTGCAGGGCGTTGGAGATAGTAATCGGACGGGTGTAACTGCCGAAACCGCCTCGGATACCTATCACGCAGAAGTATGCCGAAACCAACAGGATTACGGTCTCACGGCCATAATACCACCATCTGCACTTCTCTTCGACAATATACGGTTTACGACGCGAAAGCAAGACAAGCAGTAGCAGCATTGCTATGGCAAAAAGCGTTACATACCAGTACTGTGCAACGGCTTGGAAGAAGATCGAACCGAGGTTGTTGTCGTGTTGGAACTCGGAGAAGAACGTGCAAGTGGTGCGGCGGTCGGTGAAACGCACATAGACCATATCCACACAGTTAACGGCGATACCGATGGCGTTGGGCACCCAATAGAACCATTGCGCCGTGCGCTGATAGTGCCGGTTGTTGCGCCAACGGGCGGGCAACGGCAGGAGCATCAGCAGGATATAGACCGAATTGAGATACAGCACCGCCGTGAGGTCGAACCGCACACCGCCGCAGAGCATCTCCCACAGGTGCGCCGCCGACACATCGGGGTACATATCGGTATTGACGGCATAGAAGAACCACCGCGACAGCGAATAAATCACCATCACAAGCAGCAGGTTACATACTGTCACCACCCACGGATGTTTCCAAAGCCGAGCCATATTCAGAACGTTAATTGGCGTGTAATTAGACGTTAATCATATGTTTATCTTATTTCCCGTTATAGAGGTTCATAGTGCGGTCGATACCTTGCAGGCAGAAGCAAGGAATGATGTCGCAGACCACTTTCAGGCGGTCGGGCATCTGTTGCTCTTCCTCGTCGGTCCATTTGCCCAGCACAAAGTTGCACTGCGCACCGCGGCTGAAGTTGTTACCTATGCCGAAGCGCACCCGTGCATAGTTCTCCGTACCGAGTACGGATTGGATATTGCCCAAGCCGTTATGCCCGCCGTTGGAGCCCTGCTTGCGAATACGGATAGAGCCGAAAGGCAGGTTCAGGTCGTCCACCAGCACGAGCATATTCTCCACGGGTATCTTTTCCTGTCCGAGCCAGTAGCGTACGGCATTCCCGCTGAGGTTCATATACGTAGAGGGCTTGAGCAGCACCAATTCGGCGTTCTTTACGCGGCATTTCGCCACCAGCCCGTAGCGTTTGTCCTCCCACGCGGCATTCACCTTCTCGGCAAAGGCATCAATCATACGGAAACCGATATTGTGGCGCGTCCCCGCGTATTCATCACCTATATTTCCCAAGCCGACAATCAAGTATTTCATGATTGAATGTGTAAATTTGTAAGTGTGTAAATTTGTAAATTCCCGATGCAATTAAACGCCCTATAAACAATCGGAGGAGTTCTAAAAAGCAAAAAGAGCGGAAAAGCCACTGCTCCCCCACTCTTTTGTTGTGTCCGTCCCTTTCGGATTATTGTGCTGCAGCAGCGCTCTGACGAGTTGCTTTTACCTCTGCAACGCAAGCATCTTTCGGGTTCATCATTGTCAAGCCCTCAATGTGTACATCGCCCACGGCAATCTTTTTGCCCAAGCCCAGTTCGGTAACATCGATAACCACACGGTCGGGGAACTTGGTATAGATACCGTTCACTTTCATCTTGCGCATATTCAGTGCCAGTTTACCACCGGCTTTCACACCTGCTGCGTGTCCTGTGAGTTGGATAGGTATCTCAACGGTTACAGGCTTGTTCTCATCTACAGCGAGGAAGTCGATATGCATTACATTGCCGCTCAGCGGGTGGAACTGCATCTCTTTTACCACAGCGGTACGCTTTACATCACCTACGGTGAGCAATACGATCAGAGTGTCAGGGGTGTAGATCAACTGACGAACATCACCTACAGCGACGGTAAAAGTCAAGTTCTCGCCTACGCCATAGATGTTGCATGGAACGAGGTTTTCTGCACGAAGCGCCTTAGCGGCTTTCTTACCGAACTCCGAGCGGGGAGTACCGGTCAATTCAAACGTTTTCATTGTGTTTTGTTTGTGTTACTCAATATGGGGCAGTAGGATTACATACGGTATGCGCGATATGTCTTGTGAGGCTGCCCGTATCCCATCACACCAGCCCGAAAGGGCTAAAAAAAGAGCCTGAAAGGCTCTTTCTCTTGTTGTCCAACCCGGAATCGAACCAGGATCTTCAGAACCAAAATCTGACGTAATAGCCTTTATACCATTGGACACCGTCATCGTCGAAATCCGCTTGCGGCACGGAAATCCATATTCCGCAAAAGCGACTGCAAAAGTACTGCTTTTTTTTGGACTATGCAAATATCCGCTGCATTTTTCTGCTTTTTCCTGTTTTCCCATACCTCGTTGAAACGGGAAAACCTATTGGCGGCAGACAATGGCGTATGCTGCTTATGCAATGGTATTGTGCGCCACTAAGGACCGAAAGGGCTTATTCTATCGTGATTGACGGGTGAATAACCTATGAATCACCTAAGAATCACCTAAGAATAACCTAAGAATAACCTATGCTTGTTACCCGGAAATAAAACGGAGAACAGGCTAACAAAAAAAAGCAGCCTAACCGGCTGCAACGGAAACGCAAAGCGGCTGACAGTCCATTATGCCGGCCGCTTTGTACTATATTGTGGATTATTGCAGGAATTATTTGCTTTCCGCACTTTCCACCGCAGGAGTTTCTACCGCAGGAGTTTCAGCAGCGGGGGCTGCATCGGCAGGGAGTTCGGCGGTGCGGATCTTATTCCAACCGATGAGCATAAATATCATAGAGATGAAACTCAAGATCGGATTTACTGCGGGAATGAATGATAGGCACGCTCCGACCAAACTCAAGACAGATGCCACAAACAGTTTCTGTGCGCCTTCCAAAGACGGGAAAGTGGTCGATTTACGAAGATTGTTATAGGCAATCAGGAAAAGGATTTGTGCGACCAGATTGAAAATCCAACCGATTATAGCACCGAAAGCGGGAATCATACCAAAAGCCGCACCGCACAGAGCGCAAATAACCGCTTTCTTGATTTTGTTGATGTAGGGTACATCTTTCTCGTCCACGGCACCCGAGAATTTCATAATACCGAGAAAGAAGAATACATAGCCGGCAATGACACCGATGGAACACAGAATAGTACCGATGCTCGGACTTCCGCCTCCGCCACGCAAAAGACTCATCAGGTTGGATGCCGATTCGACAGAGGCAACAATACCCGATACGATACCGAGTACCTCATACGCCAATACACCCCAGAAGATGTAGGCGGTGGATTGTTTCCACAACTCTTGTTTGTTGTTCATAAAAAAATAGAAATTAAATGGTTAATAATATGGTTGTTATTTAGAGGGGACGAGACCCTACTCTATTAAGGCTTTTCGGGTTACGCCTGTATGGATTTTTGAAAAGAACAAAACCTGTCTTGCGGCACAACATATTCCGCGCTTGCAAGATAGTTGCTGTTTTTATTCTGCCACGTTAGCATAGGCACCCATATTGAGCGGGGTGGAGGGGGTGCCGTCCAAGAGAGCGGAGCGGTCGATTTCGAGATAAGGGGTGTATTTCTCAGGAATGAGTTGCCCCGTACCGATACAAGCCGAACCGGCAGTAAGATGAAAATCTTGCTGCAAGACCTGTTTCTGCTTCTCTTTGTCGTTCACCACGGCTCCGAGGATACCTGCCACTTTCTTGAAGCGCGGGCAGGGTTTGGCAGGGTCGATATTCTTTGCCGATAGGTCGATCACGCCGTTTATCTCGTCCAGTTCCGGCACAAGCGTACCACCCTCGATGGCACATCCGTGGGCTTTGAGGCGTGCGTCTTGCATATTCACCGCCGTATTCCGCCCCTGCGTGCGGTTGTTCCAGATGATACTACCGGCTATATAGAGGTCGGCGTTGTTGTACTGCATATCCACGCCCGCATAGCCGCTTGTGGAAAGGTTGTTGGCGATGACGCACGATTCGATATAGCACTTGGTGTTGGTCAGCACGCCCGCCCCGCGGGTGGCGGTGTTGTTGTATATGAGGCAGCCGTGCAGGATATTGCGGTCGCCGCCCGTGATGACCACCCCGCCGCCATCGGCATAGCGGTCGCGCGGGTAGTTGTTGCGAATAATACATTGGTAGAGGCGGCAGTTTTCCATCCATATACCGCAGGTGCCATTGGTCTCAATGGTGCAGCCGGTCAGGGTACAGTTGTTGGCAGAGATACCATACCGGTCGTTGCCGCTGACAACCACCTGACGGAGTTCGCACTCGCCGTAGGCTTTGATACCCGAGTTGCAACCACGGACGCTGCAGTTTTCCAGCGTAACGCGCGGCACATCCATATCTATCCCCCACTCGCCTGTTTTATAGCCTATGACGCTGCAGTTGCGGACGAGGGTTCCCGCAGAATGGATACTGATACCGCCGCTTGCCATACTGATGTCGGAGTCGTAGTCAAACGGCTTGTCCGCCCCACCGCGCACAACAGCAAAGCCGTCCACCACGATATTGCGCAAGGAATAAGCGACATAGATACCGCACGGCCGGTTCATAATCTGTATGCGCGAGAGGTTTGTTTTGACGGATTGTTCGCCGGTGGCGGGGTCGATACTGCCGATGAGGCGTATGTCGGAACCCATAATCTTCACCATCTCGGGGTACTTGCCGCCTGCCACACGCACCTCGCCGCGCCCGAAAGCCGCTACGGCATTGACCGCCCGTTGGATACTGCCCGTGGCATCCTCCCACGATGTGCCTTTGCCCGTACCGCCCACGCGCACATAGCGCACGATACCCTGCTCCTGTGCCTGTATGCCCAAAGCACAAAATACTGCAAAAAGAAATAAGTTGATTCGTTTCATGTTATTATTTCGTGTTTTATGATTTGCAACGCAAATGTTAATGGTTTTGCGTGAGTGGTTTGCTACGCTCGCGTTTGTGGCTATACGTCAGCCGTATATGCATTTTATTTGCATATTTTTGACCTCTGCGGTCATCGGCTTGCGGTCGCAATGCTCCCAACGCAGTGCGTTGCAAGCCGATGAGCGAATGAAAAATTAACGACTATTAACGGAGACTCCCTCCATTATGGTACGAAGAGTTTGGTAAAAGCAAACGTACCCGCCGACAGAAGCAGCAAGGAGAATAGAGGCAGGAGATGTTTCATTTTTCTATAGTGGTAAAATCAAGATGAGTGTGTTTTCCCAGTATAGGCATCCATAAGGTGGATGTCGGGTGGCTGTCAGGTGGATAGCAGGCTGTTGCCCACCTGTTGCCCAAAGCAAAGCAGGCAGAGAATGTTCTGTTTTCCAGAGGCGGACTATACGTTGGTTGGTTGTGTGAATGCCTTTAATCAGTATTGTATGCTAATCGTGGTTTTGTATAGTCCTCCGTCCATTCTCTGCCTGCTTGGTGGTTATTTCTTTTTGAAGATGCCCAAGAAACTGTCCAACAGGCTCTTCCGTTGCACTACCTGCACATCGCCCTCAACGGGAACCAACTTAATATCCGCCACTTCGTCTTTCTGCAACGGACGGAAATTAGCATATACGGCAGGGGTGCCGCAAATGGTAATATAGGTAATGATCTTGTCCTGATAATCAAAATAGAACGTCTCGTTGAGCAGGAAATCGGCATTGTACTTCTGCAATGCAGCCGCACGTGCCATCTCTTTCAACTCGTCCCGGGTCATCGGCGCATTGTTGGTACCGAATTTCATCTGTACGCGTGCAGCCACAGGCGTGATGTCCGCTGCTACGGTCCGGTACTGCACCTGCGGTTGGGTACCCGGTTTGACGATCTCCAACTCACGCAGCGTCGTTTGGCGGTAGTTGACATACTTGCCGGGGTAGGCACTCAGCGTGAACGCCGTCAGGATACCATTGTTGAGCGACAGGGTATAGTGCGAACCGAACAGGGCATCCGCTTTCTCCTGACGGAGCAGTTTCTCTTTGGCATAGCGGAGAGCCGTCTCCTCATTCTTGCCCGTCAGTTCGGTTGCGGTAAGCGACACCGAAGCCTTGCCGGCATATTCCACGTCCGCCACCGTCATCGTGTTGTAGGACGCATCGTGCATCGGGTGCTGCTTATAGACCAGCGAATCCGGGATGACCACATCGGCTTCCGTGACAGGGCGGAACGAACTGACTGTAGCCGCATAGCCCACCACGGTGAGAGAACTGAGTTTGCCGTCGGGCGTTTTCTCGGAGGTGAAGCGGGGTGCCAACAGCACATCGCCGTTTACCGTTGCCAACGCTTTCGCTACCACGGTCTGGCGTGCCTGCTCGGCATCCAGCGACTCCAACTCATACGATTGTATCGTTGCCGTTACGCGCTCGGGCGACACCGCCAAAGCGGCTTGCGAGGGGATAAGGCGCACCGTGTGTGCAAACTCCATACGCGACGAGGTGGACTTGGTCATGCGTGAACTGCCGCCGCAGGCGGTAAGCAACAGGGCAGCCGTAGTCATCGCCACCCCGCACAATAGGGAATGAATCTGTTTCATTGGTTAATTGTTTTTATGGATAATTGGTTGATGGTTATTTCTTTATCGGGTTTGCCAGATGCACCTGCGCCGAGATATACACGCCTTGCGGCACAAGTGCCGTATTGCCTTTTACCGGATGGCGGTACTCGGCTTTTATCTCAAGCGGCACCTGCGGTACGGCTGTAAACATCAAGCCCGCACCGCCATACGCTCCCACAAAGAAGTTCTGCTCAGGGATACGCAGCCCGTCTTGGTTGGTTTCGTTGTGATAGCCCGTATAGTAGGTGCTGTTAATCTTGCTCCACATCTTGGTCAGATCCACTTCCGCACCGCCGTACAACTCCACGGCAAGCCACTTGGTGCAAAGGATATAGAACTTGACGGCGGGTTTGTAGGCAAACCACATCGTTTTCGCCGTTGCTTCCACACGCTCATCGAGATAATAGCCACCGCGCTCGAAGAGATAGCGGTTCTGCTCGGGGTGCTCCTCGGAGACAAACGGCGTATTGAGCCCCATCTCGAAATTGAACATCTGCATACCGAAGCACTTGGCACGCCACTCGAACAACTCAAAATTGAGGATATGGCGTTTGAAAGCGTCCCCTGTGGGCGATGCGCCTGCTGCCACCGCCGGACCGACCTGGAAATAGGTGGAATAGCCCACACTGAGTATCGACAGCATATTGCGCCCGCTATGCTTGTAGTAGCGAGTGAAAAGGGTTTCTTTCTCGGGTTGTACATTGGCAGTCTCCTGCTGTCCAGCGGCTTGTGCGGCTACTGCAGCCTGCTCGGTAACCTCTTTTTCTTCCTGCTCTTTCTGCTTTTGCGCCTCCAGCGCGGCTTGCTGCTCTTTCAGTTTTTTCAGTTCCTGTTCCAACTGCCATTGTATCAACCGGATTGAATCCGACTTATTCGCCTGTTTGAGAGCCTCCTCATACGCACGTTGCACGGCTTCCAGCATTTTGCTGTTTAAGTCGTCAGATTGTGTGTTTTGCGCAGGAGTGGAAGCCGCCGGGGCTACATACACTTGCACCGCAGCATTGGTCTGCTTCTCGTCGTTCTCTTTCGGTGCATTACGGATAGAATCCTGACGAGCCTGCTCTATACGAATACGCTCTGCCTCTTGAGCCTGCTTAATAGAATCCTGACGAGCCTTTTCTATACGAATACGCTCTGCCTCTTGAACCTGCTGAATAGAGTCCTGACGAGCCTGCTCTATGCGGATGCGCTCTGCCTCTTGA
>DKEG01000031.1:0-3273 GCA_002452095.1 Bacteroidales bacterium UBA6828 | reverse complement strand
TATACGGATACGCTCTGCCTCCTGAGCCTTCTGAATAGAATCCTGGCGAGCCTGCTCTATACGGATAGCCTCCTCTCGGGCGGCACGAATGGAATCTTGGCGCATTTTCTCAATACGAATGGCCTCTGCTTTTGCTGCATTAATAGAATCCTGTCGGGCTTTTTCAATACGCTTGGCTTCCTCTTGGGCGGCTTTGATAGAGTCTTGGCGTGCTTTTTCTATCCGTGCAGCCTTCTCTCGGGCTTTCTTATCTGCCTCTGCTTTGGCTTTTCTCTCAGCAGCAAGGCGGGCTTCTTCTGCACGTTTTTCCGCTTCGATGCGTTCTTGCTCCAATCGGGCTTCTTCTGCTTTGCGGTCGTCTTGCACCTGTGTACTCTCTTCCTCATCGATTAGCACCAACCCGCCCTGTGCGATCGGTTGTACGGAAGCAGACTTGGTAGTCTTCGTTGGATCGGTAGCAGCACTATTCTGTGCGGGAAGTTCCGCAGCGGTCTCTTCTTCCTCACTGATTAGCACAAACCCGCCCTGTGCGGTTGATGGTGCAGGAGCAGACTGGGTAGTCTTCCGTTGGTCGGTAGCGTTGTTTTCCTTGGCGGGAATCGTTTGTGCCGGTTGTTCCACTACGCCGTCTTCGTCTTCTACGAGGAGAAGCGGCGGTGCTTGATACGCCGTAGTGGTCAGACCAATGCCTGCTGCCAGCACAGCAGCCCAAAAGAAACGTTTCTTGCTCATATAGTAGTTGATTTTGTGTATTACTCGATTTGCTTACCAAGAACATCATAAGTCTTGCCGTTCTTCTCAATCACCACTTGCCCATTACGGATGGTCTTGGTAGGGAGAATGGCAGCAGGCTGTGTACTTTCGATACCTGTTTGAATATCAAAATGAATAGTGTATATGCGTTGCGTTTTGCCGTCCTCTTGTGCTGTAACTACAATCTTTGTGTCTCCCGGCAGTTGCGTAGCAGGAATAACCTGCATTGTGGATAACGGGTCTATCAATGTAGCAGAGACAACAGGCACCTCATCAACATACCACGGCAGCACAACCGAATAAGAATATGTATTCTTGTCAAAATTCTCTATAGCAATATCGTTGTATGTAATACCATTCAATCGTGCTTCAGTTTTTGGCTGAGATTTTATCAGGAAATTGCTCCATTGCATTGCTTTAGCATAGTCTTCTTCAGAACCATAAGGGACATACAATGGCATAGGTTGCTTACGATGTTCCCAATCATGCTCGGAAAAAAACACATCACTTTTCAAAATAGGGGGGATAATAGCATAACATCTTACTTCTTGCAATGAACTTTCTTCTCCAACATATGTCCTAAAAGCCTCTTTTCCAATAGATTGTACACTACTTGGAATAACAATTGTCTTGAGAGATATACAGCCAAGAAAGGCACTATCACCGATTATGGTAACGGAATTAGGAATAGATACTTTTGTTGTATAAAGACATTGTATAAATGTACAACTCTTAATTTCTTTCAGATTGTTTGGGATATTTATTTCTTTCAAATTGTAACATCCTGCAAAAGCACCCCTCTCTATTTCTTCTACAGAATCCGGTATCTTGGCAGATATTAGTTCGGTACAGCCATTAAAAGCCTCTTCTCCTATGCTTTTCAAACTATTGGAAAATGTAATAGATTTCAGTGTTCTAACAGCAGCAAAAGACCATTGGTTAATATGTTTTATTCCTTCCTTAACTTTGTATGAAGATGCACTTCCAAAATAATCATATAAAATGTCATTTATATACACGGCATCTGTATTTTTACACAGGTTATCATACCATAGAGCACCTTCAAACGCATAAACGCCAATAGATTTGACACTCTTAGGTATATTCATAGTTGTGAGATTATCACATCCATAGAACGCCTTTTTACCAATGGATTCAAGTGTATTAGGCAAATAGACATTCTTTAAGTTTGAACAATCATCAAATGCTGCTTCCCCTATCGAAACGACCCCTTCATTTAACGTAATCGAAATTAGATTCGTACAATTTGAGAATGCCTGTTTTTGAATCGTTTTAATTGTACCCGGAACTGAAATTGTTTTGAGATTATTTTCAGAAATTAATGTAAAAAAAGCAAGATACCCAACACTAGTAACATTTAATGTTACCAGTAGATATTCGTCTTCCCCTACCTCTATCTCTGTATTAACAGTTTCCGGTATCGTAAATGAAGTTTTACCAAAAGTACTGGGACTCGCTGAACTGAATTCACAAGTATAAGGTGGCATTGTATCATTGGTAATAGTATAATAATTCCAATCATCGTCCCTAAATGTGTCTCCAATAGCAGCAAAGACAGAGGATAACGTACAAAACAATGCCAACAAAACAAGTACACTTTGGCGTTTCATAGGGTGTGAAAAATTAATGGTTGATTTATGGGTGATTATATGTTTACAAATCAAGTGGTTGCAATGAATTAACGTGTCATTATACGGCAATTTACGTTTTCTTTACTACGCGTACAGGCACAAAAAAATCGTGGACTCGACATTGTCGTTTCCACGATTTGAGGCTCTCGCATTGCCTTTGTATATCAGAAACGACAACGCGAAGCCCACGTTAATATACACCACCCTCTCCCGGCAAGAATGCCAAGAGAAGCCTAATTGCTTTCTATCAAACTATCGGATTATGGATTAGTTGTAATATCCCCGACACTCCACCTATAGCCGCAAGACACACCACGCCAACTCACCCAATTATACAATATAGGTTCCTTTTTGTGGTGCCGCATACGCCCAATACTGACCTTACTATGAGCGTTTGCGTTGCGTATAGGCAGGCAGAAAACACATATTCCCGCGAACATCTATCGTTGCACAGAATCGAATATACCCTGAAACTTGCGAGATCTCAAATCGTCGAAACTGAGCGTCAATAAACGCCTATACTATGTCTGCTCACTCAGGGATACGGGTAGTATGCTACGTATGAAACGTGTTTCTTATCACACAAATAATACTCCGTTTCTCCAAGTTTGCGGCACAAAGGTACAATAATTTTCTTAAATTACAAAACGAAAATCAATTTTTCTGTTATTTTATTTATTTTTACCCCCCCCGACGGTGATTTAGAACATTTTAACCATATATTAACGATGTATAAGGTAAAAATAGAACATGATACATTTTTCACTTTATAGCATATACAGATACGAAAAAAAAGTACAGAGACAAAAAAAGGAGTCTTGAGATGCTAATTTCTCTCAAGACTCCCAAAGTGGCGGCTACCTACTCT
>DKEG01000011.1:47166-47429 GCA_002452095.1 Bacteroidales bacterium UBA6828 | reverse complement strand
GCGTGCGAACTGCTGCGGCAACAGGGATTGCCTGCGCCGTCATTGGATGACCCGCATCCCGAGCGCAAGCAGACCTACCACTATCTGCCGTATCACTTCGACAGCCGTTTCGAGGTCTCCTATTTTGCGGACTCTTTGCTGCCTTTGATACGGGAGAAACAATTGGAACTCTATTTCAATGGCGATGACACACTCACGGAGTTCAAAATCCGATGCTACCACCACGATGGCAAGCATTGGCGGTATATCGGTATCTATATCCC
>DKEG01000011.1:26539-47101 GCA_002452095.1 Bacteroidales bacterium UBA6828 | reverse complement strand
AAAGGCGAAGGCTTTGCGCCCAAGTTCGCCGAGCGAAAGCATTTTATGGAAACCGCTTTTCTCGAAAAGAACAATACCAAGTTCGGCTATCGGAGATTCGATTTCCTTTATATCGAGGATACCCTCACCAGGGAGCAGCGCGAGCAGACAACGCTCCAGGCAATCAATAGTTTCTTTAACGACTAATTCACAGGCTATATGGCAGTCAGATATATTCCTTTCTATCCGAATACACTCCAAGGACAAGCAGTATTGGACAATTTTGTACGCACGCAACGCGTTCTCCGCTATCGGGACAACAATGTGGTCTTCGACCATATTCAGCGGGGTATGCCCCTCTACGAGGTAGAAAAAACAGAGCAGGTAGGTACTAACCCGCAAGGCAATCTCCTTATGCGGGGCGAATGCGTCTCGGCATGCGCATACCTCAAAGAGCAAGGCATTCAAGTGGATTTGGTATATATCGACCCGCCTTTTGCCAGCGGTGCCGACTATGCCAAAAAGGTATATATCCGCCGCAATCCCCAAGTGGCAGAGGCTATCCGGCAAGCGGAAGAACAATTGGACATCGAGGAACTGCGCTCTTTCGAGGAGAAAATGTACGGCGATGTATGGAACAAAGAGAGTTACCTCAACTGGATGTACGAGAACCTGATGGCAATCAAGTCCGTTATGAGCGACACCGCCAGCATCTACGTACATCTCGATTGGCATATCGGACACTATGTCAAAATCCTTATGGACGAGATATTCGGTGAGGATAATTTCAGAAATGAGATTATATGGAAACGTAGTACAGCGCATAATGATAGTACAGGATTTGCCAACTTGCATGACACCATATTTTATTATTCTAAAAGTGCCGATTTATACTTTGATACTCCTATGGTGCCATATTCTCAAGAATATATAGAGCATTATTACAATAAGACAGATGCTGATGGTAGAAAGTATCTTGATCGGGATTTATCTGCTAAAGGATTAAAGGGGGCAGGTTATAGTTACTCTTGGAAAGGGAAACAGGGTTATTGGCGTTGCCCGATGTCAACAATGGAAAGATTCGAGTTAGAAGGACGAATATATTATACTGCCAATGGTACTCCACGTTATAAACAATACTTAGATGAGATGGAGGGTGTGCCTGCACAAGATTTATGGGTGGATATATTCGCAGTCAATTCTCAAGCAGAAGAACGTGTAGATTACGCCACCCAAAAGCCCGAAGCCTTATTGGAGCGTATTATCAAGGCGAGCAGCAACGAAGGTATGGTTGTGGCTGATTTCTTCGGGGGCAGTGGGGTTACGGCTGCTGTTTCCAACCGTCTTGGGCGGCGTTTTATTCATAACGACATCGGTATCAACAGTATCCAGACCACGCGCGACCGCCTTGTTGCCGCCAAAGCGGAGTTCGATGTACTGGAGATTCGCGATGGCGTGTCTCTCTATCGCAACCCCGTACAGACTATGGATAAACTCAAAAGTCTGATACGCGGTTTGCGCAATGAAGATGCCTTGGACAAATTCTGGGAGGGGGCTATCACGGACAGCAAATACGGTATGATGCCCGTCTATATCCCCAACCTGATGGACGGCACTACCCGCGTATTGGATAAGCCGCTGATGAACCGTATTCTGCGCGAAGCATTGCCCGACCTGCCCTCCGATACACGCAGGGTTATCGTGTACTATATCGATATTACCGACCGTGCGGAGATAGAGCAGTTCATACGCGAACAAAACGACCTGACCACTATCGAGGTCGAACTCCGCGACCTCAAGCAAGTACTGGACGATGTCATTATCGAAGACGATGTGCAATACACCCTGTCCGAAGCCAAAGACGGACTATTGGACGTCTGGAAAGTGGAAATCACCTCTTTCCTTAGCGACCGTGTCCGCCAAAAGATAGAGGCGGTCAATCTCAAAGCACAGCAGCAAGCCCTCAAAAAGCAGAAAGACTTCCGTCCTATTGAAATCAGCGACAGTGGTTTGGAAACTATCGAGTGGCTCAGTCTCGATTGCACTACCGCAGAAAAGTCCGCCCCATGGCATAGCGACACAGAAATCAAGATAGACAACCTCGGCTACGTTATTCTCAACGGCAAACGCACCAATCAATTCTGGGACGGCACCATCTCTTCCGACCGTCGCCCTCTCCGCCTCCGTATCCGCAACATCTGCGGCGACGAAACTATCTATGTACTATAAATGGATAAATTGCAAAGAAAATGAAAATACAGAAGATAATTATTGATAACTATCGGGGAGTTAATGTCCCGACAGAGATTACATTAAATGATTTTACTTGTATTGTTGGAAAAAATGATGCAGGCAAATCTACAATTCTCAAAGCATTAGATATATTCTTAAATGATGGCAATGTTTCTGTGGATGATCGGAATATCTATAGTCAAAATGATATAATCTCTGTAGAGGTGGCTTTTTTATGTAATGGAGAAGAAATAACAATAGACGATGCCATTAAATCGACATTCATGGAAGAAGAATTAGTCGATTCTGATGGTTTATTACATATTAAGAAAACTTGGGATACTATACAAAAGGCGATAAAACCTAAAGTATATATTAAAAGAAAAAAGTATGAACAAGATGATTTTCTGTTGATACCAGAAAAAAACCTAATGCAACTATGTCAAAAAAACGACATTGCTACGATAAAAGGGAATGGTGAAGAGTATAACAATAGAGAAAAAAGAACTAAATTACGTGAATATTACCAAGTAAATAACTTTGCATTCTCGTATGTTTATGAGGAATTTCCCACTTCTGGACAAACACGATTAAAGAAAATATCGGACGCATATAAAAGTCTGCAACCCTCATTTGAATTTTTCAGGGCAGATAGTTCTTTGTCGGATTCTGACACATCGGTACAGAAATACTTTAAGGATAAAGCATCAAGAGTATTGAAAGAGCAAGTTAATACAGATGATATAGAGGAAAGCATTAGAACTAATATCAAAAGTTCATTACAGACTATTACAGATAAAATAAATAGTGTATTGGATGAAGATGAACAAGTATATGCTCAAGTGGACTTTGATTGGTCGAAATTAATTAGCACAGTGTTTAAGTGTAAGAAAGATGATAGCAATGTTCCATTAAGTGCAAGAGGTGATGGTTTTAGACGCATTACGATGATGTCATATTTTGAGATGCTGGCGCAAGAAAAGCACCAAGATAATATGATATTTGGTTTTGAAGAACCGGAAACATTTTTACATCCAGAGACACAGAAACTACTATATAACAAGTTAAAAGCAATGAAAGAAAATGGTTATCAAGTACTGATAACCACTCACTCACCCAATATCGTTGCAGAAACGGACATTGCGGATATTATCTATGTCCAACGACAAGGACATGATTACACTATTTCACAAGGAGATGTGATAACCCCTGCGACTATTGTTCGAGATTTAGGAATAAAAGAGAATGATAGTCTGTTAAGGCTCCTTGATAATATTAAGTGTCTGTTTTTGTTAGAAGGTTCAGATGATGTATCTGCGTTTACACATATTGCACACCAATACAAACAAGCAGGTAAGGTAGAAAAAGATTTTGAAGAGTTGGGAGTATTGCTAATTCCAGTAGGTGGGTGCGGCTCTATTAAGCATTGGACAAACTATAATGTAATAACTAAACTAAATAAGCCTTATTTTGTTTTGTTGGATTCAGATAAGACTTCCGCTAATGAGGATTCTCCTAATATGAGGGAGTTATTGTCTTATGGATACGATGTTAAGTCTTGCCAGGTTACAAGAAAACGCGAAATTGAATGTTATATTCCAGATACGTATTTTTCACAATTAAAAAAACCTATAAGTGATTTACATTATGGAGATTGGGATGATGTTAAAGGTTTATGTAAACAACATCCAGAAGCAGGACGCTTAGGTGGAAAGAATGTTTGCGAAAGGCATTTTTGTCACTTAACTTATGATATGCTGAGATTGACATTCTGCCCGACAGGTAATGATGCAGATGATGAATTCTTAGAGATATATCATAAAATCTGTGACAAGATGAAGAATTGATTTCTTTGTTAGTTTATGTGGAACTCTGCTTCTGTGTGCAGTTTATAAAATATACACAAAGAAACTTTCCCTATAAATTGAACTATGAATTCTCACTCTCTCATATCCACCTTGCAGGAATACAACCGCCTTGGTATTCCCGAGCAGATTGATTACAAGAAATTCTACTTGTATTCTATCATCACGCACTCTACAGCGATTGAGGGCTCGACCGTTACAGAGATAGAGAACCAACTGCTTTTTGACGAGGGCATTACAGCCCCGGGACGCACCCTGCAAGAGCAGATGATGAACCTCGACCTGAAAGCGGCTTACGAAGAGGGCATCCGATTGGCACTGCAGCATACTCCCTACTCGGTGGATGTGCTCTGCCGTCTTTCGTCAATTGTATTAAAGAACACCGGCAGTACCTACAATACGCCATTAGGCACTTTCTCCGCAGCCAAAGGAGAACTGCGCAAATTGAATGTTACCGCTGGTTTTGGCGGACGCTCATACCTTGCTTTTCAGAAAGTACCACAAGCCTTACAGGATTTCTGCCTGTGGCTCAATCATGTACGTGCTGTTACACCCGAGGATGATATATTGGCTTGGTATCGCTTGAGTTTCGAGGCACATTATCGACTGGTTACCATTCACCCGTGGGCGGACGGCAACGGCAGAATGTCCCGTTTGGTGATGAATATGCTCCAGTTTGAGCAAAACCTTATTCCTGTCAAAGTACTCAAAGAGCAGAAAGCAGCGTATATCGGGGCATTAAACCAAACTCGGGACAATGAAGACATCAACATCTTTTGCGACACGATGTTGCAATTGCACAACAGCAACCTGCAAACCGAGATAGCCGAGTTTAAGGCTTCTATGCTACAAGACACAATACTTCCTGCTCCTGCATATGTCACCCAAAGCGGTACCTATGTCACCCAAAATGTCACCCAAAACAGCACCAATGTCTCTACAAAAGAACCTGCTATGCTAACTCCACGTCAGCAGCACATCCTGCAAATGATGCAAACAGACACATCTATTTCTGCGAGTACTATGGCAGCACAATTAGGCATCACCGTCCGTACCATTCGACGGGATATAGAGACTTTACGCCACTACTACAACATCCTGTGGCTTGGTTCTTCCAAACAAGGTCATTGGCAGATTCTGCCACAAAATGTCGAACAATAGAGAAAAAAGAATATCACAGACTTATGACACCCACCTTGCAAATACGAAACAGTACCGCAGAGTTCCTTATCTTTCAGTTGGAAGACAAGGCTAATGGTATAGAGGTCTTCTACAAAGACGAGACACTATGGGCTTCGCAGAAAACCATTGCAGCACTCTTTGATGTAGAAAGACCCGCCATTACAAAGCATCTCAATAATATCTTTGAGAGCGGGGAATTGGATAAGAACCTAGTATGTTCCATTTTGGAACATACTGCCGAGGACGGCAAGACCTACAACACGCAGTTCTATAATCTGGACGCAATCATCAGTGTCGGCTACCGTGTCAATTCCCGCCGTGCAACACAGTTCCGCCAGTGGGCTACGGCGGTATTGCGCACCTTTGCCGTGCGTGGTTATGTATTGGACAAAAAGCGGATGGAGAATGGTACATTCTTGGGAGAGGACTATTTTGAGCACCTTTTAGCCGAGATACGCGAGATACGTCTCAGCGAGCGCCGGTTGTACCAGAAACTGACTGACATCTACGCCACGAGTATGGACTACAACAAGGACGCTCCTACTACACGTGAGTTCTTCAAGATGATTCAGAACAAGATGCACTATGCCGTGCATCAGCATATTGCCGCAGAGTTGATTATGGAGCGTGCCGATGCCGAGAAAGAACACATGGGGCTGACTACATGGGAGAATACACCTGACGGGAAAATTGTCAAAACAGATGTATCTATAGCAAAAAACTATCTCAAACAGAATGAGTTGGACGATATGGGGCATATCGTCTCCGCTGTATTGGACTTTGCAGAGGCACGAGCCAAACGGCATATCCCGATGACAATGGAATATTGGGCAAAGCGTATAGATTCATACATGAATAGTGACGAGCGTCCTGTGCTACAAAATCTGGGCAATGTCAGTCACGAACAGGCAGTACAACACGCAGAAACCGAGTTCGAGAAATATCGTATCGTGCAAGACCGACTCTACAAATCCGATTTCGACCGTTTATTGCAGTTGCCATTAGAGCAATAACACTCATTCCATTCTTCTTCACAAACTATTCCTGTTTAATATGAATACCTTATTCCCCGAAGAAAACTTCATAGCCGGCAAATTGCCAAACGAATGGTTCGCTCCTATAGCGTCGCTCACAGAAATCGAGAAACAGATACTCGGGTTTGTGGGTTTCAGCCGGGAGGTTGAAACCTATGATACAATGACAGGTCTGTGCCGGATAAACGATTGGACAATCACTCGCACCAAAAAGATAAAGGAGAAACTGCTGCATGAGGGCTACCTCATCACCTACTCTTACCATATTGTTGTTGCGCCCAAGTGTCTGTTTCCTGCCATATTATATACCATTGACCGCCACCCTGATTGGATAAAACGCTGGAATGAGTTGCCCTATAAGCAACAACTATCCAAGAGCAATCTCTACTGGGTCTTGTGCCAACGTTATTATGCCGGCGAACATAATCTGCAGGATATTAGTAAGTCATTAAGTCTTGCACGCTCTTGGACCGAATATACTTTTCAGGCACTGCAAGACTGGATAGGAACTGACTTTTTTGCTGCGGCACTATCGAGTATGCCTATAAATACTCTGACTGAGTTTGCTCTTTCGTGCTTTAATTTCAAGCAGCAGTTCAATCAGCCACTCACACCCGAGTTTTGCGCACAATGGCACGAACAGATAGATACCTACCACAAACTAAACCCACGGTATCCTGTATTGCACATACACGATATGGTAGATTGCTTCTATTTTATGGCAACCGGTCATTTTGTACGGTTCAAGCAAAACGAGACATCTGCCACCGAGTGGTCTGTCCTTCCCGATGCCATTCTTGCACTCTATGCAGGAGACTATGCCCGCAGTCTGAAACTATTCACCGAGGCACAGAAATTGCATAACCAAATATCAGACATCAAGAACGTATTTCCGAATACCCTGTTATCTTTCTATATGCTGCTTTGTTTTGCCAAGAATAAAGAGGTAAAACGCGCGCAACAATTCTTACGAAAGAAAGACATTGAAGGCGTTATTGCCTTTCGTCCCGCTCAGTTGATAGCACGCTTTATCATCAATGGTGAAAATCCCATGGCGTTGCGACAGGAGATGACATATATCAGACAAAAAGGAACAATGCAACTGCAATGGCTGACTGCGCTTGTAGCACATCATTTCGGTATTGATTTTTCGCTACCTGAAACAACATGCCAATGGGCGTTATTGCGCTACGAACTGAGTGGTATGGGCATGCCTTGTGAAGACCATGATACTTTGCTGCATGCCCTCGGAGGCGCACCCATATTCACCACCTTGCGCCGCAAGAGCCAATGGGAAATAGTCTTGGAGCAGTTAACCGACCTGACCAAATCGAAAGCAAAAGAAGATGCTACTCCCGCACCGGAACGCGTACAACGCTTGGTCTATGTACTGCATAGTACGGACGACGATGACGTAAAGTTGATGCAACAGAAATGGCTGCGTTCCGATCGTTGGGGTACCCCCTCTCATGCATCCGTCCGCAGTTTCCTCAACCACTCCATCGCCTATGCCGACGAAAAAGACCAAGCCATCGCACGTGCTTGCGCTTATATGAACAGTTATTACTATGACGATGAAATCCCGCTTGCTTCTTGTCTGCCGTCTCTGATTGATACCGACAAACTGCTGTTGTACAATAGCCGCACAGAAACATACCAAACGATACAAGTGATTGACGAGAAACCTTTCTTGCTGATTGAGAAAAAGGGAAATGCTTTCACCATCAAGTCCAACCTGCCCGATGAACGTAATATCTCCACTATGATGTATGTTTGGCATAAGCAGGAAAGTATTTCCGTGTACCGGTTGTCGAAACAGGAATTGTCCGTCTTTGCCAAACTACTGGATATTCGGACGTTCCCTCTCGAAGCCGAGGCTCCGCTCAAAGCCTTTCTTGACTCTGCCAAAGGAACGATAGAGGTTCATTCATCGCTGGTAGAGGGAGGCTCTACTTTGGAAAAACGACAAGCACAGACCATACCAACCATACGTATCGAACCGGAGGATGACCTATTTAAAGTGTCCGTTTATATCTCGCCTTTCGAGGGAAGCCGCTTGCGTCTGACTCCGGGCAAAGGAGATGCCGTTGTCTTCGATGAGGAGAAGGGTAAACGCTATCAGGTGGAGCGCAATTTGGAGGAAGAGACAAAGATGTTGGAACCATTGGTGTTGTTCTGTACGCAAGGGAAATACCGCAACGGACTATTCAGCGAAGATATACGACTCGGATTGAGTTTGGAGGGCGTGCTGTCATTGCTTGCTTTCTTGCAGGAATGTCCTGTCCGCTACATTGTCGAATGGCCGCAGGGCGGGAAATTCAAAGTGCATACCTCCAAGCAAAGTCCCGATAACATTGTGCAACTGCGCCAGAAACAGAACTGGTTTGAAGTAGAGGGGACACTGCAAATGGAAGACGAACATATCGTGGCAATGTCCGAGTTGCTGCGTCTGCTGCGCTCCGACTCTGTGGGCAAACGTTTTGTGCGATTGGATAACGGTGAGTTTCTTGCTCTGAGCGAGTCGCTGGCAAAGCAGTTGCACAAACTGGAGCAGATTGCCCAGATAGACAAGACCAAAGCGCGTATCACGCGTTACCAAGCAGGGTCTTTAGCTGACATCATCCGTTCTTCCGACGGTGTCATTCATACCAACCGTCAGGTCAGTTCGCTTGCCAAACAAATCTCCGAAGCCGCTACTATGCGTGTGGACTTGCCTCGCGGACTGAAAGCGCAGTTGCGTGATTATCAGCAGATAGGATATGAATGGATAAGCCGTCTTGCCGCATGGGGTGCAGGCGGGTGTCTGGCTGATGATATGGGCCTCGGTAAGACGATACAGGCGATTGCTTTTCTCCTGCAGCGTGCCAAACAAGGGGCGTCTTTGGTGGTTGCTCCTGCGTCTGTAGTGCTCAACTGGCAGAACGAGATAATGCGTTTTGCACCCGCCTTGCGTGTCAGTATCTTCAACGACGCCGAGGACAGGCAGTCGGTCATTGACTCACAAGGCAAGTATGATGTGCTGCTCTGTACCTACGGGCTGTTGGCACGCGAAACGGAAATGCTCTCCAAGAAAGAATGGAACGTGGTCTGCTTGGACGAAGCCCATACTATCAAGAACCGCTCCACCAAGATGTCGGCTGCCGCAATGGCTCTGCAGTCCAAGGCGCGACTGCTGCTGACGGGTACACCTATCCAGAACCACCTCGGCGAACTATGGAACCTTATGGAGTTTCTCAATCCCGGACTATTGGGCTCTTTTGAAGCCTTCCGTACACAATTCATCCTGCCTATTGAGCAGGAGCAGGATACAGAGAAACGTACTGCCTTGCGCCGTATCATACAGCCGTTTATCTTGCGCCGTACCAAAACCGATGTATTAAGCGAATTGCCCGAGAAAGAGGATATTATACGCCGCATCTCGCTCACGGACAGCGAACGGATGGAATACGAAGCCCTGCGCATACAGGCACAAAAGGAATTGGAAGCAGAGGACAAGGTAACGGTCAGCCTGCTGAGCAATATCACCCGTCTCCGCGAAGCCGCCTGTTCGCTGTCTCTGGTGGACAAGAGCATCACTGCCGTTTCGTCCAAACTGGAGGATATGCGCCAGTTGGTACAGCAGATAGTGGAAGGTGGTAACAGCGTATTGGTATTCAGTCAGTTCACCTCTTTCCTGTCGCAAGCCAAACAAGTGCTTGACAAAGACAAAACCGACTATTTCTATTTGGACGGCAGTACCCCTATTGCGCAACGGCAGACGATGGTGGAGGCTTTCCAGCGTGGGGAGAAACCTGTCTTCCTTATCTCGCTCAAAGCAGGTGGTCTGGGGCTGAACCTGACCAATGCCAACTATATCATCCATCTCGACCCGTGGTGGAACCCTGCTATCGAGCAGCAGGCTACCGACCGTGCCTATCGTATCGGGCAGCACCGCAGCGTAACGGTCTATCATCTCATTGCCGCCGATACCATAGAAGAGAAGATACTGCGTCTCCACCAAACCAAACGCGACCTGTCCGACTCCCTACTCGAAGGCACCGACACTTCGCATACATTGACGATTGATGACCTGAAATACTTAGTCAGCCTGCAACAAAATTAGAACAGGCAGTACTATTACAAAGCATACAGAAAATAAATAATAAAATATAACTATTATGGCAAAGAAAAAAGCAGATAATGCCTCAATGGTATCTATGTTCTTAGGGAGTATGTTGTATGACTTGGAGCATAAGGCGAACTTTCCCCCCGAGTATATACAAGCCCTCCGAGACGAACTGACCGCTCATCCCGACAAACTAAAGATGGCTGCAGAATATACCGATAAAGATTTTGCAGATTCTATAAACAACCTATTGGAAGAAGTAGGGCAAAAGGTCTATGGTGAATACCGGGCTACCCGGTTGAAATATGCTATGCATATACAGGACGACGAAGACTATATGGACTACATAGATGAAGAGATGGAGAAGCGGTATCTGCCCGAACCCGAGGTTTGGAAATACACTATCCGCATCTCGCTCAAAGACGTGAGTCCTACCGTATGGCGCAAGTTGGAGATACCATCCAATATCAGGCTCTCCCATTTGGCAGAGATACTCATCTGCGCAATGGGCTGGGAAGGATACCATCTGTATCAGTTCAAGAAAGGACAAGACATCTATAATGAACCGGATGAAGATGATGAAGACGATATGGACTTTGGCTTTGTGGTTCCGAGATATAAATACCATAACAGCCACGAATACTCTTTGGCACAAGTGCTGGCACAGAAAGGCGACAAGATGGTCTTGGAGTATGATTTCGGAGACGGTTGGGAACATCAGGTATCGCTCTCAAAGATAGAGCCTTATACCGACGAAGAGCCGCCGTTTCCACGCCTCATAAGCGGTAAGAATGCCTGTCCGCCCGAGGACTGCGGAGGCCCGTGGGGCTATGCCGCACTTTGCCAATACTACTATACCCGCAAAAAAGACCCGAACTTCCCCAAAGAGCATTACTCCCTTGTGGACAAGCACTTCAACCCCGAATACTTCCCGTTGGAAAAATACCGGGCAGACATCGAAGATATGAGCGGCAAAGCATAATTAAAAGAGCGGTGCAGCACCGGTTGCGATACTGCAAGAATACTGCATATTATTCTGTACAATCTGTATAATCTGTATAAATATGCATAAAAAGCGGCTTATCCTATGAGTGGAAGCCGCTTTTTTCTACGTCCTTTCTACGTCCTTTCTACGTCCTTTCTACGTAATTGGTATTATGAGGTACAGAAATTGCATACTCTGCATATTTTTCAGCAAAGCACCATAGCGGATTCAAAAGCAACCAAAGCAGACAGTTTGTATATTTGCAAAAAAAGTACTACCTTTGCAGGCAAATAATTTGATATTCTATGGAAAAAGAAGAACTTAGAAAACTGATTGCCATTTGGTTCGAAGAAGATATACGCGATGGCGACCATACGTCGCTCAGTTGTATTCCGCCCACGCAAATGGGCTGCCAGCAACTGATTATCAAAGATACGGGCGTGCTGGCCGGTGTGGAGGTAGCGAAAGAGATTATCCGCTATTTCGACCCAGAGTGTCGTATGGAGCAGTTTCTGGACGACGGTGCATTGGTGAAACCCGGCGATGTGGCGTTCAAAGTATATGGCAAAGAACTGAGTCTGCTGCAGATAGAGCGCACGATGCTCAACGTAATGCAGCGTATGTCGGGTATTGCGACCACTACGCACAAATACCAGAGCCTGATTGCAGATACGGGCTGCCACGTACTGGATACCCGCAAGACCACTCCCGGGCTGCGCTACTTAGAGAAAGAGGCGGTGAAGATCGGCGGCGGAATGAACCACCGTATCGGGCTTTTCGATATGATTTTGCTCAAAGACAACCATGTGGATTTTGCAGGCGGTATCACAGCGGCACTGACCCGCGCACGCGACTATTGCAAAGAGAAAGGCAAGCACCTGCGCATAGAGATAGAGACCCGCAACGAGGACGAGATACGCGAGGCACTGGCTACGGGTATCCCCGACCGCATTATGCTGGACAACTTCACGCCGGAGCGCACCCGCAAAGCCGTGGAACTGATACGCGGTTGGGAGAAAGAGAACGGCAAGCATATCGAGATAGAGTCGTCGGGCGGAATCACCCTCGACACCATCCGCGACTATGCGCTCTGCGGCGTGGACTTTGTGAGCGTAGGTGCACTGACCCACTCCGTGAAGAGTCTGGATATGAGTTTCAAGGCGGTAAAGGAATAAACACCACACCACTGCCCGCAAATTTCTATTTCAAAATTTTGTAATTTTGCACCTCATTTAATTGATATTGTTATGCAAGTAGAATTGGTGCTGTTGGTGCTGTCGTTGCTGTTCTTCGCCAGTATCTTCACGGATAAGATAGGGTATAAGTTCGGTGTGCCGGCGTTGCTGCTGTTTCTGGCGGTGGGTATGCTGTTCGGTCCGGACGGTATCGGACGTTGGTTCAGTGAAGACGGTATGGGCTATATGCTCAGTACGGGTTCTGCGCAAGCCATCGGTACTATCGCGCTGTGTATCATCCTGTTCTCGGGCGGTATGGACACCAAACTGTCGGACATCCGCCCCGTGATGGCTCCGGGTCTGACGCTCGCCACGATAGGTGTGCTGCTGACCGCAATTATCACAGGGGTGATTATCTACTATATCTTCGGCTGGCTGAACGCCGTGGCGAGCGTGAGTATATGGGTGGCGTTGCTGATGGCATCGACGATGTCGTCCACGGATTCGGCATCCGTATTCTCCATTCTGCGCACCAACGGTGTGGGGCTGAAGCATAATCTCCGCCCGCTTCTTGAGTTGGAGAGCGGCGCCAACGACCCGATGGCGTATGTGCTGACCACGACCATGATAGGGGTGGTAACCGCCAAAGCCGCGGAGATTTCTATGCTGGCAATCGTGCAGACGATTGTGGTGCAATTGGTGATGGGTGCCGTGATGGGCTTTATATTCGGGAAAGGCATTGTGGAACTGATGCGCAAGGTGCAACTGAGCAACGAGTCGCTCTACCCTATTATGGTGCTGACGGCGTGTATTTTTATATTCTCGATTACCTACTACCTGAAGGGAAATTCTTATTTGGCAGTATATATAGGCGGTTTGGTGATTGGCAACAGCAAGTTCACCCGCAAGCACCAGACGCGCAGTTTCTTCGACGGACTGACATGGCTGAGCCAGTTGATAATGTTCCTCGTGCTGGGATTGATGGTTCACCCGAGAGATTTGCTGCAGGTGGAAGTATTGGTACCAGGATTGGTGATAAGTGTGGTAATGGTGTTTATATCGCGTCCGATTTCGGTTTTTCTGTGTATGCTGCCATTCCGACAATATACCACTCCCGACAAACTGATGCTGAGTTGGGTGGGACTGAAAGGGGCTGTGCCGATTATATTTGCCATTCTGTGCAAGGCGGGCGGTGTGGCGCATGCGGACTTGATATTCAATATCGTGTTCCTTTGCACGCTGGTGTCGCTGATAGCACAAGGCACTTCGCTGTCGGCTATGGCGAAGAAACTCAATTTGGCAGTGCCGCCCGTGCAACTGAAAAAACTCGTGCATTTTGATATTGACTTGCCCGAGGAGATTGAGGCGTCTGCCACCGAGATGGAGGTGGACGCACCGATGCTGGCTAACGGCAATATGCTCAAGGACTTGGCTATTCCCGCCAAGACGCTGGTGATTATGGTGCGCCGTGGGGAGGATTTCTTTGTGCCGACGGGCAAGTCGGTGTTGGAGATAGGCGACCAGCTGCTGGTCATCACCGACAACGATGCCGCCCTCGCGGCGCAGTACCGCGAAGCCGAAGAGGAGGAAGAAAACAATCACTGGGGTATGCAATTGATTAACAACACGAAGAACTTTCTCAAAGAGAAGTGGCATCAGATAAGCCACCCGGGGAAGAAAGAATAAAAGAATCTCTAACGTTAACTAAGTATATTTAGAATGTAATCGGGTACCACTTTAGTAATAAAATTGTCGCAGTTACGACTAAAGTTTAAGTAAGCGAATAAATAGTATGCCCATAGAAAGACCGGATTATATCAGCCAACTTACAGGTAAGGCATGGAACGGGAAAGTGAAAATCATCACAGGTATTCGCCGTTGTGGCAAATCATTTTTGCTATCCCGTTTGTATAAACAATATCTTATCAGGCAAGGAGTTAGTGAGAAATCCGCATAAGTTGGCAAACGCCACAAGTACGTCAATGGGCAGAAAGATAGCCGATGTAACGGTCAAGAACTACTTGGATTACCTGTCCGATGCCTATCTCGTTTCCGCAGCCGACCGTTATGATGTCAAAGGGAAACGCTATTTCGAGAGTATTAAGAAATACTATGCTATGGATCTCGGTCTGCGCAATGCACGGTTGAATTTCCGGCAACAGGAACGCTCGCACCTGATGGAGAATATGATTTACAACGAACTTATCCGCCGTGGATACCGTGTGGACGTGGGCGTTGTAGAAGTAGAACGTATGCAGGACGGCAAGCGCAAACAGTCGCAATATGAGATAGATTTTGTGGTTAACACAGGTTATGAGAAAATATATATCCAGTCTGCACTTAATATAGATACACCAGAGAAACGCGAACAAGAAACCTTTTCCCTACGTCATACACAGGATTCATTCCGCAAAATAGTCATTCTTGACGGCAATAGCAAATACCGGTTGGACGATGACGGCGTGGCATACGTGGGTGTGATACCTTTCCTTTTGCACGATTCTATTGCCGATTTAACGAGAAATGTGTGAAATTACTGATTATTGAGAACCAATTGGGCTGCTCATACGTTAATGTGGCATTGGTCATCATAATTGTCAACAACTCTTGCATATTTGCACAAAAACGTGTATCTTTGCAGGCGTAAATGATAAAGTATCAACAAAATAGAAACCAATAAACAAATACATTGCTTATGTAAACCGGTGCCGTAAAGGCGGCACATGACATATTATACAATATGATTATTTCTCGGGTGCAGTAGCACCCTCGATATAATAACATATTTAACAACAGCATTTGCTATTATTTCGCGTTCAAAGAAAAAAGCCTAGGAAACTGATTTCTCTGAAATCGGAATAGCATTAACGCTTCACGGAAAGTTCTTTTAGATTTCCTCCTACTCGTATTACACTACTTTGGGTGTAAACTTTTTGCGAGTAGGGCAGGTTTCTTCCTAGGCTTCCTGTGAACGCGAAGAAAAGTTTGCACCTTTCTTTTTGTCTATTTCGGCTGAGATTGATAGCATTGCATAAATCTATCAATCTATGGCAAGCAAGACATTGGCACGGGCTAAAAGTGCCAAAGAGGACGAGTTCTATACTCAACTCTCCGACATCAGCAACGAACTGAAAAACTACAAGCCTTATTTCAAAGACAAGGTCGTATTCTGCAACTGCGACGACCCGTATGAAAGCAATTTCTTCAAGTATTTTGCTCTGAACTTTAATCAGTTAGGATTGCGCAAACTGATTGCCACCTGCTACAACGGTTCGCCCGTATCGGGCAACGAACTGCTGTTGGACTTTGGTACCACTGTGGACGACCCAAAAAAGGTTGCCTACAAAGTGGAGATAACCGAGGTTACGGACACCAACGGCGACGGGGCAATCAACTTGGCAGATATTCAGTACCTGATGCAGAATGACAAGAACGTCATTTCTATTCTGCAAGGCAATGGCGATTTCCGTAGTCCCGAGTGCGTGGAACTACTGCAACAAGCAGATATTGTGGTAACTAACCCGCCATTCTCGCTGTTTCGGGAATATGTGGCGCAGTTAGTAGAGTTTGATAAAAAGTTTCTTATTCTCGGAAACCAAAATGCCGTTACTTACAAAGAAATTTTTACACTGATAAAAGATAACAAGGTGTGGCTCGGGTACAAAAACGGAAATATGTGTTTTACAGTTCCCGCCTACTATGAGCCACGTCCTACACGCTTCTGGATAGACGAAACCGGTCAGAAATGGCGCAGTTTGGGGAATATCTGCTGGCTTACCAATTTAGAAACCCGAAAGCGACACGAAGATCTGGTACTATATAGGACGTACAATGCACAAGACTGCCCGAAGTACGACAACTACGATGCCATTAATGTGGATAAGGTTACCGAAATACCTTATGATTATGAGGGTGTTATGGGCGTACCGATTACGTTCTTGGATAAGTATAATCCGGAGCAGTTTGAGATATTAGACGCACGAGACTTTACTCCTATTGAGCGTTTACAGCATAAAAACTATGCTCTAATAAAAGATGCAGACGGCGCAATAAACGGGAAAGCAACCTATGCTCGTATTCTTATCAGACGGAAGAAATAAAATAATATGCCAATCTTAAAATTTGGTACTTTTTATGGGTAGCCTATCCTATAACTATCCTATGCGCATCCTATGCTGATTGAAGCGACTTTTGCACGGTGTTGAATGGGAAGAAAATCTTAACAAAAAGCACTTTTTTGAGAGGCAATAGCAGTGTGGAGACGACGCGTCTCGCGTCGTCAAAAAAGACAGATTTCGGCTTGTGCCGATAACGACGCGGGACGCGTCGTCTCCACACTGCATTAACGGAGAACTTTGCATGGCAGTTTAATGGGCATTAACGGAGACAGAAAACAACTAAACGGAGAACAATATGGAAATAGTAGAACGGAAGATTACCATTCGGGAACTGACCGAGGGGTATGCGGACAACCAGGAAGCGGGTGTGAAAGCTTTTGGCGGACGGTTGGACGTGCGACCGCCGTACCAGCGGGAGTTTGTCTATAACGACAAAGAGCGCGAGGCGGTAATTGACACAGTAACAAAGGATTACCCGCTCAACGTGATGTACTGGGCGGTGCGCGAGGACGGCACCTACGAGATTATCGACGGGCAGCAACGGACGATTTCGATATGCCAATACGTGAACGGCGACTTTGCGTATATGTTCAACTATTTCGGCAACCTGCCCGCCGACCAACAAAAGCAGATATTAGACTATCAACTGTGCGTGTATCTGTGCAAGGGGACGGACAGCGAGAAACTGAAATGGTTCAAGACCATCAACATCGCCGGCAAACGACTGACCAATCAGGAGTTGCTCAATGCGGTGTATGCGTCGCCGTGGCTTTCGGATGCCAAACGGTACTTCTCGAAGTCGAACTGCGGGGCGTACCTGATGGGCAATAAGTACGTGCAGGGGTCGCCTATCCAGCAGGACTACTTGGAGACCGTACTGCGCTGGATTTCAGGCAACAAGATAGAGGATTACATGGCGCGGCACAGCATCTCGGACACGGATGCGGGGGCACTGTGGTACTATTTCCAGCAGGTGATAAGTTGGGTGCAGGCGGTGTTTCACAAGTACCGCCGCGAGATGAAAGGCGTGGACTGGGGTGCGATTTACAACCGGTACAAGGACGCGGCGGTGAACCCCAACGAAATAGAAAAGCGCGTGGGCAGGCTGATGGCGGACAGCGATGTGGAAAACAAACGGGGCATCTATTGGTACGTGTTCGACGGCGACGAGCACCACCTGGGTATCCGTGCTTTCGATGCGAACATGCGGCGTGAGGTGTACGAGCGGCAGCAGGGCATTTGCGCGGTTTGCGGCAAGCATTTCGAGTTGGAGGAGATGGAAGCCGACCATATCACGCCTTGGGCGAAAGGCGGGCGGACGGTGGCGGCGAACTGCCAGATGCTGTGCAGGGAATGCAACAGACGGAAGAGCGCGAAGTGAGACCTTGCTAATCCTCAGGAGGAGGGCTCTTTGTATTGCATAGTGGTCATATATTTGCGTATTTGCTTAAAAAGCAGTAACTTTGCAGTCTGAAAAGATATTTCCGATGAAACAGACAGTTTTCCTTACCGGTGCCACGGGCACTATGGGATATGCGGGTATGCAGGAGATACTGCGCTACCCCGAGCGATATACACTGCGCATACTGGCGCGTCCGAGCCAGAAAAACAAAGCCCTTCTGGCACCGCTTGCCGACCGAGTGGAGATAGTGTGGGGCGACCTGACACGCTATGAGGATGTATTGAAAGGCGTAACGGGCAGCGACATCGTGCTGCACGTGGGCGGTATGGTATCGCCGCAAGCCGACTACCGTCCGACCGCCACCCGCAAGACCAATATCGCTGCGGCGACGTATATCCGCGATGCCGTACTGGCACAGGGCGACAAGCAACCGCGCGTGGTCTATATAGGCAGCGTGGCGCAGATGGGCGACCGCCGCGAACCGCTCCATTGGGGGCGTGCAGGCGACCCGATATGCGTGTCGGCATACGACCACTACGGGCTGACCAAGGTGGCGGCAGAGTGGATCATCACCAACTCGCCCATTCGCCGTTGGGTGAGCCTGCGCCAGTCGGGTATTCTCTACCCTGCTATCCTGAAGAACTACGACCCGATCATGTTCCACGTGCCTATCCGCGGTGTGCTGGAATGGGCGACCGTGGAGGACAGCGGACGGCTGCTGGAACGTGTGTGCCGCGAGGAAGTACCCGACGAGTTCTGGAACAACTACTACAATATCGGTTCGGGCAAAGAGTACCGTATCAACAACTACGAGTTCGAGCGTCTGCTGCTGGACGCCATCGGTTGTCCCCGCCCCGAGCAGATATTCGAGACCAAATGGTTCACTACCCGCAATTTCCACGGTATGTGGTACGCCGACGGCGACCGGCTGGAGAACTATCTGCATTTCCGTGCCAATGTCCCTGTGCGCGAGTATTTCCGCCAAATGGCACAAGCGGACAGCCTGCCCGGTGCTATCAAATTTGCGTCCAAGACCAAGATTGCCAAGTTATTCCCGCACTGCGTGAAGTTGGCGATGCGGGTGATGGCGAACTCCAAAGAGCACGGCACACAATGGTGGATAAAGAATCATATCGAGCCGCGTATCCATGCCTACTACGGCAGTATGGAGGCTTATAAGGCGATACCCGACTGGAAACATATTGACTTGAGCCACAACAGCGAGCAGGCTGTTACCCTCGACCACGGTTACGACGAGCAGAAACCGATGTCGCTGTTTACCATCGAGGATATGCAGAAGGCTGCTGCTTTCCGCGGTGGCAAGTGTCTCTCTGCGGAGATGACGCAAGGCGACTGGGACACGCCGTTGGAATGGCAGTGTGCCGAAGGACACCGCTTCACCGCCTCGCCGCGTGTGGTACTGCTCGGCGGGCACTGGTGCCCCGACTGCATGCCGTGGCCGTATTGGGACGAACCGAATCCCCGCCCGTGGCACTGGGACAAAGTGGCAAAGCACAATCCGTTCTTCGCACAGATATGGGCACCGCTGCACGACCCCGACGAGGACAATATCTATGGTCCCGAAATCTTCGACGGGTGGGAGAAATGACAATGCACAATGCGGAATGCACAAATAGGATCTTGCTTGTAGAAACGGGATTTTTTGCGTATCTTTATACCCTAAAAAGACTTTGAAGAATTGTTCTATGTATTTTGACGAATTAGCATTATCAGACGATGTATTAGACGCACTGTGGGACATGCACTTTGACACATGCACCCCCGTGCAGGAGAAGACCATACCTGTTATTTTGGAAGGAAAAGACGTTATCTCGTGCGCCCAGACGGGTACGGGCAAGACGGCGGCATACATACTGCCCCTACTGACCAACCTCGCCTACGACGACCACGACCCTGACAAACTGAACGCCATCATTATGGCTCCTACGCGCGAACTGGCGCAGCAGATCGACCAGCAGATGGAGGGCTTCGGGTTCTATGTGCCATTCTCATCAGTAGCAATATACGGCGGCAACGACGGCGGTGCATGGGGCACGCAGGTTACAGGGTTGCAGAAAGGCGCAGACATCGTCATCGCCACCCCGGGACGGTTGCTCAGCCAGATGAACATCTACGACATCGACTTCTCGGGCGTGAAATACTTTATCCTTGATGAGGCGGATCGTATGCTCGATATGGGCTTCTACGACGACATCATGACCATTGTCAACCGCCTGCCCAAGGAGCGGCAGACCATTATGTTCTCCGCCACCATGCCCGACAAGATACGCCAGTTGGCACGCGCTATCATGCGCAACCCCGTGGAGGTGAAGATAGCCGTATCGCGCCCGCCCGAGACCATACACCAGATGGCGGTGCAACTCTACGAGGCGCAGAAACCCGCCATGGTGAAGCTCCTCTTGGAGGGCAGAGACCTCAAGAAGGTCATCCTCTTTGTGAGCAAGAAGCAGAAAGTGCGCGACCT
>DKEG01000011.1:18347-26432 GCA_002452095.1 Bacteroidales bacterium UBA6828 | reverse complement strand
TGGTGGCTACCGACATCATCTCCCGCGGTATTGATGTGGACGATATACCGCTGGTTATCAACTACGACGTACCCCGCGACGCAGAGGATTATGTACACCGTATCGGTCGTACGGCACGTGCGGAAAACAAAGGCGAGGCGGTTACACTGGTCAGCCCCGAGGACGCCCGCTATTTCCAGAAGATAGAGCGTTTCCTCAAGAAAGACATCGAGCGTCTGCCGCTGCCCGAAGCCTTGGGCGAAGCACCGAAAAGCGAACTATACACCGCCCGGGCAGGTCGTAGTTCCGGCAGAGGTGGTAAAGGCAACAGGGCTTACAGAAAGGGGAATCCTGCCAAGAAATCACATCTAAAGCAGCGTCCGACCAAATGAATGCTCCAGACTATGTAATTGGACACATAAACAGGAACACAAGTTCATTATTTTTACTCAGTGTCATTGTGTGCGCAGCACACAATGACACTGTTTGTTTTCAGCCGTTCTGTTAATCGCTCGTTGTGAGATAGTCATATTCCTTAACCAAGGAGATTATGATGACAAAAGTATTTCTTTGAAAAAAAAATCGCTTTCTCTGTAGTTTTTCCATAGGTATGTGCGTCTAATAGGCAGAATTGGCTGATTCAAAACAAATTCTTTGTATGCAATCCGGTTGGTGGCACGCCCACCGACAACTAAACAAAACAAACTGATGGAACTGACAAAAGAACAACAATTTGCCCGGCTTGTCCGGCGGAACAAAAGCACGATATACAGTATCTGCTATATGTTCTCTTCGGACAAAGACGAGGTCGCCGACCTGTTTCAGGACATCCTGATACGGCTATGGGAGGGCTACGACACCTTCCGCGGCGAGAGCAAGGAAGCCACGTGGATATACCGCGTGAGTATGAACACCTGTATCTCGGCAGACCGCAAACGTAAGTCGCGCGGCGAGCGTGTACCGCTCAGTATGGATATCGACCTCTATACCGACCAAGACGATGACGCACAACAGGTGCAGGCTCTCTACAGCCGTATCCACCGCTTGGGACTGGTGGACAGAGCCATCGTGATGCTGTGGCTCGAAAACCTCAGTTACGAAGAGATAGGGCAGATAGTGGGCATCAGTGCCAAGAATGTGTCCGTCAAATTAGTGCGCATCAAAGAACAATTAAAGAAAAGTTGAACCCGTTTTAATCATTACAACAATGGACGAACTACAGGAAATGCAGGCTCAGATGGCTCTGCTCAAACAGAAAATAAATAATGAAGAGATAGTAAACGACCGACTCCTCCGCGAGGTTACCCGCCAACGCACACGCAGGCTCAACAGAGCGGTATGGATAGAGGGAGTATGCGCTCTGTTTGTTGTCATCTTCGGCAACTCGGTCTTTTGGGGATTGGACTGCTCATGGTGGTTTATCGGCGGCACAACCGTGATGATGATTGTCTGCTTTCTGGCAACGCTGCTGCCGTTCCGCCGTGTGAAGGAAAACGAGATTATGCAGGGCGACCTGCTCACCGTAGCCAAACAAGTGCGCCGGCTGCGCCAACTGTATAAAAACTGGATATGGATAGGATTATCTATGGCTTCCGTATGGTTTATATGGTTTTTGGCAGAGTTGTACATACATCACACCGATGATCTGACTTTTGTTATCTGTATTGCAGTAGGTGCAATAGCAGGCGGCATCGTGGGGGGGATTATCGGCAACCGGCAAAACAAGCAGTACATCCGCGAGATGGACGAAATCATCGGGCAAATCGAACAATAATAAGAGCAAATAGCATTTATATACTCATAGAGAGGCTGCCAAACCATTGTCGTCCGGCAGCCTCTTTTTGTGTATTACCTTATGCAGGATATTATAATTTACGGATACGCCACTCGTTGGGATAGAGGTTATTGAGGCGGGAGCCGACGTTCTTGGCAAAGCCGAGGGGAATGTTCTCATAGGTCAACAGCACCACACCTGTTGGCAACTGCGAGAGGTCGATACTGAGTGCCTCTGTGCGGAGGTACCCCAACGCCTGTTCCAAATTGAGTGCAAGTTGCGGAAAAGTTTCCTTGCGGAAATCTTTGGTCATACTGAGACTATGCTGCGGCACAATACCTTTGCCACGTTCCTCGCCCAGACCGAACCCCGTGGATATACAAGTGAACTGCGCCGCCAAATAGTCGATCAAGTCCTTGTATTTGGCAGGATAAGCCGTGGTGAAACGATCGTTCTGACGTATAGCCCAATGCTCAGGGTGCAGCAACCACGCACGCATTTCTTTCTCGTAGGTAACGGGAGCGGCGGTGGCACGCTTAGGCTTTACTTTGAATGGCGCAAAATCCGCTTCGTGTTTGCGCAAAACGCAGATATACAGTCCCTCGCTCTTTGTGCGATGAGGATAGAAATGGTAACCGACCGTGCCTTCGGTAATTCCCCATACGGGGTCATATTGCAAGGGGAGGACATCCGCACCGAGTTCGGCTGCTATCCATTGTACATTCTTTTCGTTTTCCTCACTATTAAATGTGCAGGTGGAATAGATGAGTATTCCGCCCGGTTTGAGTGCATCCCATACATCGGAGAGAATAGCCCGTTGCCTCTCGGCACACATACGCACGTTCTGCAGACTCCATTCGTCGCGGGCATTCTTGTCCTTGCGGAACATACCTTCGCCCGAACAGGGGGCGTCCACCAGAATACAATCGAACAGGTTGGCACACCGCTCGCCGTATTCGGCAGGCGTATTGTGGGTAACGACCGTATTTCCGTTGCCCCATTTCTGTATATTCTCCGAGAGGATAAACACCCGCTGGCGCACCACTTCGTTGCTCAAAAGAAGACCTTCATCGCCGAGATATTCACTGATAAGTGTGGATTTGCCCCCCGGGGCGGCACACATGTCCAAGACGATGCTATCGGGGCTGACATACTGTTCGAGAGCCTGTTGCACAAACATCGATGCCGCCTCCTGCACGTAATAACAGCCCGTATGGAAAAGCGGGTCGAGGGTGAACTGGGGGCGTGCGGCGAGATAGTAGCCGTCCAGATGCCACGGCACTTCCTCGGTGTCGCAGTCGAAAGTCAGCACGTCCATCTTGCTATTGAGCCGGATACTCGTGGGAGGCTCTGTTTCCAAAGCGCGGAACAGGTCGTCCGCCTCCGCCCCCAACTGCTGACGCATACTATCTATAAAATCGATTGGCAACATACACTTTTCTCCCAAATTAAATGCGATTGCAAAGGTAGTGTTTTTTTTGTATATATGCAAGCGCATAGTGAAAACGACTTATCCGGAAATTGGTGCCAACCGCTGGGTAAACGCCCTACAGGAACGGCATTATCTACCGTGTATCTACCGTATATCTACCGTGTATCTACCGTGTATGTATGGTAGTTGATAACGGAACAGAGGCGACATATACACAACTATAATCATAACAACGACTATAATCATAACAACAAATATAATTATAACAACAAATATTTATAACATCAGACAAAGATGCACTACAAAGATAAACACTATGCAGCACAAAGACAATACACATACATATACACATACACAAATAAAGATTTTTAGCAGTTTTATTTCATTTTGTTTGCACAATTCGTATAAATAGCGTATCTTTGCAACGTGTTTTATTAACGAAACACATAAGTGTTGTATTTTTACTAATCCAATAAGCAATAAAAACAAGTTGATAAATAGGTATTTAGGATAAATTAAGCGAATAAAATATTCTGTTTTACAACAAAAATAGGCTATAACACTGAACTATTTTGAGCCTACCCTATAGCATTATTTTAATCAAATCAAACAATACATTAAATAAATATATCCCAATAGCGGAATATATTCCTTGAGATATGAAAAGACTATTTGCATATTTTTCAGTGGTGATGGTATGTGGCGTCAGTTGGGCGTTTCAGTACAATGGTTTGGATTATACAATTTTGAACAAAAACGCAGACGGCACCTACAACGTAAGTGTCCGCCAGGGGGCATCCGCCCCTGCGGGTACGCTGAATATCCCCGGGACTATTCGCTATAACGGCGATGAGTTTGTAGTTACCCATGTGGCAACCGACGGATTTAACAACTGCGGAGACATCACCTCGCTAAGCCTGCCCAACACCATCATAGAGATAGGTGCCAGAGGGTTCCGCTCGTGTACGGCACTGACAAGTGTGAACCTGCCCGAGGGCTTGCGCGTATTAGGCAACCGTGCGTTCTGCAACGACTCTGCGCTCGTGGGGACAGTAACGATTCCCTCTACGGTGGATTCGATAGGCGACTATGCTTTCTATCTATGCAATAAAGTTACCACCTTTGATATACAGACCTTGACACCTCCCGCTATTGAGATAACAAGCAGCGGAAGTGCGGGTACGGCAGTATTTATCCACCGTGCGCCCCAACCGGATTTTCAGATAGCGTGCGGTACCCGGTCGCTGTACCAAACCGCTGACTATTGGGGACAACGGATGTATCTGCTCAACGATGCGTGCCGCGAGTTTGAGGTAGGCGAACTGCGCTATGCAGCCATCAGTCCGACCACCTGTCGCGTTCTCGGCTACGCACTCGGGGGGGTAATTTAGAACATTTTAACACAGAATTAAACATTCCGGAGCAAGTAGAGTATGCAGGGGGTACTCTACAAGTAACAGAAATAGGCAGTTCGGCTTTTGAGGAAAGCGAGGTAACATTCACCTCGGTGGTATTGCCGTCCACTCTGCGAAAGATTGGTACAAAGGCTTTCCGCTCGTGTATGGCACTGACCTCGGTGCAACTCAATGAAGGTTTGCGTGTGATAGGCAATCGTGCGTTCTGCAACGATGCACTTATTGCAGGAACGCTGACCATTCCCTCGACGGTGGATTCTATCGGCGATTATGCTTTCTATTACAATTCCCAACTGACAGATATACAGATTGCCTCTCCGGAGGTGCATCTCGAGAGCAACGCAGACGGCGTATGCAATACGTTTGCAGGGTATAAGGGTAGCATCTCCATTCCCTGCGGAAGCCATATTTCATATTATGGGGATGCCGTATGCTGGGAGACCTATCGCAGCCGATTGGAAGACCCGTGCCAAGAGGATTTCGACGATGGTGTACTGAAATACCGCCCGAATGGTGCCGGTACGGCAGCGGTGGTCGGTTATATAAACGGCAAGATTGACGGCGAGTTGGTTATCCCCGCCGAGGTAACCTACAACGGACAGATACTGAGCGTAAATGCCGTAGCCGACAATGTATTCAACAATAAAGGTCTCCGACTGACCTCGGTGGTGTTCCCCCACTCTATGCGCACGATAGGTGCCTACGCTTTCCGCTCGTGTACGCAACTGACCTCGGTGCAGTTGAACGAGGGGCTGCGCGTCATCGGGAACCGTGCGTTCTGCAACGATTCGGCTTTGGTCGGGACGCTGGCTATCCCCGCCACGGTGGATTCTATAGCCGATTTTGCTTTTTATATGACCTACAAATTAGACAAGTTGGTTATGCAATCCGCTACACCGCCCGCTATGGAGGGGAAACAGGTGTTCAACGGCTTGGGCAAAGGAAAAGTGTTACTCCCGTGTGGCAGCGGGGCCACCTACAAGTCTCACCCTGTATGGCAATACTTTTTGAACACGGGGTTGGCGACAGATCTATGCGGTCGCTTTACCATCGGAGCACTGATTTACGAGGGTATAGAGGCGGGGAAAGTGAGAGTAACCGGCTATGTACCGGAACTGCTGCCTGCCCATCTTGCCATTCCCGAGAGCATAGAATACAACGGGCAGAACCTGCAAGTAACCGAAATCGGTCAGTCTGCCTTTGAGTGGAACGGGACACTGACGTCGTTGGTCATCCCGTCTTCTGTAAGCCATATCGCCACGAAAGCCTTCCGCTCGTGTACCCGCTTGCAAAGCCTGACGCTCAGCGAGGGCATACGGGTGATAGGCAACCGTGCGTTCTGCAACGACTCCGCATTAGTCGGCACACTGACGATACCCGCTTCGGTGGACTCTATAGGCGATTTTGCATTCGGAACGAACGAAAACCGCTGGAAATACATCACCGCATTGGAAATGCAGAAGCAGACTCCGCCCGCTGTAGAATTGAGCGACGATGGAATAACGTTCTCCGCCATCAACGGTATCCCGACTACGGCAAACATCGCCATTCCTTGTGGCAGCAAGACGGCATATAGAGGTTCCGCTTTCTGGCGCAGATACACCTACCGTTTTGACGAAGGTTGCCCGCCTACCCCGCTCAACATATACCACTACAACTATCCCAACACGGGGCACGGACTGACGCGCTACACGGGCGGAAAAGTAACCGACATCACATACTCACGCATTTTTACGCCCGACACGTGGGAAACGCTCTATCTGCCCTTTGAGGTAACATCGGTCAGCACCTACGACGACGGTGAAAAATATGACATCTCGCAGCCCTATGAGGAGTCGAGAGGCGGCTTTTTCTTTCTCGCCAAGCAAGTAGGCAACGATGAAGACGGCTACCCGCTGTTTGAGTACACATCGACCATAGAGGCGAATGTACCCTACATTATCCGTTTCCCGTCGGACTACTATCAAGACCGCACGATAGTATTCAGCAGCAACAGCAGTCCGAAAACCATTACCAACTCCGGTTTCTCACAAGCGGGCAACACTACACCGGCACAGATGTACGGCAACACGACCTGGACAGATCAGCACGTGAGCGGCGTATATCTGCTACACGGCGACAACACATTCCATATCCACCACGACAGCGAAGTGCTGCACCCGTTTGAGTGCTACGTTACTTTGCGCCCGAAGGCTGAGGTATCCGCCCCCGCGGCACAAAGGATGATGATTCGTTTCCGCGAGACGAGCACCCCTACGGACAACACTGCGCCGATGATAGAAAGCGGCGCGATAGCCTACACGCTCAATGGCAGTACGCTGAATATACAGACGCAAGGCAAAGCACTGAAAATCTACACGACCAGCGGTGTGTTGCTACATTCGTTCCCCGCGGGGGAGACGACTGCGGAAGTGCGTTTGGCACCCGGGTGCTATATCATTCAAACCCAAGACGGCAGTCTGAAAATCGTATTATAACTATGCGCAGACTACACCGAATACTACTAATGGGTTTGCTATGTGCAAGCACGACTGCAGCGGGGCAGATGTATAGTCCGTTTGACGAACAGCCGCAGCAGATATATGTACCGGAAACGGCTCCGGCAGCCTACGAGTTTCAATCCATAGGCGGTATGCAAAGCAACTACAATGTACCATTTGCAGCAAGCGACCTGGAGCATGTAGGCGAAGCCACGCCGCCCGGACGGCGCAAAAGCACTTCGCCGCCATGGATTCCCGGCGGAGGGGGAAGCGATGTAGATAAACCGAATTTCAACGACGATACGCTGACGGACGGTACGTGGGCGTTGGCATTGTGCGCTGCGGCTTATGCGTATAATATCCTGCGCAAAAGAAAAAGAACAAAGGAAAAAGAACTCGGGACAAAGAACGAAGAACTATAAACAGACTACAGGGCAACCACATCAAAATAGTAATGAAACGATGGGGAAATAATACAAAAGTTCTCAAAACAGCCTCTAAATGCCATCAAAAAGACATAATGAAATGTATATGTAGTTCGGCAAAGCCGATAACGACGCGAGCCGCGTCGTCCCCATACATAGTATAACGACGCGAGTCGCGTCGTCCCCCAAGTGCGTAGCATCGTTATACAGTTTGTGTCAAACTGACCGCAGACGAGGGCGGTTGCGCCCACTGTAATACTATTTATTATATATGTTGCAATCCTAACAGTATAAAAAATACTAATTTTTGATGCAGTTGCCCTAAACAAACTGCACTACATAATAGCGATGGGTATTGCAAATCTATTCGATTTACAAGGAAACATTTACACAATAAAAAGTCAATCTCATCACTATATAAATGAGTCGAAAGGCGAAATAATCCCTCTGTTGCGATAGCAGGGGGATTATTTTTGCAGGAAAATCACATACACTGCACAGTAGGAGAAAATAAATAAGCAATTCTTGTACATCATATACCAATTACGGCAAAAAGAAGACAAAAAGAAGGCAAAAAGAA
>DKEG01000011.1:235-18232 GCA_002452095.1 Bacteroidales bacterium UBA6828 | reverse complement strand
CAAAAAGAAGGCAAAAAGAAGGCAAAAAGAAGGCAAAAAGATTGGCTTTTGAGCGGTATTTAAGCCGTATTTGTATGCATTATATTCATTTTTTTATGCAATGTCCGGCACTGCAACGGTAATATGAACCAAAAAGGACTTGTGCAAGAGGAGAATTATTTGTAACTTTGCGGGCGATTGAAAGAACACACTACATCAAAAGAACAAACCCGTTACGCAGATTATGGACAAGAGAGCACCGGAGATATTGTCGCTCAGGCAGGATATAGAGCGCGAAGTGAAACGGCAGATACGCACGCCGTATGATTTTGAGTTTCTGGCGGGTGTGATATGGGAGCGTCTGCATGAGAACATTTCCCCTACCACGCTCAAACGCCTGTGGGGCTATCTTGACGGCGCGGACACCACCCGTCGCAGCACGCTCTGCCTGCTGTCGCAGTTTCTGGGGTTTGCCGACTGGGAGGCTTACCTTGCCGCTCTCCGCCTGCGCAGCGAGGTAGAGAGCGACACCTTTTCGGGCGAGGGTATCCATACCGACCAACTGACGCCGGGCGACCGCATAGAGGTTACGTGGCTGCCGAACAGGCGGTGCGTGTTCCGCTACGAAGGCGGGGCGCATTTCTATGTAGAGACCGCCGAAAACAGCAAACTGCGTGCGGGCGACCGGTTCGATACGGCGTGTTTCCTAATCGGGCAGCCTATGTATCTTGACAATCTGTGCCGCGGGGAGAACGCCCCCACCTCGTATGTGGCAGGCAGCAAGAACGGACTGGTAAGTGCGAAAATACTCTGACGGAAAATGGAAGAAACAGACTACTCGGATTCTGGTTTTATCGTTGCAGGGGATGTATCTGCGCTATGGCAGGAGATAACGCCGTTGCAGCGTCGCCGGCATAGTGCGCTCTACCGCGGCAAACGGTACGGACGGTGGTTTGTACTGAAAGGGCTGACCGACGAGCAGCAACCGCTGACCGATTTCCGCCTGCTGCAAGAGCGGGAGTTCAGACTGGGGATGCAGTTGGTACACCCGAACATAGTGGCTACCTACTCGCTGGAAGAGGTGCCGGCTATAGGTCGCTGTATTATCATGGAGGCAGTGGACGGGCAGACGCTGGACTGCTGGCTTGCCGCCAACCCCGGCAGGCAGAAACGCCGGCGGGTGCTGATGCAACTGCTGGACGCAGTGGAGTATCTGCACGCACGGCAGTTGGTGCACCACGACCTCAAGCCCGGTAATATCCTCATTACCCGCAACGGCGAGAACGTCAAACTGATTGATTTCGGGTTGAGCGATAGCGACGACTCCGCCACGCCTGCCCCCAACGATATCCAAGACGACTTGCTCCGTCTGGCAGCCCTAATCGACCTGCTGCACCTGCGGGGCTACCGGTCTATAGCCCACGCCTGCCGCAAAGGACGGTACAAGAACATTGCCGAACTGCGCAAAGGTATTTCCGCTCAAGAAAAATGGGGCAAGGTAGGAACCAATATCCTCGTACTCATTGCCACCGTACTCACCACGCTGTGTATATGGCAAGTGTACAACCGCCCGCGCCTGCACTATGCCGACCTGTACAATCAACAGCAGCAGATGAGTGCCGATGTAATCCGTTGCCAGCACAAGGAGCAAGAACGGTTGGAGGGTATTCTCCGGCAAGCCCCCGGTGGGGACTTCCTGCACTATCAGCAGTTGCTTGACCGGAATATGGATTGGCAGTCTGTGCGCGATTCGCTGGCGTCCGTTTATGCCGGCGACAGCGTACTGCAAAACCAATGTATCGTTCTTTTCAACGAACAGCAAGCCTTACTGGTCAATCATCTATACGATGTGATACAGGAATTAACCGCATCTCCGGATCAGACTGTGAAGAACAAATAGAGACTGAGGGCGATCATACAGGCGGCGACTATGCGCCGGTAGGTTTTGGTATGGAAACGGCGTATGAGTTTCATTGCCACGAAATTGCCGACAATCATCGCCGCCGCAATTGCCAGACCGTTCCAGAATATATTCCAGTCCACGAGATTCAGTTTGCCATAGACTATGATCTTGATGATGTGCATCACGCTTGCCGTAGTGGCTTCGCTGGCGATATAGGCTACGGGCGAGAGGTTGAACGATAGAAATACGGCACTGCTCAGCGGTCCCGAGATACCCATCAGACCATTGATAAGCCCTGTAACGCCCCCTCCTACGAGCATAGTAGCGGGGTGCTTGGGCAAGTGCATCCTGCCCAACAGTTTCATTATTGCGAAAACAATCAAGAATATACAGAGGAGGCGGGTCATCAGCACCTTGTTGAATACCGAGAAGCCGTATGCACCGAGTGCGGTAAGCGGAGCGGCTGTTATCAGGAAGAAGCCCACCTGTTTCCACTCAATGTCTTTCCATCCCATGATCACTTTGCTGAGGTTGCTGCCCAACTGGGCAATCGTACACACAGGCACCGCCACTCCGATGCCGAACATAGAAGTGGCAACAGGAAGCAACACCATACCGCCTCCGAAGCCGACCGCCCCGCTCAACAGACCGGCAAGCAGCCCTGCCAAAAGAAGATAGATATTCATAGTGCGTAATGTACAAAATCTTAACAATCGTACATTTTCTGTCGTACAATGCTGTATCGTCGCCGGTTCGTAGGTGGTTCGACGGTGGTTCGTAGTTGATAGTTAGTGATCAACGGAAAGTAAACAGAAAGCCCATCTTAACAATTGTACATTTTTTATTTGCCCCTGCGCAAAGCAGATATCCGCTTCGGATTGCGGCGCAGGAGATTGAGCGACGGTGCGACGGCATCATCGCTGTCGGGTGTATCGAATACGCTCTCTATTTTCTCTATTACCGAGGGTTGCGAAGTATGATAGGTGATTTGGTAGAGCGATTCACCGGTGGTTTCCTCCGTGGTGTAGCCCACGCAACCGAGATAGAAGATGTCGCCGTCGGCGATATTATCAACCTGCGAAGGCAGATTGACAGCCGTTGTGTCGGATGTGGTAAGTTGGAAATCCCATTGGTAGTTGTTGTACAGCACGCCGGCGAACCATGTAGGCAGCATCAGGGCTGCGCTAAGTGTGGTATCGTTCATATCCGCCTGATAATAGTTGAAAACCGCTGCCTTGGATGCCGTTTCCCAGAAATACGTATCGCCGTTGGAAGGGACAATCAGCAGCGTTTGATTGTCTCTCAACCGCACATCGAAAGTTATATCCGAGCGGGGCTTGGCAGGAGTGGTAAACGGACGCTTTATCAACCTGTGGATAGGGCGTTTGTGCGAGTTGAGACAATAGGCAAACGCATAATAGTCGGTGTTGGGTTCCAGCCCATGCAGTACTCCGTCGGCGGCACCATTGTAGAACAGCATCTGCTCTATCGGCACCTTGGCATAGCCGTATTCTTTCAAGAGGTCGTTGAGTGCCTTGCAGATCTCTTTCTGCTCATCGAAATGATGCTCTATGAACCTCCGGTCGTTGCGGAAGGTCTTGTAGTCGGCAACGGGAACGGCATCATAGATATAATAGAAGTCGTTGGATTGCGGGAAAATCTCCACCCATGCCTGCTCGGAGCGGACACGCGAGACCGTAAAATTGAGCGTGCTGTCATTGACCTCCATTTGGCATGAGAGCAGTCCGGCGGTTACAGCACAGAGCAGCAAGATATATGAACGTTTCATTTTGACTACGGATTAGTTTTTTTAAGGTCGTCCGCCACCGCTTTCATAAACGTAACAGCCCCGCGCATATGGGTGCCATAGTGATCAAAATTGTACACTACGTCGGCTTTTTTGTCCCGGAACCGGCGTTGCATCAACTGCGAGTTGATAAACGGCACTGTCTCATCGTCCTCGGAATGGAACATATAGAGGGGTGCTTTCGGCACAAAGTTCTCGGGAATACTGTTGCCGGTCAGTTCCACATAGAAACGCGCCGTCTCACGATTGGTACGGTCGGTGCCGTCCGGGGTAAGGATTTCGCTCAATCGGTTGACCCCGATGAGTGTGGACATCTGGTTGACTGTATATTTCTTCGAGTTGATCCACTCGTGGTAGTTGCTCAGAAGCGGTTCTTTGAAAAAGAAAGACATCTCGAGGGGCTTGTCCATACCGAGACTCATACCTTGTATAATCAGCGGCACGGCACAGGGAATGCCCGTTTTGTCGAGTTTGACGCTGTAGTCGTAGGTTCGGGCGATGTCGTACGGTCCGGCACCTGCATAGACTTTCTTTATCTGAAACTCGCTCACATACTTCGGATGCGACTCCATCAATCTCTGCACATGGAGGGTGGTCGCCCCGCCTTGGGAGTAGCCCATCAGGATAACCGAGTCGGAGAGCACTTTCAGTCCGCGCTCGGCAATAAACGGGCGCACGGCAAGTGCCATATCAATGACATTGTGCGACGTGGTCTCCGCCTGCAGATAGGGGTGGATACTGTCCACCGTAATGCCGTAACCGATATAGTCCGCCATCACCACGCCATAGCCCATACCCGCATACATACCCTCGAAACTGAACGTCTCGGACGGGGCTTCAAAATTGGCACCGATAGTATAGTGGGAGACGATCATAAGATTCTTGATAACCCCGTCCTCCGGATAAAAGAACTTGCCCGATACGGTGAGCGAATCACCGTTGATATCGATACTGCGGTACGTTCCCGCGACCTGATGCACCTTGTAGGTAAGCATTGACCCCAAGAAACCGCGTGCCACATCGGTAACCGTCAGCGGCGAAGTGCGTTGCGGGCGGCGGACGGTATCGGTGCTATATGGCAGATCTGTCTCTATGTTATTCCACGGCTGCTCATCGCGAATGTCCGACACCTGCTCGCGCATAGGTACAAACGCATTTGCCTGCCCTTTGTACTTGGAAAAATCCACGTACTCGGGTTCGATACGCCTGCACGAGACCAATGCCGTTAGCAGCAAAACGCCATATATTATATAGTGTGCGTGTTTCATCTGTTTAGAAATTACAGCCTATGGAAGCGGAGAACATACGCGAACCGAGCATATAGATAAAGTTACGCCCTGCAATGGCATTCAAAGCACCTATCTCCACAGCGGCAAAGCAATGCTTGCCACCCGCTTTGATACCCAATAGCGTAAAGCCCCATGCGGGTGTCCATGCCAATGTACGCCCGTACATATCCGTTTCCGTACCGCCATTGACTCCTACACCGAGCATCAGCGCCGAATAGAGATTGATATACGGTTTGTGGCAATACGTGAAACGTATAGCAGGCATCAGACAGGCATTGTAAAAAGAGTGGTCTTTGCTCGGAGTAGGAAGAGGCTGAATTCCCTCCCGAATAACATCCCACCACACCTGTTCATAGTCGGCTTGTACGCCAAGCGAGAACCACGGACGGAGGTAGTACTGATACTCGGCAAAGATATGCCCCGTATAGCGATAATGGTTGGTGCTGTTGGAGTTGCGATACATAGCCCGCTCATAGAGCATATCCCCCCATCCGATACGCAGTTCGTTACGTGCGGACATACGTTCTTCGCGCGTCAGCGCAAACACATTAGCCGACGAGAGCAAGCCTGCCCAAACAAGCAATATAGAAAGAAACCTGCACTTCACAAAGAGGATTACTTGATAACGGAAAGAACGGTTTCGCCGACGGCTTGAAGAGTAGCGGTACTGATATTACGCATATCGTCCTGCTGCGTGTGCCACCACGAGGGGAACCCCGTGGCGTTGCGCGTATCGTAGTGAATAATATCCACGCAAGGTATGCCCGCAAGGGTATTGACATAGTAGTGATCGTCCACTATGGGGTATGCCTGCTGATTGACGAAATAACGCCCGTATCCCAATGCCGCGGCAGCACGCCAGACAGTCTCGACATAACTCTCGGCATACTGTGTGGAGTACATCTCGCGCGGGAAAGACGCATCGGGCGCACCTACCATATCAAGCAGAATACCAAAACGGTACTTTACGCCGTTTCCGCCGTGGGCGTTCCTTGCGTATTCGGAAGCCCAGAGTTGGCTGCCGAGACACCATGTGTTCTCACGCTCGATACCCGTATAGAACTGCGGAGTACCCATATCTTCGCAATCGAAGAAAACAATATCCACGGGTGTGGAGAGCGTAGAGTCGGCTATCTGCCTGCCAAGTTGGCGTGCCACCTCGAGCAGGACCCCCACCCCGCTGGCACCGTCATTGGCACCCGGGACATTCAGAAAACGGTCTTCGTACTCCTCTTCCTCGTCGCACCAAGGGCGCGTGTCATAGTGAGCACAAAGGAGGACACGCGATCGGTCGCGCGTATCGTCGGTATAGAAATGCCCGATGATATTGAAAACCGCCTGCGGGCGTCCGCTATAGTCGAGCATAGAGCCTTTCTGCAACTCGACATCCGCACCATACGCACGCAGTTGCTGCATCAGGAAGACGGCACAATCGGTGTGCGACTTGCTGTTCGGCACACGCGGTCCGAAACGGAGTTGGCGGGAGATAAACTGATAGGCAGTATCCGCTGCAAAAGCGGGACGCTCTACGGGAGCGGCTTTCTTGTTGCCGCAGGACGCAAGTGACAAAAGCAACATCAATAGTCCGAAAAGTTGTTTCTTCATTTGATTGACAGGAACGTTAATAAAAATTAGACCAATGGGACTAATTAAACCAATTAGATCAATAGGACTGATATGACAAATATATAGCACCTATAGCGACCTGAACCGGACACTACAGGTGCTATTTTTGTTTAGTGGATATTCAGTTCGCTGACGCTGGAGTGGGTCTGAATCGCCTGGATAGTGAGAGCAATCGGTTGCGCCAGACTCTCAATGTGTACTTTGCTGCAACGGGCGGTATCAAAAGGCAGGGAGTCGGTGAAAACCAGTTCCTCCAACTCGCTGTTCTCTATACGCTCGCACGCAGGACCGGACATTATACCATGGCTGACCACCGCACGCACACTCTTAGCACCCGCTTTCTTCATCACCTCAGCCGCTTTGCAGAGCGTGCCTGCCGTATCCGCCATATCGTCCACAATAATCACATCTTTGCCATACACATCACCCAAGACACGTATCTCGCTCACCTGGTTGAAGACCTCGCGGTTTTTGTAGCAGATAACCATCGGCACATCGCGGTCGGTCATACCGTGCATCTTCTTGGCAAAAGCCGCAGCACGCTTCGAACCGCCCACATCAGGCGAAGCAACAATCAGTTTCTTCAGGTTGAGGCTCGCTACATACGGAGCAAGCACATTGGAACCATAAATATGGTCAACAGGAATATCAAAAAAGCCCTGTATTTGGTCGGCGTGGAGGTCAACAGTGATAACACGGTCGGCACCAGCACCTTGAATCATATTGGCAACAAGTTTGGCACCGATAGAGACACGGGGTTTGTCCTTGCGGTCCTGACGCGCCCAACCGAAATACGGAATAACGGCAATCACCTTGTAGGCACTGGCACGCTTGGCAGCGTCAATCATCAGGAGCAACTCCATAAGGTTGTCGCTACTGGGGCAAGTGGACTGAACGAGATAGACCGAATGTCCACGGACGGACTCGTTGAAATAAGCGGCGAACTCGCCATCGGAGAAACGGTCGATGTGTACATCACCCAATTTACAGCCGAGTTGGTCACAAATACGCTGTGCGAGGGCTTCGCCCTTGGAGCCCGCAAACACCTTGTACGGGCTTAATTCTGTTGCCATAATGCTTTGTTTGAGAACTTTGCAAAAAGTCCACGAAAGGAAAAAAGTTTATAAACCTGAGTCAAGCACATCTCCCTCGCGTCCTTCCGAAATCACCGGCGGCAACCGGCTACTTCGGACTTCCGCAAGGCAGCCCTGTCAAGACCCCTATCTTTTCTTTTTCTTGTTTTGGTCCTGAGCGGAAACGCGGGCAGCGGGAAGCGTCTCAAAAGCGGGAAAATCACAACTGATCTTGCCGCCCGACAGACGTTCCAAATCTTCACGGACACGACCGAGTCCGGACTCCTGGTCTTTGTTCCAAACCAAATTCTTTTGGCGCATACACTGCGCTATATACAATACCAATGCCTCACGCTCCTGCTGATTATCAATAGTGCAGGCATAGGCAATCATATCCTGGATAATACGCCCGTAGTTACGCATACGGATGGGCGTGGTGTTACGTGTCAGAGTTTGTTTCATTGTTTTTTTAGGCCGCCTGACGGCTGTTAGAAATTAGAACGCTCACTGCGTCCGCTGTTAGAAGTTAGTCCTGAAGAAAAATGCAACATTTTCGTCTTTTCCACACTATAGAAAAGTAAGGTGGATGTGAGGTGGATGGTTATAGGATACGCATACCTTATTCTCTCGGTAAAATAGAACATTTGTATCCGTGTCGTATCTTATTTCTTGCGGATAAGGTAGATCATTGTAGGATAGTGGTCGCCGTAACCGTCCTGCCAAACCCCCGATTTGTGGGTACGCAAGGGCGTGCCTTTGTCTTTCCCCTCCTGAACGGTAAGGAACTCCTTATTGAATATCTGCGATTTCCAGTATGTCCACTTGCCCGATTCGAGTTTGGCATTCATCAGCGGCTCGGAGATAATAATCTGGTCAAACAAGTTCCAACTGCCGTTGTATGCCAGCGAACCGACACCCCTGTCGAGTTTCTGCCACATCGTATTGAAAAATCCCTGTTTTCCCACCTCCTCGCGGGTTTTCTTCGCCCCGAGGACAACTGCACAACTATGGTTGAACGGGTCATCGTTGAGGTCGCCCATAATAATGATTTTGGCTTGCGGTTCGCGGCGATAGATACTATCGCAAATCTCACGTGTAAGCATAGCCGCCGTATCACGCGAGGGACGCGACGAGAGTTCGCCGCCATAACGGCTCGGCCAGTGGTTGACCAGGATATGGATTTTCTCGGGCGACCCGTCGCCGATGAGATAACCGGAAACCAGCAACTGCAAACGGCTCTTGACCACGCCGCCATCCGTATAATGGGCGTGCAGTTCGTGCCCGCGGACGGACACCGGTCGGAAAGCCGTACTGTCGTACATAAAACCGACATCCACGCCGCGGCGGTCGGGTCCCTCAAGCAGAATGGGCTTGTAGCGGCGGTTGTATTTGTTGGTCTCGGCACACAAGTCCTCCATACAGTGCATATTCTCCACCTCGGCCACACCTACACAGACTGCGCCGCGCGGGTCTTCGTCCGTACCGAGTTGCGAGATGGCATACCCCATATTGTGGATCTTATGCTCATACTTGAGCGATGTCCATTTCATTCCGCCGTCCGGCAGATATTCATAGTCGTTTTTGCCCTCGTCGTGAATGGTATCGAAGAGGTTCTCGAGGTTGTAAAAAGCAATACAACGCACATAAGTCTCGTTTTGTGCAAAAAGGGAAGAACCGAGCAGCAAGCCCAACAGCAATACCCAAAGCGATCTGTGTCTCATAACGGAAAGTTAGTAAATCGCTGCAAAGTTATAGCAAATCTTTTTATAGTACTATGTATCTGATTGATTGTCAGTATGTTTAACATTATACAATAACGCACACGCAAACATTCCGCAAACAATGGATATTTTCCAAAAAGACCGCTATAATCAGTACAGACTTGTTTTCGACTGCAAAGTTATATATTTTCCGCCAATGGTGCAAAAAAAACGGCTACTTTTTTCAAATAGCCGTTTGATTATCGCATTTCTGCTTTTTATACTACTGTTACGTGCAATGGTTGTACGCTCGATGACCGCAAAGCCTTGATTTCCGACAGCAATGTCTGCGTTGCCATTCGTATGCCTGTGGTATCGCTCTGTATAACCGCCATTGAGGTTTGTATATCCGCCATTGGCGAACTGCCGTACATTCCATTGCCGCCTATATAATTTTGTAGAATACTTTGGATATTGAGCAATGCGCCGAGTTGGCTGTTACCCAAGGCTTCCAATCGGCGTGCAGTATCTTCCGTTATGCTCTCTATCCCTCCCGAAAGAGATTGCAAGTCGCTATTGTTCCAAAGAGCGTCTTGCAGAAACTCGGGCAAACCATTCTCTACATCAATAAGCGTATTGCCGATATTGAGCATCTGCTTATAGAAATCTTCTGCCTTGGCAGAGTCGCCTATATTTTTAAGCAACTCTTTTTGATAGTTCTCAGAATCCAAATGCTGCACTCCGTCCGCATCGGTATAAGAGTACTTTTTCTTTAGAGCCTCCTCATTCGTCCAACTCTCCATTGCCTCCTCTATCATCGGTTGCAGAATTGCCATTTCAAGCATATTCTCCACCACATCGCCAATCATATCCTTGACGGTGTTGCGGAAAGCACGTGCAGCGTTCTCACCGTTTTGGAAAGCGGAACGTATGGCACTACCCATATTACTTGCCCAATCGTCTGTTGAAGCCGTGATTTCGTCTGCCATAGACTTGAGGCTATTCTCAAACTCGTCCATAAACTGCTGTTGCTGCTGTTTGTACTCAGCCAGTTTATCCTCGTCTGTATTCTTCTTTGCGTCCTCAGCGGCAGCCATATTAGCATACTCCGAAGCCTTTGAGAGAGATAAACCTACAGCGTCTATACGGCTCTGCAATCTCTCAAGTCCCACTTGTCGCTCGGCAGCAGCATTAAGATTGGTAATGGCATTATCCATTTCCTCCACCTCTTTTTTCATACGCTCAATACTGCGCTCCAATTCATTGTCGTGATGTTGAAATGCAGCAACGATCCCTGCAACAACTGCTGCAAGCGCAATGACTACAGCCATAACAATAAGCAGCGGTGTAAATGCTACATCCAAAGCAATAGCGGCAGCGGCAAGAGAACCAACAACTGCGATAACCGCAACAATCGGCGCAATCAACGACACAAAAGCGTCAGCCCAGTTATTAACATCCTCCTCCATCGCAATCATCCAATCGGGATTTTCTCCGTCATTCATCACATCATACACTTTATTCAGTGTTCCAACAAAAGCCTTTAATGCATCCGATACTGCATTAACCACATTGGTCATCGCATTAAAGTTTTTTGATAGCGTTTGCGCACTATCACTTATGCCTTTCAGTGCTTTTCCCTTTAACTCCTGTTCCAGTTTCTCTCCATTCTCGCCCATTTTATTCAACTGTTGATTTACCACCATCAGTTGGGCGATTTTGTCGGGGTCGGTTATTCCGTCCAACGAAATTTGATTGCCTTCCATTGCAAATTTATCCCCGGCAATATCTTTACCGAGTTGTCTCTGTTCATTATAGGCAGCCTGCGCTCTGTCGCCTGCCGTCCGATAATCACGTATATTGGCAAACAGCCGTCCGCCTGTACTGGTGTTAAAGTCCTTTGTTTTTTGCTCAAGGTCAGTCAGATTATTCAGTAACTGTTGCTTCAGCAACGGTGGAAAATTCTCTGCGACCTTTTCCAATTTGGCACGCATATCATCAAAATTGATATGTTTCATTTTGTCAAGGGACTCAAACATTACGCTAAAATCATTATCCTTTAGGAATTGGTCGAATATAGCAGTACTCGAACCTTGCGATTTGCCGACAAATTGTTGGATGGCAGCATAATCCACGCCATTTGGCAAATTCATTTTCTTCCAAAGTTCCATTATTACAGGAGACAGATTGGGAATGTTTCGTACATTTTCCGCAGCACCTCTTGCTACATTTCGTGCATTTTTCTGTGCTGTCTCGTTTTCGGAGCGTGCTGCCTCGTAATCAATAAGTGCATTGGAAGCAATATCCACAGAAGCATTGCCTGTGTACTTACGACCGCTGACGCTTGCCATTTCGGATACCATTTGTTGTATCAGTTTCTCCAACATCGGCTTGAGAGTAGATACCGTTATTTTACCCGCTTCCGAACTCTTAAAATTTTCATTGTTTACATCAAGCAGGTCATTGATATGTTGCAACTCCTTGTAAGCGTCATTCAGATTGGCAATACTACCGATAGAGAACCCTGCATACAAGCCTGCTTCGTTCTTCGACTTGGCTATCTCGCTGTCGGGGTTTGAAGCAGCCTCTTTTTCCAACGCTTGGTTGTATTGCTCCACCACCTTTGCAATGTTTGCCGCTATTCTGAGAGATTCGGGGTCTGTTGCAACCGAAGCGTATGTTGGGTCAAGCATTTTACCAAGTGTATTCTGCGTACCCTGTTGTATCAGTTTGCGATACAACTCCACCCCTTGATTGGTTTTTTCAAAGGTCAAAGTCAAGTCCTCAAGGCTTTTGGTAAGGTCATCAAGAAATCCGTCCAAGTTATCTTTCGAAAACGTGGACTCTATCCATTTCATTATGGCATTGTAGGATTGGAGATAGTCTTGACCTTTGTCTGTTCCTTTGTTTTTATCCGCTTCAATTTTCAGTTGTTCTGCAACACTCTCGGCAGCCCCCTTAAAATCCACAATACCTTTCTCTACTCCATCCGTGATAAATTTGTCTTGTATGAGGTCTATCACATTCTTGTCCCCGACTTTGAGTTGTTTGAACTTATCTCCGAACTCACCGCCATTGAAGAAACCACCGAACATATCCTGCACCTGCTTGTTGTTTTGTACAAAAGCAGCACCCATAGATAGTCCCCCTTGCTGCACGGCTTTTTTGTACATCTCATAGGCAGACTTAAACTCATTAAAGAACTCATCATATTCTTTGTTACGTTTGTAACCTCCACCTCTTGTCTTTTTCGTGAGATCTATGTCATAGTATTGTTCGCCTGCAAGAATTTTTAGACGTTCATTCTCGGCTTTCAATCTATCCACCTCCGCTTTGTTCGCACCTACAGCCGTAGAACCATAAGATTTTATCTTTTCTTCATTTTCTTGGTACTGCTTTCGTATGCCTTCACGGACGCTATCAAAAGTCTCGTCATTCGTCATTTTAACATATCGTGCATACCAGTCCTTGGTTTCGTGGTTATAGGCACCACTATTCAAGAAATCACGTGTTATGTTTGTGCTTACCTGTGCAGCCCGCCCAGTCTTAACACCTGCCATTTCGTTAAATTTACCTTGAATGGCAGTTAAATACGATAGCAATGTCGGGTTAGTAATGGTAGATGTTAGATTGTGTAATGCCTGCGCAATACGATTAACCTTTTCAGCGTCTTGGAAATCACTAACAGACATTTTTGTGATTTCCCCATTCAACTCTCGTATGGCTGCATTATATGCAGAAACACCCTCTGCTCCACCTGCAAACATATCGTCTTTAGAAGTGCCATTATTGAGCATTTCATTCACCTGTTTCGAAGCATCTATCACAAGCCCACGCAATGCAACCGACAAATCAAACTGACCCGCCTGTATCAGTTTTGTCGGGTTATATTCCTCATTGCTCATTCCCTCTTTCCAACGCCCCTCTTGACGCTTGGCAGTACGCTCTTGAGCGTTTTGAAAGGCTTTGCCTATCTTTACCTCGTCCGTATTTTCAAGGGCTTTGTGTTCAGAAAGATAGGTTTGCCATTCCGTTCCACTCGTTACCCTTTCCCAAACTTGTGCAAAATTATCCATAATGAATTTTGACAATTCTGGGGTTAACCCATATTGTTTGGTACTTTGCTGCAATCTTTTCTTTAGAGCATTTTCATCCGTCTCTCCTGCGGAGAAGAATGATTCGGCAGCAAAATTCAAGGCATTGTTTATGGTATTGATGGTTTCTTTTGTCTTGAGTTGCTGATATATTTTCATATATCTTTCATCTACTCCACCTTCATCTTTAATAGTTTTTCCTGCTGCAATACTTTCCAAGTAAGAAGGTAATGAACTAAATCTGCCAGAATCAATCATCCGTTTTGCTACTGCCTCTCCAGCCTTTTCTTGTTTTACTTTGTGTAATTCATAAGCATTTTTCGCATCAATAGCCGCCACAATAGAATCGTGCAGTCGTCCCCACCCCTCTGCGGTGTCGTCAAGTTGTTTGCGTTCCGCAATGAGTTGGTCAATGATTGCAGGATTGACATAGTCGCTATAATTGCTCTTGAGTGTATCAAGTGCTTCATTATATTTTTTTGTACCCTCAGTAAGGGTGGAAAGTTTACCGATAAGACTGTCAAACCCCTGCACGTACTTGGCATTGTCTTTAGCAAAAGAGGTGTCTATCTTTTCAAGTTCCTTATTAAATTCCCTTGCCTTTATTACAGCACGTGCAATCAACCCTACTAATGCGGATATTGCGGCAATGCCAACATTGGATATTAAAGCCTTACCTATACCTTTGAAGAAAACACCTGTTTTTGCAGCAGCCCCTTGCGCTGCTTTTAATTGTGCTACCCACTGGGCAGTTGCTGCACGTATCTCTCCTATGCGTATCCTAATTGCACCAAAACTATTAACCAAAGCCCGAACTCCAACCATTATGCCGGCCGCACCAAACATCCATAGCAGTGTGCGGCTCTCCTTAATCATCAGTTGTATGGCTTTGACCCCTGCCATAAGCACTCCGCTGATACCGCTACCTGTATCGGCTAAGTTGATAGTCCACAAGTCCTTTATTTTTTGGACTTGACCATACAGCGTTTCGGAGATGTTTTCCTGCATATTGTAGAACTTACCGCCCTCAGCAGTCATCTCTTGCAGCACTTCCGCAACCATTTCAAACGAAACCTGTCGCTTGGAGATAAGGTCAAAGACCTCACCTGTTGTAACTAACCTGCCATTCAAGTCGGTAAATTTCTCTGCAAGTTTCTCTACCATAGGCACACCCGCCTCCGTAAACTGCCGAAGTTCCTGCCCACGCAAAACAGACGCAGATTTCACTTGACCATAAGCCAATACCAATCGGCTCATATCTACACCCAATCCTACGGAAATATCCGCAAGTTGTTTCACGGTAGGAAGTAAGTTCTGTGCCTCAATACCATACGCAGAAAGTTGCTTTGCATCACCCACCAAATCTTTGAATTGTTTGGGAGATTGCAATGCCATTTGCTTCAACTGACCGATAGCCTTTGTCGCAGCCGAAGCAGAGCCTAATATACCCTCAAGAGCAACTTGTTGCTGCTCAAAAAAACCTGTAGTATCTACAAGACTTTTGATATAGCGAAATGCTGTAAATACCGATAAATATGACCCAGCAAGCGTCCTGAGCCGACCAAGCAATGTTCCCTGTTTGCCGAGTTCGTCTCTATATGCTTTTTGCCTTGCCGCATTAACCATACCCGTATTTCTCGCACGATTAAGTCGGTTCTCAAGCATTTCTGTCTCTTTGATTTTATTACCAAGATTGGATAATGTTTGTATGTATGTACCAACTGCATTGGCTTTTCTTAAATAAGCATTTTGTTTACCACCTCGCGAACCTGCAGAATTAGCCAATTCGATGTATCTCTTATAGGCTTTTATAGCAGAGTCTATACCCGTTACATTCATCATTCTACCATTGGCTGCCCTATACGACATAGCCCTTGCATTTCTCATACCAGCCAAAGCATTTTCTAATTCTGTCTGATACTGAGTACGGAAATCCTTTGCATCAAGTTCCAATTTGATAAATTTTTTCGCACCTACCAAATATTGCAGTTGTTGCCCTGCATTCTTTATGCCATTCTTAAACTGAGTGTCGTTCAGATTAAGGTTAATCAATATATCATTTCCTGCTGCCATAGTTTTACTCTCCTATCTTTTGTTTGTAACTAATTCTGTCAAATTGGTCATCGTTGACAATCCGCCCTGAATACACAGAAGCACAGATACGTGCATTCTTGCCACGTAATACAACACTCACCTGCGCAGCATTGTATAATGTTACATAAGCAAACGCATTATCTTCCACGTGCAATCGTGCTTTGGTATTGTCTCGCAAATATATGTCCGAAATGCCACGGACATATATATCCACATTGGATTTCCCATTAACTACGATATGTTTTTGATTGATAATATCGTAATTATCCACATCGTAATATATGCCATTCCGCGCCAAGTCCTCACGCCTAAACTGACGGATAATATCTCGGCTCGGGAAATTATGCTCAACGCAAAAATCCAACCCTCTATGATACATAGAGCATAATTGGTCTATGCTCTTTTCGCCAGAGGACAATTCGCTTTGGAACTTTTGGCACATACCTGCTTTTGTGCCGCTCTCAAGAATAAGTTGCTGTATATTCATATCTATCTGATTATGTGTGCGCAAAGATACTAATTTATATCCATATTTTTAAGAAAAGACCACATTTGTACAATAACTTATACAACAAAGCAGTCCTCAAACGCATTGAGAACCGCCTTGCCTCGGAAATAACTTAACAACGGATTACATCATCCACAGGCTGACCTCGTGCCAAAAATCATAGTCGGTCAGCCCGTCCTCGTGCAGCATAACATATAGAGCAATATCCTCCTGCATACCCTACCCGTTCAGCGACATATATTCCCACACCTTACCTTTGCCGCTCCAGTCCTCGTCCGCAAAGAAAAACAGATAGGCAATATCCATTACCTGCTCATCATCGAATTTCTTACAGAAATCGGCATAGGCAGCATTGTACGCCACATACCTGTCCCACGGAGTAGTCCCCTCTGGAAATTTCTTACCCTGCGCTGCCGTCTCCACCTGCTCCATAGTCCAGTGCGCTCCGTGGTGTTCATTGCCTGCTGCATCCGTGTAGTGTATCGCAGACACATCGGCTTCCGCAAACTCCTTGTCATAGTGCGCACCGCACAAGTCCTCGTGCAAGTCCCGCAACAGAGAGTGGTACTTGGCGGGGGCTTGCGCACGGATATACTCCATTGCCGCATTGGTCGTCTCCACCGACTTCCACATCACTTTCTCACCACCGCCATTCTTAACGGCGGTTTCTATCATACTCTTGTAGTTCATACATCAGCAGTTTTTGCACCCGCTCTCAAAGCGGGGTAAGGGTTTGTATTGTTTGTTGATATTCGTAAAGATAAGCCGCTGACCTATCGGTGCGCTTTCTTCTTTCTGTTTATTCTTTCCCATAGTTCCGTATATTGGCGGTTCAGCCATACCAGCAGTATGCCGAACCAGTTAGACAAATACGCCATCGCCAAAGATAGCAGCATAGCGGTTACCACATCGCACCCCAACCACCACAATATTCCGAGCGTTGCCCAAAACGACAGGCATTTATGACAGTTGCAAATTTTGCAACCCACGGACGCTATCGCTTTCGGCAACCCCAAGTGTACGGCTATCGTTGCCGACATCATCACCGCTATGGCTATCCACACCTCCATTAGCCCGCTGTGGTTACGGTTACGCTCAAAGGCGTTTCACTCACAAACGTTCTGCTGCACGTTTGGCACGCAGTCGCAGAGATGGCGTTCACCGTTGCTCCCGCTGTTACGGTTACTGCCGTCGGGGCGGTAGCCGAAGCAATCGGAATGGTGAATGTGCCGCTCAATGGTTGAGATTTAGTGCAACAGCCGCCGTTGCACGGTACATACGAGATGATACCCTGCACACGAAACGTTGCCGCATACTGACCTGTTCCCACCTGCGACACGCCTACCAACGCAAACTGCGGTGCAAAAACAGGCGTATTCTCCGCACACGTGGGATAGCAGAGCCGTTGGGTGATGTTCACTTGTACATAGTACGGACTTGCCGTACTGCCTGCCGTTGAGATAGCACAAGAACAAGGACATCCTGTATTTGTGTACTTTCCACCTTTCCAACATTCAAGCAACCTAAGGACAATGTGCGGGAAAGCAATAGACCTAAACAGATACGAAAAAAGGTTCAAGCAATGTTTGTTACCAGACATAATAACCCTAAAGCAGGATGGGTACAAATTGCATAAACCTGACAAATGGCGCAATTTTTAATCCCCTAAATCGAAAATCTTTACCAACGACCATTCTTATACAGGATGGTCGTTTTTTATCGTTACTGCAACTTTATCGTCTCGGTCGGGCTTGCCACGTGGGTCTCGCTTTTGTACTTGGCAAATATCTCACTCACACGCAGCGTTACTTTCGCCTCGGCTATCCTGTACGCCCACGACCGCTTCTTGAACTCGTGCGCAGACATCAGTATATCGGGTATGGCTCGCTCCGTGCGCTTGATAACGGACGCTATCGTGGTACAG
>DKEG01000011.1:0-197 GCA_002452095.1 Bacteroidales bacterium UBA6828 | reverse complement strand
TTCGTCTTGCCCAGAATATCCCCGGCGGTTATCTTGGTGAACTCGCTGATGTTGTTTGTGGTCTCCTCCACCACAAACTGCAACACCTGCATTATGACTTTCTCTTTATCATTCATACGCTTAACAATTAGGGATTGGTTCTATCATTGTCGGAGATAACTATCCACCTCCCGCTTAAATTCCTCGAATGTGCGGCA